>JASLBL010000011.1 GCA_030146615.1 Actinomycetes bacterium
CCTCCACGACGAGGTCCACGTGACCACCGTGTTCGTCACCCACGATCAGGAGGAGGCCATGGAGGTGGCCGACCGGATCGTGGTCATGAACCAGGGTCGGGTCGAGCAGGTCGGCGGGCCCCGCGACCTCTACGAGCACCCCGCCAATGCCTTCGTGATGGGCTTCGTCGGCCCGGTGACCCGCCTGGGCGGGCTGTTCGTCCGCCCCCACGACGTCGAGGTCCGGCGCCAGCCCAACGGCACCACCTCCGAGGCCATGGTCGAGCGGCTGGTCCACCTCGGCTTCGAGGTCCGGGCCGACCTGTTGCTGGACGACGGCCAGCGGGTCTGGGCCCAGCTGTCGCGCGAGGACGCCGAGGAGCTGGAGCTGGCCCAGGGCCAGATCGTGTTCGTCCGGCCCAGCCGGACCCGCCAGTTCGCCGAGGCTGGGGCGTCGCACCAGGGCTAGCTCGAACGAAGCAGATGGCTTAGCATTCGCTGCTTAGCCCGAACGGGCCATCCCGCTCGAAAGGTCGCCGCTTTGGCCCGGCCCTGGTACTTCAGCGCGGCCGCCCTGGTCGGCGGCCTCTGCCTGACCGGCTACACCGTCTACGTCTGGCGGCACCGCAAGGCCTCGGCCGGGGCCAGCCTGGTCGTCATGCTGGCCGCGGCCGGCTGGTGGGGGCTGGCCTACGCCCTCGAGCTGGCCGCGACCCGCCTGCCGGTGCGGCTGTTCTGGGGCGACGCCAAGTGGCTCGGCATCGCCCTGCTCCCCCCGGCCTTCTACGCCTTCGTGATGCAGTACACCGGCCGGCCCCAGTGGGTGAACCGGCGGACCATGGCCGCCCTGGCCGTGGTCCCAGTGGCCACCGTGGCCCTGCTGGCCATCCCGGCCACCCACGACCTGGTCCGCTACTACCGGCCCGACGCGGAGGCCGACCCGACCCGGGCCATCGCCCAGGTCGGACCCCTGTTCTGGCCGTTCCTGGTCTACGCCAACCTGGTCCTGTGGGGGGCGACCGGCCTGTTCGTGGCCACCCTGACCCGGGTGTCGCGGCGCTACTGGCGCCAGAGCCTGCTGCTGATCGTGGCCGTGCTCCTGCCGAGCGTGGCCAACCTGGCCCACAACCTCAACCTGGGGCCGTTTGGCCACGTCGAGCTGACCCCGTTCCTGTTCGTGCTCACCGGGACCGTGCTGGTCTGGGGCCTGTTCCGGTTCCAGCTGCTCGACCTGGCCCCGGCCGCCCGGACCTCGGTGTTCGAGACGATGCTGGACGCGGTCCTGGTGCTCGACCCCTACCGGCGGGTGGTGAAGCTCAACCCGGCGGCCGAGCGGGCCCTTGGCGTGCCCGCCCCCCGAGCCGTCGGCCGCCAGGTCGAGCAGCTGCTGCGGGTCGAGCCGTCGCTGGTGGAGCGGGCCGACGACCCGGTCCTGCCCGAGGAGGTGGAGCTGGGCGGGCGCCGCTACGAGCTGTCGGCCACCCCCCTGGCCGACCGCAGCGGCCGGGTCACCGGCAAGGTGGTGGTGCTGCGTGACGTCACCGAGCGCCATCTGGCCCACGAGCGCCTGGTCCGCCTCGACCTGCAGCGCCGCTGGCTGCTCCGGCGGGTCGTGTGGGCCCAGGAGGAGGAGCGCCGCCGCATCGCCGGCGAGGTCCACGACGACGCCATCCAGACCATCGCCGCCGCCCGGCTGATGCTGACCACCTTCCGCGACCAGCTGACCGACGACCGCCAGCGCCGCCTGCTCGACCACCTGGAGGAGGCGGTGTCCTCCAGCCTGCGCCGGCTCCGGACCCTGGTCTTCGACCTGCGCCCGGCCCAGCTGGACGACGACGGGCTGGCCGCCGCCCTGCGCGAGTACCTGGCCGAGACGGCCCGCCAGGGCGGGTTCGTGGCCGAGCTCAGCGACGACCTCGAGCGGGAGCCGCCGGCCGAGGCCCGGGTGATCGCCTACCGGATCTGCCAGGAGGCCCTCACCAACGTCCGGGTCCACGCCCGCGCCAGCCGGGTCGAGGTCCGCCTCGAGGAGGCCCAGGGCGGGCTGCTGGTCACGGTGGCCGACGACGGCGACGGCTTCGAGGCCGGCCAGGTCAAGGCCACCCCCCGCCGCGGCCACCTCGGCCTGACCAGCATGTCGGAGCGGGCGACCATGGCCGACGGCTGGTGGCGGGTCGACAGCCACCCCGGCGACGGCACCACGGTCCGGTTCTGGCTCCCGACCAAGGAGACCGACGAGGCTGTCCCCGGCATCGGGTAGCCTATCGCCATCATCGACAGGGAGGGGCACCCCATGCCACACGTGGACTCGCACACGGCGGGGACGATCAACTGGGTCGACATGGTCTCGACCGACCTGGACGCGGCCACCGCCTTCTACACCGGCCTGTTCGGCTGGGAGACCGAGGACATGCCGATGCCCGGTGGCGGCGGGGTCTACCGGTTCTTCCGCATCGGCGGCCGGGACGCGGCCGCGGCCGGGACGATGCCGCCCGAGATGCTCGCCCAGGGGATCCCCAGCCACTGGAACGTGTGGATCGCCGCCGACGCCGACGAGACCGTGGCCAAGGCCGCGGCCGCCGGCGGGCAGGTGCTGATGGAGCCGATGACCCTCGGGCCGTCGGGCCGGCTGGCCATGATCGCCGACCCGGGCGGGGCCGCCGTGGGCGTCTGGGAGGCCGCCGAGCACATCGGTGCCCGCGTGGTCGACGAGCCGGGCGCGATGACCTGGTACGAGGTCAACACCCGGGCCTTCGAGGACAACAAGCGGTTCTACGGCCAGGTGTTCGGCTGGACCGCCGAGCCCCTGGAGGCTCCCGGGGTCAACTACGCCACCTGGAAGCTGGGCGACCGCACGGTCGGGGGCATGCTGGAGATGAACGAGCAGTGGGAGGGCATCCCCTCCTCCTGGATGGTCTACTTCGCCGTCCGCGACACCGACGAGGCGGCCAAGCGGGCCACCGAGCTCGGCGGGTCGGTCGGCGCCCCGCCGTTCGACACCGCCTTCGGCCGCATCGCCGTCCTGGTCGACCCGGCCGGCGGCCACTTCTCGGTCGTCACGCCGTCCCAGCCGCCCGCCGGGTAGCCGGGACCAGGGCCAGGACCCGGGTCGGGCTGCCGGACCCGCCCACGATCTTGAGGGGGGCGGCGATCAGCAGGGACCCGGTGGCCGGCAGCCGGCCCACATTGGCCAGCTGGGTGAGCCCGTACTTGCCCGCCCCGAGCAGGAAGCTGTGGCAGGGGAACGGCGGGTCGAAGCTGTGGGCGGCGCCGGCGTCGGTGCCGACGGTCTCGACCCCGATGCCGAGGATGGGCCGCTCGTCGGCCAGCCAGCGGGCGCAGGCGACGTCGATGCCCGGGGTGTGGGGGCCGGTCGAGTCGGCGTTGAGGAACGCGGCCTCGTCCTGGGCCCTGGCGTCCCAGCCGGTGCGGTACAGCAGCCAGCCGCCCTCGGGCAGGGGGCCGTGGCCGGCCTCGAACGCCTCCACGTCCTCGACGGTGAGCAGGTGGTCGGGGTCGGCGGCGGCCCGGTCGGCGTGGTCGATGACCACCGCCGGGCCGACCAGCCGCCCCGGCGGGACCTGGCTGACGTCGTCCTGGTCCTTGCCGGTGACCCAGTGGATGGGGGCGTCGAAGTGGGTGCCGGTGTGCTCGCCCCCCTCCAGGGCGTTCCAGTACCAGGCGGGCCCGCGCTCGTCGTAGTGGGACAGCTCCCGCAGCCGGAACCGGGGCGTGTTGGCGAACGGCTCGGGCAGGCGCAGGACCGGGGTGTCCTCCGACAGCGGCTGGGTCAGGTCGACCACCTCGACCTGCCCGGCGGCCAGGGCGGCGACCAGGTTCTGGACGGCATCGGTCACGGCGTCGGGTCTCCTTCGGGGTCGGGGCGCAGGGCGCGCTGGAACTCGAAGCGGTTCTCGAGCAGGTGCAGGTCCATGTGGAAGCTCTTGGGCCCGACGGCCTCCACCTTGGCGACCAGGCAGGCCAGCTCGGAGCCGCCGATCGCGGCCACCGCGGCCGCCCGGAACTCCTCGACGCCGGTGACCGTGGCCGCCTTGGCGATGCCGGCCGCCCGGGCGATCCCGGCCAGGTCGGAGCCGGTGGCGGTGGCCGTCGGGAACCCGCCCACGCTCAGCAGGCTCTGGTTGTCGAACACGATGTGGGTGAGGTTCGGTGGGGCGTAGCGGGCCAGGGTGGTGAGCCCGCCCAGGTTCATCAGCACCGAGCCGTCGCCGTCGAGCACGACCACCTTGCGCTGCGGCTGGGACAGGGCGACGCCCAGGCCCATCGAGGAGGCCAGGCCCATGGCGTGCTCTAGGTAGAAGAAGTTGGGCCGGTGCCCCAGCGAGTACAGCTCGGCCGCCACCGCCCCCATGATGGTGACGACCGCGCAGCCGGCCAGCTCGTCGTAGATCGCCTCCAGACACTCGATCCGCTTCATCACGCCAGGGCCTCCCACATGAGGTCGCGGGTGAGCAGCAGGGCCACCGGGTGAAGCGACGCCTCGGCCAGGGTCGCGGCCCTGGCCACCTGGAGCTGCACGGTGGCCGGGTCGGACAGCTCGTCGCTGACGATCCCGAGCGCGTCCAGGACCGGCCGGGTCGTCTTGCCGCCTTCCGTCTGCCAGGGGTCGGGCTCGCCCAGGTGGCCCCGGTCGCTGATCAGCATGAGCAGGGGGATCTTGTAGAGCTGGGCCAGCGAGACGATCCCGTTGACCGACTGGAGCAGCCCGTGGTTCTGCATCAGCATGGCCGACCTGCGCCCGGCCAGGTGGGCCCCGGCGGAGATCCCGACCCCCTCCTCCTCCTTGGCCAGGCGGACCAGGATCATCTCCGGGTCGTCCTCGGCCATCCGGATGAGGTGGACCAGCCAGGTCTCGGGCAGGGCCGAGACGACCTCGACCCCGGCCGCGACCAGGGCGTCGTAGACCAGCTTGGAGTGGCGCTCGGAGACCGGCATGGCTAGGCGCCCAGGTCGAGCAGCTGCTCGTGCTCGAGGCCGAGGTCGTTGACGGCGTTCCAGAGCCCGACGGCGGCCACCCTGGCCCCGGCCTGGGCGCAGGGGGCCAGGTCGTCGCGGGCCAGCAGGGCCTTGCAGCGCCGGTACAGCTCCAGCAGCTCGTCCTCGGCCTCGGTGGTGGGCCGGCCGAGCAGGTCGGTTCCCATGATCAGCCTCCGATCGGGGTGTCGCGCCGGTCCACGGTCCGCCGGGCCTTGAGCTCGAAGCGGGGCAGCTCCCCGGCCGCGGCCCGCTCGACCTCGAACCGCAGCCCCTCGTGGGCCTCGGCCAGCGCCTTGGCCAGCCGGCCGGCCATGTCCTCCCACTCGGCGTCGGTCGTGCCCGGGGCCGGCTCGACCCGCAGGGCGATCCGGTCGAAGTGGCCCTCGCGGGTCAGCAGCAGCTGGAACTCCTCGACGCTGGCGAACTCGCGGACGATCCCCTCGACGGCCCGCGGGTACACGTTGGTCCCCCGGACGAGCTTCATGTCGTCGACCCGGCCGAGGATGCCGCCCTCGTACAGGTCGAAGCCGCGCCCGCAGGTGCAGCGGGAGGCCGGGACCTTGGCCACCAGGTCGGCGGTCCGGTAGCGGACCAGCGGGATGATGCCGCGGCCGAAGGAGGTCACCACCCGCTCCCCGGCCTCGCCGTAGCCGACCGGCTCGCCGCTGTCGGGGTCGACGACCTCCTCGATGTAGTGGTCCTCGATGATGTGGGTGCCACCGGGCTGGTGGCTGCACTCGAAGACCATGATCGTGCCGATCTCGGTCATGCCGGCGGTGTCGCCCGCCCTGGCCCCCCAGAGCCGCTCGATCAGGGCCTTGGTCTGGGGGATCGACCCGGCCGGCTCGCCGGACAGGATGAGGCGCCGCACCGGGCCGGCGGCCAGGTCGATCCCGAGCCGCTCGGCCTCCTGGGCCAGGCGCAGGGCATAGGTGGGGGTGGAGGCGACCACCGTGGCCCCGAAGTCGACGATCTGCTTGACCCGGCCCTCGGTGGGCTGGGCGCCGCCGGGGACGTTCAGGGCCCCCAGCTTCTCCAGGCCGTAGTGCAGGCCCCAGAACCCGATGAAGGAGCCGTAGCCGAAGGCGACATAGGCGGTGTCGGCCGGCCGGACCCCGAACCCCCACAGGCCGTAGCACCACATCTCGGCCTGCCAGGCCCAGTCCTTGGCCGTGTCCAGCACCCGGATGGGCTCGCGGCCGGTGGTGCCCGAGGTGGTGTGCCAGCGGATCGCCGCCTCCCGCCCGGCCACCGGCAGCAGCCCGAACGGCGGCTGCTCGCCCTGGGAGGCCATCCACTGCTCGCGGGTCAGCAGCGGCAGCCGGCGCAGGTCGTCCAGGGTCTTGAGCTGCTCGGGGGCGAACCCGGCCTCCTGGAACGACCGCCGGTAGAAGGGGCTGCGGGCGGCCGCCCACTCGGTCAGCCGGCGCAGCTTGGCCAGCTGGAGGGCGGCCAGCTCGTCGCGCCCGAGGGTCTCGGTCTTGGGGTTCCAGTAGTCCCCGGCACCCATGTTCCGGCCTCCTTCGCTGCGTCGCGAGGTCGAGCCTGGACGTTCCGGAGCATACCGGGAACCCGATCGACGACGGCACCCCCTGGTACCCTTTGGAGGATGGGGGAAGGGGGTGTGGCCCGGGTGGAAGCGATCCTGCAGGTCCTCGGCCGTGCCGTCCGGCGCGGCGGGGTCTTCCTGGTCGGCACGGCCCTGCTGGTGGCCGGGGCGGCCATGCTGGTCCTGCCCGGCCCCGGGATCGCCGTCATGCTCCTCGGCCTGGTCGTCCTGTCGGCCGAGTTCCAGTGGGCCAAGCGCATCCTCGCCTGGGCCCGCGAGCGTGGCCGCTACCTCAAGGACCAGGCCCAGACCCGCATGCCCGGCAGCGGCCGCCCAGGCCCCGGCGACCCCCCCACCCGCGACCGCCCCGACCAGGCCGCCTAGCACTCCAACCGTAGATCGTGATCTTGATGGTTGCGGGGCGGCTTGTCGCTTGAGAAGGTCCTGATCAGGACGAGGCCAGTCGCAACCCCAGCGAGCCCACGGCCAGCAGGAGAAACGCCGCCGGGTAGGCGAGCGAGTACTCGTGGCCGCGCAGGTGGGTGATGATGGCACCGACAAAGAACAGGACGAGGCCGGCTGCGGCCGCAACCCCGATTAGCGGCGCGCCGAGACCGACCAGGAGTCCAAGCGCGCCCGCCGCCTTGAGGGCAGCCAGGACCACCAGCCTCGACTGCGGCACGCCCACCTTGGTCATGTTGACGAGGAGCCATCTGGGGCGGGTGAGGTCGACGGTGGCCGCCCAGGTGTTGGCCGCGGCGGCCAGGACGGTGACGGCGACGTAGGCGATGAGCACGGGAAATTCTCCTCTGACGCATGGGTTGTCCCGGACCGGACTGGTTCGTCGCCCCCTTGACGAATGCCGAACCCGAAAGGTGACCGATGAATGGACGCGAGGGGTTGGCCGCGCGCTTCGAGGCCCACCGCGACCACTTGCGCGGGGTCGCCTATCGGATGCTCGGCTCCCTGGACGAGGCCGACGACGCCGTGCAACTTGCCTGGCTGCGGGCCGACCGGGCCGACCTCGGCGGGATCGAGAACCTGGCCGGCTGGCTGACCACGGTGGTCGCCCGCGTGTGCCTGGACCTGCTGCGCGCCCGTCGCAGACGCGCCGAGGAACCCCTGACGGCGGCGGCCGACGCCGCCGCCAGACAGCGCAGCGGCACCGACCCTGAACATGAGGCGGTGTTGGCCGAGTCGGTCGGCCTGGCCCTGCTGGTGGTGTTGGCGCGGCTCACTCCGGCTGAACGCGTCGCGTTCGTCCTCCACGACCTGTTCGCCGTGCCCTTCGACCAGATCGCGACGGTCGTGGGGCGTTCACCGGTGGCCAGCAAGAAGCTCGCCAGTCGTGCCCGGGACCGGGTTCGTGGCGCGGCCACCCTCGGCGAGGTCGATCTCGCCCGGCACCACGCCGTGGTCGAGGCGTTCCTGGTCGCTGCACGCGGCGGTGATCTGAACGCGCTGGTCGAGTTGCTAGCGCCCGATGTGGTTCGTCGAGCCGATCGCTTCGCCGTGCCGGCCGAGGTCCGCGGCGCCCGTGCCGTGGCCGACGAGACCCGGGTGTTCGCCCGCCTGGCCCGGTCGGCCGTGGTCGCGCTGGTGGACGGGACGCCGGGCATCGTCGTCGCACCACGCGGGCGACTGTTCGCCGTCCTGCGCCTGCGGATCGAGCATGGGCGGATCACCGAGATCGACGTGATCGCCGATCCGACCCGCCTGGACGAACTCCCGCTGGCCGCGGGTCGGACCTGACCGAACACAGACGGCTCCAACAGCACGTCCGAACCCTCGTGCGCCTCGTGCCAACGCCACGGCCGCTCACCCCGGACCACTCCCAGACCAGCCGGGTCCCGATCCACGGTTGGAGTACGAGCCGCCGGCGCTCAGCCGCGCGGGGCTCGGGTCGAGGTCGGGCGGGCGACCAGCACAACCAGGGCGAGGGTCAAGGTGGTGGCGACCACGCCGACGGCCAGGCGAGTCAGCCCGCCACCGGCGGGGAGGGCGGCGGCCAGCAGGACCACGGCGCCAAGGGCGAGGGCGGCCAGGGTGCTGGCCGCGACCACGATCGCCCTGGTGTGAAGGACCGGCCGCTCGTCGCGGACCTGGGGCCGGGCCTCCCGGGCCCAGCTGGCCAGCTCGGCGTACAGGAGCAGGCCGGCCCCGACCAGGGGGGCGGCGGCGTCGACGCGGTCGCCCCCCTGGACCAGGACCACCGTGTACTCGGCCAGGAGCACGACCAGGGCCGGGCCGAGCAGCGACCCGGCCCGCAGGGCGGCCCCGGCGGCCAGGACCAGGGCGAGGCCGGCCACCCAGGCCAGGGCCTCGCGCAGCGGCCCCGACACCGCGGCCAGGGGCGCGATCGCGAGCACGGCCGCGACCGCGGTGGCGGTCAGGCCGCAGGCTAGCCGGGTGCGAGCCCGGCGCGGCGCCGGCATGCCTCCACCTCCAGGAGCACCTGCTGCAGGTGCAGGGCGTCGGGCCACTCGACCACGGCCGCGCCCAGGCGCTGGTAGCGGTGGCGCAGCGTCTCCCGCTCCAGGGCCCACAGCCGCCCGGCCAGCTCGCCCCACTCGCCCACGCCCGGGCCGGTGTGGGCCAGGGGGGAGATGTCGACCACGGCCAGGTCGTAGCCCCTGGCCAGCAGGTCGAACAGGGCCGCGACCCCGCGCTCGTCGACCAGCGGGGTCAGGGCGACGATCAGGGCCTTGGCCGGGAGGGTCCGCGGCGGCAGGTGGCGGATCCCCTTCCAGGCCGCGGTGGCGAACACCTGGGTCTCCATCAGGGTGTCGAGCAGCCGGTACAGGGCGGTCTGGCCGCCGCCGGGGGGGAGCCACTGCACGAACCCGCCGAAGCTGACCAGGCCGACCCGGTCCCGCTGGCGCAGGTAGGCCGCGGCCAGCGACGCCGCCGCGCCCACGGCCTGGTCGAGGGTGCTGCCGGCGGGCCCGCGGACGTCCAGGAAGCTGTCCAGGAACAGGACCACGTCGGTGGCCCGCTCGGGGTGGCGCTGGTTGACCATCAGGCCGCCGCGGCGGGCGGTGGCCCGCCAGTTGATCGAGCGGGGCCGGTCCCCGGGCAGGGACGGTCGCAGGTCGGCGAACTCGATGCCGTCGCCGCGCTGGCGGGCGACATGGCTGCCGGTCGAGACCAGGGTCTCGGCCGGGCGGACCAGCGAGCGCAGGGTCTCGGGGACCGGGAACACCTTGAGGGCGGCGTGCCGGTCGAGGTGGCGTTCCCAGGTGAACAGCCGGAACCGGTCGTGGGCCCGAAGATGGACGTCGCCGAGCCAGTACGCGCCCCAGCGACGGCAGGTGAGCTGGATGGCCAGGGCGCGCTCCTCCCCGGCGGCCAGGGTGACGGCGGCGGCCCAGGTCCGGGCGGTCCCTGTCGTCCGGGGGGAATGCATGGAGCTCGACAGACCGGGGAACCCCGAAGGGGTGCCCCGGACCCCTCCGGCCGGACCCCCGGCGGGGCTCTCCATGCCCGGGGGGACGACCAGCAGCACCTCCAGCCGCTCGATGCGGGTGCCGGCGGCCACACGCAGGGTGACGGTGACCTGGTCGTCGACCAGGGCCCGTTCCCGGTCGACGGCGACCTCGACGGCCAGCTCGGGGTCGCGGGCCCCGGCCAGGCCGGCCACCACCAGCACGGCCAGGGGGGCGGCCACCGCCACCAGCTCGGGCCGGCCGAGGGCCAGCCCGGCCAGCAGGGCCAGGGCGGCCACCCCGACGTAGGCGGCGATCTTGGCGCTCGGGCGGCGGGTCACCGCTGGACCGTCAGCCGCCCTGGCCGGACCGCAGGGGCGCCGGCTCGGCCTCCGGGGGCGGGGTCGGGACCTGCTCGAGCAGCTCGGCGACCACGTCCTCGGTGCGGACCCGGCGCACCCACAGCTCGGGCCGCAGGATGAGGCGGTGGGCCAGGGTGGGGACGGCGACCGCCTTGACGTCCTCGGGGGTGACGAAGTCGCGGCCGGCCAGGGCGGCTCTGGCCCTGGCCACCTTGAGCAGGGCCAGGCTGCCCCGGGGGCTGGACCCGACCTGGACCCGGGGGCTGTCCCGGGTCGCGGCGACCAGCTCGACGATGTAGCGGCCGACGCTGGAGGCCACGTGCACCTGCTCGACCGCCCGCTGCATGGCCAGCACGTCGGCCGGGGTGGCCACCTGGGCCAGCTCGACCTCGTCGGTGGCCCGTTCCAGGCGCCGCTCCAGCATCCGCCACTCGGCCTCGGCCGACGGGTAGCCGACCGACAGCCGCAGCAGGAACCGGTCCAGCTGGGCCTCGGGCAGCGGGTAGGTGCCCTCGAACTCGATCGGGTTCTGGGTGGCCACGACCAGGAACGGGCGCTCCAGGGGCCGGGTCACGCCGTCGATGGTCACCTGCCGCTCCTGCATCGCCTCCAGCAGGGCGGCCTGGGTCTTGGGCGGCGAGCGGTTGATCTCGTCGCCGAGCAGCAGGTTGGTGAACACCGGGCCGGGCCGGAACTCGAAGTCGCCCGAGCGCTGGTCGTAGATCGAGGAGCCGGTCACGTCCGACGGCATCAGGTCGGGGGTGAACTGGACCCGGGCGAAGCGCAGCGAGGTCACCTGGGCGAAGGACCGGGCGATCAGGGTCTTGGCCAGCCCGGGGTAGTCGTCCAGGAGCACGTGCCCGTCGGCCAGCAGCCCGAGCATGACCAGCTCGAGGGCGTTGCGCTTGCCGACCACGGCCCGCTCGACCTCGTCCAGGACCCGGCCGGCCACCCGGCGCAGCTCGTCGAGCGGCTCGCTCATCGCTGGTCCTCCCGATGCACGTCGGGGCCGCCGATCCGCTCCAGGTTGGCGATCACCTCGGCCAGCTCGGCCGGGGGCAGCCCGGCCGCCTCCCGGTCGGGCAGGTCGCGCTGGTCGCGGGCGAGCAGCGCCCACCCGGGCTCGCCGAGCGCGGCCCGTGCGGCGTCGGGGTCGCCGTCCAGGTCCACGGCCAGCGACCACCGCAGCCGGTCGGCGGCGACCGGCCGCAGCTCGGCCCGGAGCCGGGTGTGGGCATGGAGGGCACTGGCGCTGGACAGGGCGAGCAGCCGGGCCAGCCGGTCCAGCTCGGCCGGGGCCTTGGGCGCGGCCGGACGGGCCGCCAGGGCGGTGTCGAACGGTGAGGCCGGCGGGGGCGGGTACGTCAGCCGCAGCCAGGTGACCAGCAGCTGGGTCGCCAGCCCACCCATGACCAGCAGGTACACGCCTAGGACGAGGGGCCGCCGGGTCGGGGCGAGCTGGAGGAGCGCGACCAGGGCGAGGGTGGCGATGACCGCCACCAGGACCGCCCGGACGATCGCCCCGATCATCGGCCGTCCCCGCGGTCGGGTACCGGCTCGCCCTCGGCCCGGGCCCGGGCCGCCGCCTCGGCCTGGGCGGCCTGCTCGACCGCCCCGGCCAGGTCCTGGCGGACCGCCCGCAGGGCGGCGATGGCCTGGTCGCGGTCGGCCTCGCCGATGTCGTGGAGGCTGAACTTGGCCCGCTCGAACAGCCCGGTGAGCCGGTGGACCGACCCCGGTCTGAGGGGCCCAACGGCGGCGCCCCGGCCGGCCGGGGCGAGGGCCGTCTCCAGGACCCGGCCGGCGTACTCGAACGGGGCCTCGGCGGGGTGGCGCGGCAGCCCGGCGGCGGCCAGGCCAGCCTCCATGCGGGCCCAGGCACCGATCACCGCCCGGCGCGGGTCGGGCTCGCGCTCCAGGTCCTCCAGGGTGTCGTCGAGCAGCTCGACCAGCCGCTCGGCCGGGGTCCGGGGCGGCCGCCGGCGCCGCCGGTCCGCGGCCAGCTGGGCGACCACGATCCCGACCATGGCCGCCAGGGCGACCCCGGCGACGATCATCGGCACCACCCCCGACTCGGGCGGCGGCCCCGGCGCCTCCAGGGTGGTGACCGCGGGGTTGGTGGTGGTCGGGGCCGGGTCGCCGTCGTCGCCGCCCAGCCCGAGCAGGTCCCGGAAGAGCCACAGCAGCAGCACGGCGGCCATGGGCAGGATCAGGTTCCAGCTGCCCCCGGCCCGCCGCCGCGGCCGGACCAGGTTCCGCCCCGGCCACAACGACCACGCGGCCAGCACCGCGGCCGCCACCATGGCCAGGAACAGCAGCAGCACCAGGCTGTCGATCAGGTCGGCCGGGTAGCTGGGCCGTCCCCGCCCGCTCCCCAGCGGCCCACGCAGGCTCCCCACCGCGACCAGCGCCACCAGGCCGACCGCGACCACGGCCGGCAGCACGCCCCACCGCCCCCGTCCCCGCCCGTCCCCGCCGTGCCCAGACGGATCCCGCCGCTCCGGCTGCCTGTCCCGCGCCACCGCTCCCTCGCCGCTGGTCCCACCCCCGGCACGGTCATGGTCCCACAACTGCGGGACCCTCTGCCCCCGAGGGTTGTGGACAGCCGTGGGCAACCCTTCCCACACGTCGGCTACGCTCCCCCACCGGCGGCCTCCACCGCCTGGGCGGTGAGCTCGACCATCTCGTCGACCTCGGCGTCGCTGACGGTCAAGGGCGGACCCAGCATCACCAGATCACCCTGGGTGCCGTCGGCGCAGCCGGTGGAGGAGTACAGCAGCAGGCCGCGGTCGCGGGCGGCGGCCACGGCGCGTTCGGCGACCCGGCGCCGGCGCGGGAACGGGGCCTTGCTGGCGCGGTCGGCGACCAGTTCGACGGCGACCATCAGGCCGAGGCCGCGGATGTCGCCGGTGGCGGGGTGGCCGCCGAGGCGGGCCTCGAGGCCGGCGTGGAGGCGCTTGCCCTGGGTCTCGGCCGCCTCGACCAGATGGCGGTCGCGGAGCACCCGGAGCACGGCCCGGCCGGCGGCGGCGCCGACCACGTGGTGGGAGTAGGTCAGCCCGTGGGTGAAGCCGCCCTCGCCGATGGTGTCGTGCACCGCCCCGGAGGCCACGGCCAGGCCCAGCGGCCAGTAGCCGGAGGCGGCCCCCTTGGCCAGGACCAGGATGTCGGGCCGGACCGCCCAGTGGTCGCAGGCGAACCAGCGCCCGGTGCGGCCGAAGCCGGTCATGACCTCGTCGGCGATCACCAGCACGCCGTGGCGGCGGCAGACCTCGGTCACCGCCGGCCAGTAGTCGTCGGGCGGGACGGCCGCGCCCAGGCCGGCCCCGGCGACCGGCTCGGCCACGAACGCGGCCACCGTGGCCGGGGGCGAGGCCAGGATCTCCCGCTCCAGGGCCTCGGCGTAGCGGGCCCCGCAGCCGGCCGGGTGGGTGTCGGCGAACGGGCAGCGGTACTCGTACGGGGCCAGGGTGTGGGAGGCCAGCCCGAGCCAGGGCAGGTACGGGCGGCGCAGCGGCCC
>JASLBL010000045.1 GCA_030146615.1 Actinomycetes bacterium
CCAGCTGGGCCTGGGTGGCGGCGGCGAAGCTCTCCAGCGCGGCCGTGATCAGCCGGGCGCTGCGCTCCTGGGCGGCCACGGTGGCCCGGGCGATCTCGCCGAAGGGGTGGGCGCCGAAGCCCTCGTCTGCTCTTCCGCTCACTGAAGTACCTCCCAGTCGTTCACTGACGACGATACCGGGCATACTGCTGCTTGAACGATCAGGGTCAGGAGGCTGGTCGATGGCGAAGTTGAGGAACCGCAACGGGTCGCCGCACGTGGTCGTCGTCGGGGGAGGGTTCGCCGGGCTGGCCGCGGTCAAGACCCTGTCCAAGGTCAAGCCGCCAGTCCGGGTCACCCTGCTCGAGCAGCACAACTACCACCTGTTCCAGCCGCTGCTGTACCAGCTGGCCACCGGGCTGGTCCAGCCGGCCGACATCGCCCACCCGGTGCGCGGCATCGTGCGCCGCTACCGGCGTACCGGGGTGCGGATGGCCACCGTGTCGGGGGTGGACTTCGACGCCAAGGAGGTGCTGACCGAGGAGGGCCGGCGCTTCGGCTACGACTACCTGATCCTGGCCGCCGGGGCGACCACGGCGACCTTCGGGATCCCCGGCGTCGAGGAGCACAGCTACCCCTTGAAGAGCATGCCCGACGCGCTGCGGCTCCGGGCGCACCTGCTGCGCCAGTTCGAGCTGGCCGAGAACGACCCCAGCGAGATCGACAAGGGCGCCCTCACCGTGGTGGTGGTCGGCGGCGGCCCCACCGGGGTCGAGATGGCCGGGGCCCTGCACGAGCTGTTCAAGCACGTGCTGGTGCACGACTTCCCCGACCTCGACATCAACCAGGCCCGGGTGGTGCTGCTGGAGGCCACCGACCACCTGCTGGCCCCGTTCCACCCCAGCTCGCGCCAGCACGCCCTCGACACCCTGAGGAAGCGGGGGGTGGAGGTGCTGCTCGGCACGGCCCTGGAGCAGGCCACCCCCGACGAGGTCCGGCTCAAGGACGGCACCGTGATCCCGACCCGGACGCTGGTCTGGGGCGCCGGGGTCCGGGCCAACCCGCTGGCCGACGTCCTCGGCCTCGAGCAGACCCGCGGCGGCCGGATCCTGGTCGGCGAGGACCTGAGCGTCCCCGGCCGGCCCGAGGTGTTCGTCGTCGGCGACCTCGCCGGGGCCGGCGACGGCAAGGGCGGGCTGCTGCCCCAGGTCGCCCAGCCGGCCATCCAGGAGGCCAGGCACGCCGCCCAGCAGATCCGGCACACCCTGGACGGCACCCCGAGGGAGGGGTTCACCTACAAGGACAAGGGGATCATGGCCACCATCGGCCGCAACGCGGCCGTGACCGAGCTGCCCAGCGGGGCCCGGTTCAAGGGCCCCCTCGCCTGGTACATGTGGCTGGTGCTGCACCTGGCCTACATCATCGGGTTCCGCAGCCGGTTCGTCGTGCTCGTCAACTGGATCTGGAGCTACCTCACCTACGACCGCCACGCCCGCATCATCGTGGCCGTGGAGCCCCAGAACCGGCCCGCCCTGGCCCCGCCGGCGTCGGCCCCCGCGCCCGCAGCGTCGGAGGCCTCCCGGGACCGGCCGGTGGTCGGGTAGCGCCGGTCAGGAGCGGGGGCCGAGGACGATCGGCGGCCATCGTCCGGCTGGTCGTCGAGCAGGGCAGAGCGGTCGCCTGGTCGGCCAGTCCCCAGCTGGGCGGGCCTGCGCCCGAGCCCCCGCTGTGATCGAGGCCTCATATGCGGCGGCCGTCGCCAACCAGGTGCGGCTGCTCCAGCAACAAGATAGACGATCAGCGGACCAAGCACACCTATGGAGCCGATCAGGACGAACACGGCCAGGGCGACCGCCTGCTCGCCGCCGGTCAGCTCGGCCCCGGCGATCGTGGCCGCGGCCGCAATGGTCAGGCCCCCGTTCTTGGGGTTGACCGCCGAGAGGGGGCGCCGACAAGGTGGCCGCGGTCAAGGCCCTGATCACGCCCTTGCGGGACCGGTTCACGGTCGAGCTGGAGGACGGGGGCAAGCTGGAGGTCGAGGGCAACACCTCGACCACGAGTACCAGATCAGCCGGGACGGCATCCCGGTGGCCAACATCTCCAAGCGCTGGTTCCGGGTCCGCGACACCTACGGCGTGGCCGTCGTGCCCGGTCAGGACGACGCCCTCATCCTGGCCGTGACCGTCTGCATCGACCACCTCACCGACCACGACCGCTGGCCCGGGCCTGGGCGGTGCGGTCGGCCACGGCGGCGACCATGGCCGCGGTTCCGGCCCCGGTGACCGAGCCGATGACCACGTCGCCGGGGTAGTGGACGCCGGTGTGGACCCGGGAGTAGGCGACGGCGGTCGCCAGCAGGCGGATCGGCACGGCCAGGACCGGCAGGTGGCGGCCGACCGCGTACGCGAAGGCGAAGGCCGCGGCGGCGTGGCCAGAGGGGAACGACGCCGACCGGGGCATGGGCACGTGGCGGTCCTCGAACAGGGCCGGCTGGGACCGGTCGGGCCGGCGCCGGCGGGCGATCGGCTTGACCCCCAGGTTGACCGTTGTCGAGGTGACGCCGATGGCCACCACCCCCTCGAGCGCCGCCCGGCGGCCGCGCCGACCCCCGGTTACGGCGACCACGGCGGCGATGGCGAGCCACAGCCGCGAGTTGTCGGCCGCGCCCGAGAGCCGGCGCACCGGGGCGTCCAGGGTCGCGGTGGGGGTGCGGGCGACGGCCTCGTAGACCGCCCGGTCGAGCGCCCCCAGCTCCCGCAGCCCGTTGGCCAGCCGGAAGGCGGCCGGGCCCTGGTCGCGGGCCGGGACCCGCCGGGCCAGGGCGTCGGCGACGGTCTCGGGCCGCTCCGGGGCCGGCTCGGCTGGCACCTTCGGGCTAGGAGTCGGCGGTCTCCATGGCCTCGGTCCAGCTGCCCGACCGGGCGGCCCCGTTCAGCCGGGCCCGGTGGAGGTAGGCCCGCTGGGCCGCCGGGCCGTTGGCTGCCTCGCCCTTCCAGGCCTTGAGGGCTGGGGCCTGGAGGGCCCGGCCGTAGGAGAAGCTGAGCTGCCAGGGGGCGCCCCCGAGCCGGTTCATGGCGTTCAGGTGGGCGGTGGCGGCCTCGTCGCTCTGGCCGCCGGACAGGAACACGATCCCGGGCACCGAGGCCGGCACGTGGTCGCGCAGACAGGCCAGGGTGGCCCGGGCGACCTGGTCAACGTCGGCCTGGGTGGGGCAGTCGCTGCCCGAGACGACCATGTTCGGCTTGAGCAGCATGCCGTCCAGGCGCACCCGGTGGCGGCGGAGGGCGGCGAAGACCTCGGCCAGGGTGTCGCGGGTGACCTGGTCGCAGCGCTCGATGGTGTGGTCGCCGTCCATCAGCACCTCGGGCTCGACGATCGGCACCAGCCCGCCCTCCTGGGAGAGGGCGGCGAAGCGGCCGAGGGCCTCGGCGTTGGCCCGGATGCAGCCGGAGGTGGGGATGCCCTCGCCGATGGTGATGACCGCCCGCCACTTGGTGAACCTGGCCCCGAGCTTCCGGTACTCCTGGAGGCGGTCGGCCAGGCCGTCCAGGCCCTCGGTGACCTTCTCACCCGGGAAGCCGGCGAGGGCGGTGGTGCCGGCGTCGACCTTGATCCCGGGGATGATCCCCTGCCGGGACAGGACCTCGGCCAGCGGGGTGCCGTCGGCCGCCTGCTGGCGCAGGGTCTCGTCGTACAGGATGACGCCCGAGATGAACTCGGCCGCCCCCTCGGTGGTGAACAGCAGCTCGCGGTAGGCGCGGCGGTGGTCCTCGGTGGACTCGACCTGGATCGACTTGAAGCGCTTGGCGATCGTCCCGCTGCTCTCGTCGGCGGCCAGGATGCCCTTGCCCGGGGCGACCAGCGCCGTCGCCGTCGCGGCCAGCTCGTCTGTGGTCATGCTGTACCTCCCTGGAGTCCGGGCCCCTACAGTATCCGGGTGAGGCCGCTGTAGGCAGGGTGGCGCAGCCGGCCCGACTCCCAGCCGAGGAAGCTGACCTCGACGGCCAGCTCGGGGCGGACGAACACCGGGGCCGGGTCGTCGGGGCCGGGCCGGGACCAGCGGCCCCCGAGCAGGACCGGCGGGGGCGCGGCGAACGGGCTCTGGTCGGTGACCAGCGGCCCCAGCAGCTCCCGGACCCGCCGCCGGGCCGCCGGCACCAGGCCGTGGTCGACCCGGCCGCAGAACACCAGCCCGCCCGGCCGGCCGGGGTCGGGGAGGCCGACGAGCAGCGACCTGACCTGGTCGTGGTCGGGGACGAAGCCGCCGACCAGGAACGTCTCGCGCTGATAGTGCTTGGTCTTGAGCCAGTTCCGGGTCCGGCGGCCGGGCACATAGGTGCTCTGGAGCTTCTTGGCCACCACCCCCTCCAGGCCCTGCTCCCGGGTCGCTTCCAGCAGGGCGGTGCCGGCCCCGGGGAACGACGCCACCGTCTGCCAGGCCGGGCCGGCCACCGCCAGGTCCTCCAGCAGCCGCCGCCGCTCGGTGTAGGGCAGCCCGGTGAGCAGCCGCCCGTCCAGCCACAGGACGTCGAAGACCAGGTAGGTGACGGCTGCCCCGCGCCGCCGGCCGCCCCGGGCGGCCATGCGCTGCTGGAGGGCGCCGAAGTTGGGCCGGCCGTCGGCGTCGACGGCCACGACCTCCCCGTCGAGCACGCCGGCGTGGCCGCCGAGGGCCCCGGCCAGCCCGGCCAGCTCCGGGAACCAGCCGGCCATGTCGACCCCGTTGCGGCTGCGCAGGGCCAGCTCGCCGGCCACGACGTGGCCGAGCGCCCGGTAGCCGTCCCACTTCGGCTCGAACGCCCAGCCCCGCTGGTCGGCCGGCAGCTCCCGGACCGCCGTGGGGTGCATGGGTCGCAGCCCCGCCGGCGGCGGCACCGGGCCGGCCGCGGCCCCCGATCCCCCCCGAACACGCATACAGGGGTGATCGGCGCGCCCAGGTCACGCCCTGAGCAGCCCCGGACGGTGCGCTTGAGGTCAGGTGTGGGCCCAGGCGCCCACGATGGCCGGCAGGACCTGGACGCCGTCCTGGCCGACGACCCCGCCCGGCGCAGCCAGTCCCGGGCCCGGGGCAGCAGCCCCGCCGGGTCGGGCGTGTACTGGAGCACCCAGCGGCCGACGACCGCGTCGAAGCCCTCCAGGTCCAGCCGCAGGACGTCGCCGCCGCGGAAGACGACGGTGCTCTACCCGGCCGCCTGCACCCGGGCGGCGGCCGTGTCCAGGACCCGCATCCCGGCGGTGATGCCGGCCGCGACCAGGAACTGGCGGGTGAAGGGGCCGTACAGCTGGTGCTGGGCGATCAGCCGCCGGGTCTCGGCGTCGGAGCGACCCAGGACGTAGCCGTCCGGAGGGCCGGGAGGCAGCTCGCTCGTGGCCGAATGATCCTAGGCCTCGGCGACCTCGTAGCCCTCCTCGAACAGGGTGGCGTTGATGGTGGCCTGGTCGAGGGCGGTCTCGTCGTAGGTGACCTGGACGGTCCGGGCGGCGACGTCGACGCTGGCCGCCTGCACACCGGGGGGGCGGCCCAGGGCCGACTCGATGGTCCGCTGGCAGTGGTCGCAGGAGATGTCGGGGACCGAGAGGGTCTTGGTGGTCATGGTTGCTCCTGGTGGACGGTGTGGCCGGCCGGGTGCGCGGGCGGGGGGTCGGCGGCCGGCTGGGGCAGGCCGGGGGGACAGGCGAGGGCGGCCACGGCCAGCCCGGCCAGGGCCAGGCGGCGGGCCCTGGTGGCCAGGGGGCGGGCCGGCGAGAAGTGGCGCAGCTGGAGCGAGCAGCCGACCACGAACACACTCGACAGGCTCATGGCGGCCGCGGCCACATCGGGTGCAGGCGCCCGAGGGCGGCCAGGGGGATGGCGGCGACGTTGTAGGCGAAGGCCCAGAACAGGTTCTGCTTGATGGTGGCGTACGTCTCGCGGGACAGGGCGACGGCGTCGGCCACCCCGCCCGGGTCGCCGCCGACCAGCGTGAGGTCGCTGGCCTCGACGGCCACGTCGGTGCCGCCGCCGAGAGCCCACGCCGATGTCGGCCTGGGCCAGTGCCGGGGCGTCGTTGACGCCGTCGCCGACCATGGCCATGACCTGGCCGGCCTGCTGGCGGCGGCGGACCTCGGCCGCCTTGTCGTCGGGGCGCAGCTCGGCGGCCACGGCCACGACGTCCACGCCCAGCTCGGCGGCCACGGCTCGGGCCGTCGCCTGGTGGTCCCCGGTGAGCAGGACCGTCTCCAGGCCGAGGGCCCGGAGCCGGTCCACGGCCGCCCTGGCCCCCGGCTCGGCCTGGTCGGCGACGGCCAGCATGCCCCGGGCCCGGCCGCGACCGGCCAGCAGCCCGGTCGAGCCGACCAGCAGCTCGGCCCCGCGGATCAGGATGCCAGCTGGCCCCCCCGGCCGGTCCCGGCCATGACCGCGGTCGGGGTGGCCAGCCCCAGCGAGCACGGGCAGGCCACGATCAGCACGGCCACGGCGGCCGAGACCGCCTCGGCGGCCGGGTGGCCGGTGGCCAGCCAGCCGGCGAAGGTCAGGGCGGCGATGCCGAGGACCACGGGGACGAACACCCCCAGTCGACGTGGTCACCCAGGTCGCGGCCATCCAGGCCGCCCTCGACAAGGTGTCCCTTGGGCTGCTCGACGGCCACATCCGCGGCTGCGTCCGCGACGAGATCAAGGCCGGCGGCGGCGAGGCCAAGGTCGACGAGCTGCTCGAGGTGATGGACCGGGTCCTGCGCCGCTGAGCTCACGGCGGCGCCGGACCTGCCGATCAGCTTCCTGAAGGAGCCGTTCAGCGGCGACGGAGGGAGCTGCGGTGCTGACCTGGTTGGCCGTAGCCCTGGTGACGGGGGCGGCCGTGGTCGCGACCGGCTGGGCCGTGCGCCGCACCGACGAGCTGGGCCGGCCGCGCCGGTTCCCCTGGGTATCGGTCGCCCTGCTGCTCGCCCTGGGGGCCGGCGCCGCCGTTCCCGGCGTCCTGCGGGCCTCCCAGGAGCGGCGCCTCGGCACCGCCGCCTCGGTGCTGGCCGGGGCCCGGGTGGCGGTGCGGTGCCAGAGCTTCGGGGGGGCCTTCGTCGACGCCGGCCCCGAGCTCGGCTACGTGCGCTGGCGGACCGACGGGTCCCCGGAGCCGTGGACCCTGATCAAGCGTGACCAGTGCCGCCACCTGGCCGCCTACGCGCGCTCGGACAAGCGCCGGCCGACCCGCGACCAGGTGGTGGCCGTGCACGTCCTCACCCATGAGGCCATGCACCTGTCGGGCCGCCTCGCCGAGGCGGTGGCCGAGTGCGCGGCCGTCCAGCGCGACGCCCAGACCGCCCGCCTGCTCGGCGCCCGGCCGACCGACGCCGCCGAGCTGGCCGCCGCCTACTGGCGCAACATCTACCCGCTGATGCCCGACGTCTACCGGTCGAGCGAGTGCCGGTCGGGTGGGGCCATGGACGAGCGCCTGCCCGCCGCCCCGTGGCTTGCGTCGATGCCCCCTTAGCGGTTCGATGTCGGCAGAGCAGGCATCAACTCGCGGGAGGAGCCCGTCCTGCTCGGTGCAGTGCTGCTTGGCCTCGTCGCTGGCGTGATTGCCAGGATGCTCACGCCGGGCGACGTGTTCCGGACCATGAGCGGCCCGACGTCCCTGTAGGCCTCCGTACACGGGGATACGTTACCCGCCGGATTGGCCTGATCGCCCCAACTCGTAGATGCTTGGCCGCAGTTTGGTGATTTGCGTCGTCGGCGGGAGGAGAGCCAATGCGGGTTCGAAGCATGCTCCGGGGCCTGGTCGTTGCGACCATCCTGGCCATGCTGGGGGCGCTGCTGCCCCAGCTGGCCTCGGCCGCCCCCGAGAAGGCGTCCGGGCGCTACCTGGTCAGGGCCAGGTCGTCGGCCGACTACACCGCCCTGCGGGCCAAGGCTGTCAAGGAGGGGGCGCGCGTCCTGCGCGACCTGCGGCAGGTCAACACGATGGTGCTCAGGGCGCCGGAGGCGGCCCGCAGCAGCCTGGCCGCCGACCGCCGGACCCTTGGCGTCGCCCGCAGCCAGGTGCGCAAGCTGGCCGCCGAGGTCGGCGCGCCCAACCTGGACAACCCGGGCCTGAAGGGCGCGACCCGGCTCAAGGCCAAGGCGCCGGCCGCCACCACCGCGGCCGGGGTCAACCCCGACCCGGCCTGGGACTACAAGGGCCTGCTGTGGGACTACCGCCGCATCGGCCTGCCCAGCGGCTGGAAGACCACCGCCGGCAGCTCCAAGGTGACCGTGGCCGTGGCCGACACCGGCCTCGACTTCACCCACAGCGAGCTGGCTCCCAGGGTCAAGCAGGTGATCGACTTCACCGGCATGGAGGACCCGCCCATCTGCGAGACCATCTTCGGCGTCAGTGACGAGGACCTGGCGGCCGAGTTCGGCGGCCCCGTGACCACCGACTGGAACGGCCACGGGTCCTGGATCGGCGGCCGCATCGCCGCCGCCCTCGACGGCACCGGCATCAACGGGATCGCCCCCAAGGTCAACCTGGTCGCCCTCAAGATCTCCGAGTGGTGCGGCGCGGCCAACGACGACACGCTGCTGGCCGCGTTCGTGACCGCCGCCGACATGGGCGTGGACGTGGTCAACATCTCCTTCGGGGGCTTCACCGACATCTCCACCCCCGAGGGCGCGCTGATCTACCAGGCCTACATCGACACGGTGGCCTACGCCCGCGGCAAGGGCACGATCATCGTCGCCTCGGCCGGCAACGAGCACGTCCGGGTCGGGGCCGGCGGCCGGATCCTGAGCCACGGCGAGCTCACCACCCCCGGGACCCTGCCCGAGGACTTCGTCGACCCGTTCGGCCAGGTCCAGCTCCCCGGCGGGACACCCGGCGTGGTCGACGTGGCCGCCACCAACCGGGTCAACGTCCCGTCCTCGGCCAGCTGCCCGCCGGGCACCATCGGCGACCCCGGCGACCCCGACGCCGACCCGCCCGTCCCGCCCGACTTCAACGCCACCTGCAAGCCGGCCAGCGACCGCCACCACGCGGCCGGACCGGGCAAGCGGAACCAGCTCGCCTACTACTCCAACTTCGGGCCACGGATCGACATCGCCGGACCGGGCGGGGCCCGCAAGTTCAACCTGGCCAACTACGACCGGGGCGGCACCCCCGGGTTCCCCTACACCCTGGAGGACCTGACCAACGCCTGGCAGGTGTTCAGCACCACCTCCAACTGGGCGGTGCAGATCCCCTGCTTCACCTTCACCACCGGCTCGGGGTTCCCCCAGGGCGAGTGCTACTCGACCATCCAGGGCACCTCGATGGCGGCGCCGCAGGTGGCCGGGTCGCTGGCCCTGGTCGCCAGCGCCCACCCGTCGCTGCGCAAGCGGCCGGGGGCGCTGATCTCCCGGCTCAAGCGGATGGCCAACGACGGCCCGAACAACGCCACCCGGGACCTGTCGGCGACCGACACCTCGCCAGGTGACCTGACCGGGCTGCCCTGCCCCACCGGCTACTGCCACCTGGAGGGGCCGAGAATCCCCGACCGCGAGGCCTACGGGGCCGGGCTGGTCAACGTGGCCAACCCGTAGCCCTCAGGGGCACGACCAGCGGCGAGGGGCCGGCCAGGTGGCCGGCCCCTCAGCCTTCCACCGGCCAGGTGTGGACCGGGTCGCCGGCGGCCTGGAGCTCCAGGTAGCGCTCCAGCAGCTCGCCCACGGCCCGCTCCCGGCCGGCCGTGGGCTCGAGGGCGGCCAGGGTGCGGCGCTGCCAGACGGCGCCGGTCTGGCCGGAGGCGGCCCGCTCGCCGATCACCCCGAGCAGCCGGTCGGCCTCCTCGGCGTCCACCCTGGCCTCGACCAGCCCGCGGCGGGCCTCGGGCAGCAGCCGCGGCACCAGCTCGGCCGCCCCGACCCGCTCGGGGGTGCCGCCGGCGCCCGGCCACTCCAGCTCGGCCTCCAGGCCGAGGCGGGCCGCGTCGTAGAAGTTGGCGTGGGCCCTGGCGAACAGCAGCTGCCGGGTCCACTCCTCGGCGCTGGGGGCCAGGGCCAGGGTCAGCCCGAGCAGGAAGGCGGCATTGGCCAGCATGTCGACCACGGTCGGCCCGGCCGGCAGGGGCCGCATCTCGATGCGCAGGTGGCCGCCGAAGCCGGAGTCGTAGATGGCCCGGTTCCAGCGCCACACCGTACCCTGGTGCAGCCGCAGCTCGTCCAGGCGGGGCACCCCGTCGGCGTCGAGGGCCAGCAGCGGGTCCTGGTCGCCGCAGATCGGCAGCAGCGGCTCATGGTGGCGCACGCTCTCCTCGAACAGGTCGAGGACGCTGGTCCGCAGCCAGTCGGTGCCGAACGCGACCCGCGACACCCGCCGCTCCCGTCCCGGGGTGTCGCGGTCGTCGGCCGCCTGCTCGAACAGGGCGATGCGGGTCTCCTCCCACAGCACCCGGCCGAGGAAGATGGGCGAGTTCCCGGCCGCGGCCAGCACCGGGGCGGTCGCCAGCTGGGCGGCGTTGAAGCTGGGCACGTAGTCCCCGGGGTCGACCCGCAGGTGCACCTGGAACGAGGTGTTGGCCCCCTCCATCACGATGTTGTCGCGCACCACCCGGAGCGGCTCAAGGTCGCGGCCGCGGATCTCGATCTCGAACGGCTCGGCCCTGACCCGGCGCAGGCTCCAGTCCAGTGCCCGGTAGCGGGGGGCGTCGGTGATGGCCCCGCGGTGCAGGTCCTCGTCGCGCAGGGTCGGGAGGATGCCGACCATGGCCACCCGGCCGCCGTGGGCGGCGGCGGTGGCCCGGACCGACGCCAGGGCCCCCTCCAGCTCCCGCCCAAGGCCGGTCAGCGGCTGGCCGGCCAGCGGCGACGGCGACGGGTTGACCTCCAGGTTGAACCGGTCCAGCTCCAGGGTCAGGCGGGGGTCGCCGGCGTCCTCGAGGATGGCCTGGTTCTTGGCCAGGGGGTGGCCCTGGTCGTCGAGCAGGAACAGCTCCAGCTCGGCCCCGATGGTCCGGGGCCCGACCCCGAAGCCGGGTCGCTCCAGCAGCCGCCCCAGCGCCTCCAGGCAGTGGTCCAGCCGCTCGGTGAACCGGACGTAGTCGGCGTCGTCGAACCGCTCGCGGTCGATCTCGATCCCCATCGGGCCTCCTAGGAGCGGGCCCGACCGCCGAGCTCGGCCCGGGCTCGCTGGATGTCACGCTCGTGCTTGAGCAGCAGGTGCAGGGTGTCGTCCACGGTCGCCGGGTCGAGGGTCCGGCGCTCCAGATGGACCAGGGTCCTTGCCCAGTCGATGGTCTCCGAGATGGAGGGCGCCTTCTTCAGCTCGAGCTGGCGGATCGACCGGACGACCTGGGCGATCTGGCTGGCCAGGAGCTCGTCGACCTCGGGCACCCGGGCCCGGACGATCTGGCGCTCGCGCTCCACGTCCGGGTAGTCGATGTACAGGTACAGGCAGCGCCGGCGCAGCGCCTCCGACAGCTCCCGGGTGGCGTTGGAGGTGAGCACGATCAGCGGCCGCTGGGTGCCGACGACGGTGCCCAGCTCGGGGATGGACACCTGGAAGTCGGACAGCACCTCCAGCAGCAGCGCCTCGGTCTCGACCTCGACCCGGTCGACCTCGTCGATCAGCAGGACCACCGGGTCGGCGGCCCGGATGGCCTCCAGCAGCGGGCGGGTGAGCAGGAACGGCTCGGAGAAGATGTCGGCCTCGACGTCGGCCCAGCTGGCGTCATGGGCCCGGTCGGCCTGGATGCGCAGCAGCTGCTTCTTGTAGTTCCACTCGTACAGGGCCTTGCTCTCGTCGAGCCCCTCGTAGCACTGGAGCCGGATCAGCCGGGCCCCGGTGGCGGCGGCCAGGGCCTTGGCCAGCTCGGTCTTGCCGACGCCGGCCGGCCCCTCGGCCAGGACCGGCTTCTCCAGGCGGTCGGCCAGGAAGGCGACGTTGGCGATCATCGGGGTGGCCAGGTAGCTGACCTCGGCCAGGCGCCGGGCCACCTCGTCCACGTCGGCGAACCGGTGGGCCATCAGCGCTCCTCCAGACGTCGCTGGACCGGGAACAGGCTCCAGCCGGTGCGGTCGGCGACCAGGCCCCACAGGCCCCGCCGGGCGACCAGGGTGGCCACGACCGCGACCGCGCCGAGCAGGACGAGGTACCAGGCGCCGTACCCGGAGAGGGTCTCCTGCAGCACGAAGAACACGATGGTACCGATGATCGGCCCCTCGATCGTGCCCACCCCGCCGATGACCACGATGAAGATCATGAACGCGGTCCAGTTGACGCTGAAGGCGGCCTCCGGCTGGACCCGGAGCAGGTTCAGGTAGATGACGGCCCCGGCCAGCGAGCAGCCGAACGCGGCCACCAGGTAGACGGCGAACTTGGTCCGGAACACCGGAACCCCGAGGCTCTGGGCGCTCTGCTCGCTGTCGCGGATGGCGGTCAGGGCCAGCCCGACGCGCCGCCGCAGCAGCAGGTAGGTGACGGCCACCGCCCCGACCCCGACGACCAGGGCGAGCTCGTAGGTGAGGTACAGCCGGGTCGTCCGGTCGACGGCCGACGCGGCCCGCAGGGTCAGCCCCGACCCGCCGCCGAGCTGGGAGATGTTGGCGACCACCAGCCGGTAGACCTCGGCGATGACCCAGGTGCCGATGGCGAAGTAGCCGCCCCGGAGGCGGAAGGCGAGCAGCGCCGTCGGCACCGCGATCAGGGTGCCGGCCACCCCGGCGGCCAGGACCGAGGGCAGTAGGGGCAGCCCAAGGGTGTCGGCGAAGAGCAGCAGGCCGTAGGCGCCGAGGCCGACATAGGCCTGCTGGCCGATGGAGACCAGCCCGGCGTAGCCGGCCAGCAGGTTCCACATCTGGGCCAGGGCGAGCAGGGTGAACACGCTGATCAGGGTGCGGAGCACGCTGTCTAGGGCCCACAGCGGCCCGAGGGCCAGCACCACCACCGTGGCCAGCCCCACGGCCAGCCCGACCCGGCTGGGCAGGGTCGCCCGCTGCACCCGCAGCGCCGGCAGCGCCTCGCCGGTCACGCCGGGACCGCCCTGCCGAGCAGGCCGGTGGGCCGGAAGGCGAGCACGGCCAGGAACACCAGGTGGCCGGCGAGCACCCCCCAGCCGGGGGAGAGCTGCGATCCCAGCGCCTGGGCGACCCCGAGGACGAGCCCGCCGGCCAGCGTCCCCCAGATCGACCCGAGCCCCCCGATGATCACCGCCTCGAAGGCGAAGATCAGCCGCGTCGGCCCGATGCTGGGCGTGAAGGTGGTGCGGACCCCGAGGAACAGCCCGGCCACGGCGACTGTGGCCAGGGCGATGGCGGTGGCCATGGCGAAGACGTGCCGGGGGTCGAGGCCGACCAGGGTGGCCGCCTCGGGGTCGTCGGCGGTGGCCCGGAAGGCCCGGCCGAGCTGGGTCCGGCTGAGCAGCAGCTGGAGCCCGACCAGGACGGCGACGGCGGTGACCAGGGTCAGCAGCGGGAACCAGCCCACGGCCAGGCGGTCGCTGACCCGGATGCTGACGTTCTCGACCCGGCCCGCGTCCAGACCCTGGGCGTCGGCCGAGAACAGCTCCAGCAGGAGGTTCTGGAGGATGACCGACAGCCCGAAGGTGACCAGGACCGGGGGCAGGGGGTCGGCGCCGCGCAGGGTGAAGTTGAGCAGCCCCCGCTGGAGCAGGTAGCCGGCGCCCAGCATCAGCGGCACCACCACCAGCAGGGTCCACAGCGGGTTGACCCCGGTGCCGTCCACGATCGCCAGGGCCAGGAACGCGGCCACGATCGAGAGGTCGCCGTGGGCCAGGTTGACCAGCCGCATGACCCCGAACATGAGCGACAGCCCGGTGGCGAACAGGGCGTACAGCCCGCCCAGGAGCAGTCCCTGGACGACCACGTTGACCCAGGTCATGCGCCGAGCCCGAAGTAGGCGCCGGTGATCTGCTCGCGGGTGAGCTCGGCCGGCCGGCCCTGGAGGGCTACCCGGCCCTCGAGCAGGCAGTAGACCCGGTCGGCGGCGGCCAGGGCCTGCCCGATGTCCTGCTCGACCACGACCACCGTGGTCCCGGCGGCGCAGATCTCGGGCAGGGTCTCGTAGATCCGGCGCACCACCAGGGGGGCCAGGCCGAGGGAGACCTCGTCCAGCAGCAGCAGGCGAGGGTTGGCCATCAGGGCCCGGCCGATGGCCAGCATCTGCTGCTCGCCACCGGACAGCCACGAGCCGGGCCGGCCGCGCTTGTCGGCCAGGGCCGGGAACAGCTCCAGGACGGCCCCGACGCCCCAGTCGCCGGGCCGGTCGCGCCGGGCCCCGACCTTCAAGTTCTCCTCGACGGTGAGACTTGGGAAGATGCGGCGGCCCTCGGGGACCATGGCGATCCCCAGCCCGAGCCGCCGGTGGGTCGGGACGCCGTCCAGCGGCCGTCCGTCGAAGGTGACGGTGCCCCGGCCCCGGCCCATCAGGCCGGCCACCGTCCGCAGCAGGGTCGACTTGCCGGCCCCGTTGGCGCCGATCACGGCCACCGTCTCGCCCTCGTCGACCCGCACCGACACCTCGAACAGGGCCTGGAAGTCGCCGTAGAAGCTGGCCACCCGGTCGACCTCGAGCAGGCTCACGGGATGGCCTCGGCGCCCAGGTAGACGTCGCGGACCTCGGGGCTGGCCATGACCGTGCGCGGGTCGCCCTCGATCAGCTTGCGGCCGAAGTTGATGGCCACGATCCGGTCGGCCATCGACAGCAGCGCGTGGACGACGTGCTCGATCCAGATGATCGACACGCCGGCCTGCCGGACCCGCCCGATGGTCGCGACCAGCTGGTGGACCTCCGGCTCGGTCAGGCCGCCGGCCACCTCGTCCAGCAGCAGCACCCGGGGCCCGGTGGCCAGGGCCCGGGCCAGCTCAAGGCGCTTGCGCTCGAGCAGGGTCAGGCTGCCGGCCAGCCGGTTGGCGCCGGCGGTCAGCCCGGCCAGCTCCAGCGCCTCCAGGCTGGACCCGTGGGCGTCGCCGCTCATCCACCGGGGAGCTAGGCTTGAGCCCCCCGGACCCCCGCCGCCGAAGGTCGCCCCGACCAGGACGTTCTCGTACACGGTCATGCCGGAGAACGGCTGGGGGACCTGGTAGGTGCGGGCCAGCCCGAGCTGGCAGCGGGCCCGCGCCGGCAGGCCGGTGACGTCCCGGCCCGCCAGCCGCACCCGCCCGGCGTCGGGCCGCAGCTGCCCGGCCGCCAGGTGCAGCATGGTCGTCTTGCCGGCCCCGTTGGGCCCGACCACCCCGAGCGCCTCCCCGTCCTCCAGGCGCACGCTCAGGTCGTCGATGACCTTGAGCGCCCGGTAGGACTTCGACAGCCTCTCCAGCTCCAGCACCGCGGACAAGGCGACGCCTAGCTGTACGGGATCGGCGCCAGGGAGCCGGCCCTTGGGATGTCGGGGTGGTCCTTGTTGGACACGATCACCAGCTCGAACGGGTACCTGCCGTCGCTCTTGCGCCACTGGCCGCCGACCAGCGGAGTCTTGGCCACGTTGGGGACCGGGCCGCCGCTCCAGGAGATCTTGCCGACGACCGTGTCCAGGCCGACGCCCTTGATGGCGTTGGCCAGGGCCTGCTTGTCGTCGACGTCGCCGGACGCCTTGAGGGCGGCGGCCGCGACCTCGAACAGGGCGTGCACGAACCCGATCGGCTGGGTCCACTGCCTGCCCGTGGCCGCCTGGTACTCCTCGGCCACCTTGGCCGCGCTGGCCCCGGTCAGCGAGGACGTGAAGGGATGGGCCGGGCTCCACCAGACCTCGGTCGACATGCCGTCGCCGATGTCGCCGAGGGCCTCGACCGAGGCCGGGAACAGCAGGGCCTTGCCCACCGAGGCGATCTTGGGCTGGAACCCCTGCTGGGAGGCCTGCTTCCAGAAGGTGGTCCAGTCGGGCGGGATCGGCACCCCGGTGACGATCTCGGCCTCGGCCGCCTTGAACCTGGCGATCTGGGAGGAGAAGTCCTCGGTGCCGTTCTGGTAGCGGCCCGGGTCGACGATCTTGTAGCCCGCCTTGGCGAGGGCGGGCGGGAACCCGTTCTCCTTGTCGCCCCAGGCGTTGCCGTCGCCGTCGTTGGGCCACAGCGCGGCCACCACCTTGTTGTTGCCGACCTGGCCCCACATGTCGGAGAACACCGCGATGATGTCCTCCAGGCCCCAGAAGAAGTGGTAGGTCCACTGGAACGGCTTCTCCGGGTCGCCCTGGCGGCCGAAGAACCATGGCTGCCAGGGGGCCACGCTGGAGATGCAGGGGATGCCGTTGGCCTCGCACTGGTCGGCCACCGGGTTGGTCGTCTCCGGGGTCGAGGCGACCAGCATCAGGTCGACCTGGTCGGCGTTGATCAGGTCGCCGGCGACCGCGGCGGCCCGGTTGGGGTCGGACTGGCTGTCCTTGGTGAGGATCTCCACCGGGTAGGAGGTGCCGCCGACCTCCAGGCCGCCCTCGAGCGCCTTGCGCACGCCCCCGAGGATGAAGTCGTCGGCCTCGCCGAAGCCGGCCAGGGGACCGGTCTTGGGGGAGACGTAGCCGATCTTGAGGGCCCGGGCGGCGTCGCCGCCGGACTCCGACTGCTTGCAGCCGGCGAGGGCCGCGGCTCCTGAGAGCCCGGCGAGCCGCATGAACCGGCGGCGATCGATGCCACTGCCTGTGCGCACGAGCGACCTCCTGGTCGAGAGGGGTCAGCCGGTCGCGGCGATCGGCTGCAGGGTGCTGGTGGCCGGGATCTCGGGGTGGGCGGTGTTGGAGACGATCTCCAGCTCGAGCGGCCAGCTCCGGCCCCGGCGCCACTGGCCCCCGACCAGCGGGGTCCGCGAGACGTTGGGGACGTCGGCCTGGGTCCGGGTCCAGTCGACCGGGCCGACGATCGTGCGCATGCTGGTCGCCTTGATGGCGTCGGCCAGGGCCTGTCGGTCGCCGACGTTCCCGACCTGCCGGACGACCGAGGTGGCGACCTCGAACAGGGCGTGGACGAAGCCGAGCGACTGGATCCACTGGCGGCCCGTGCGGGACTGGTAGTCGGTGGCCAGCTGGCCGGCCCCGGCCCCGGTCAGGGAGGAGGTGAACGGGTGCCAGGGGCTCCACGAGACCTCGGTGGAGATCCCGGCGGCGGTGCCCATGGCCTCGACGAAGGACGGGAACAGCGGTGCCTTGCCGACCGAGGCGATCTTGGGCCGGTAGTCGAGCGCGGCCGCCTGCTTCCAGAAGGTGGAGAAGTCGGGGGGCAGCGGCACCCCGGTGACGATCTCGGCCCCGGCCGCCTTGAACTGCTCGATCTCGGCCTCGAAGCTGTCCTTCTCGCCCTGGTAGCGGCCGGGGTCGACGACCCGGTAGCCCTGGTTGCGCAGGATCGGGGAGAAGCGGCTGCTCCAGGCCCGGCCGTCGCTGTCGTCGGGCCACAGCCCGCCCAGGACCTGGTTGTGCTCGACCTGGCCCCACATGTCGGCGAACACCTCGACGACGTCCTCCAGGCCCCAGTAGAAGTGCCAGGTCCACCGGTAGGGCCTAGTCGGGTCGGGGTCGGGGTTCCGGGCCATGAACCAGGGCTGGTAGGGGGCGGCCGTGGAGATGCAGGGCATGCTGGCGGCCTCGCAGACGTCGGCCACCGGGTTGGTGGTCTCGGGGGTCGAGGCGACCAGCATCAGGTCGACCTGGTCGCGGGCGATCAGGTCGCGGGCGACCTCGCCGGCCCGGGCCGGGTCGGACTGGCTGTCCCTGACCAGGATCTCCACCGGGTGGGCGCGCCCGCCCAGCTCCAGGCCGTCCTTGAACGTCTGCTTGACCCCCTCGACGACGAAGGTGTCGGCCTCGCCGAAGGCGAACAGGGGGCCGCTCTGGGGGGAGACGTAGCCGAACCGGACCGGCTGGCGGTTCCCCAAGCTACTGGCGGTGCCGCAGCCGGCCAGCGCGGCCGCCCCGGACAGGGCGGCGAGCTGCACGAACCGGCGGCGATCCAGGTTGCCGCCCATCAGCCGGGGGAGGGCCGGCGTCCCCGCCAGGCCGCCTCGAGCACGGCCCGGAGCTCGCTGACCCCGGCCCGCCGCGGCGTCTGGACGACCCGGGCCACCGCCTGGGCGGCCGCCCGGTCCAGCTCGGTCTCGGCCAGGCCGAGCTCGGCCAGACTGGCCGGCGTGCCCAGCCGCCGGCCCAGGTCCCAGAGCCCGCCGGCCACGTCGTCGGCCTCGAGGGCGCCGGCCAGCCGGGCCAGCTGGGGGCGGGCGGCCGGGGCGACGAAGCGCACGGCGTGGGGGAGCATGACGGCGTGCAGCTCGGCGTGGGGCAGGCGGTAGGCGCCGCCGAGCAGGTGGCAGAGCTGGTGGTGGAGGCCGACCCCGGCGGCGGCCATGGCCGCCCCGGCCAGCCAGGCCCCGAGCAGGGCGTCGGACCGGGCGGCCAGGTCGTCCGGGTCGGCCACCGCCCCCGGCAGGCCGCTGGCGAGCACCCTGGCCCCCTCCTCGGCCAGCAGCGAGGTCACCGGGTTGGCCCCGGGCGCGTACAGGGCCTCGACGCAGTGGGCGAGGGCGTTCATGCCGCTCGGCCCGGTCACCTCGGGCGGCAGGCCGGTGGTGAGGGCCGGGTCGTAGACCACCGTCCGCGGCAGGACCCGCAGGTCGCGGCCGGTGCGCTTGCCCTCGGGACCGGTCAGGCCGTAGATCGGGGTCACCTCGGAGCCGGCGTAGGTGGTGGGCACGGCCACGATCGGGGACGGGTGCTCGAGGGCGACCGCCTTGGCCATCCCGGTAGCCGACCCGCCGCCCATGGCGACCAGGCAGTCGGCCCCGGCGTCGGCGGCGGCGGCCGCCGCCCGGGCGGCCACCTCGACCGGGACATGCTGCTGGACGTCGGTGAAGCTGGCCGCCCAGCGGCCGCCGAGCCGCTCCACCAGGCCGTCGACGGCCCGCTTGCCGGCGATCGCCAGCACCCGCCGAGCCCCCAGCCGGTCCAGCTCCTCGCCCAGGTGCTCGACCGCGCCGACGCCGAACACCACCCGGCCGGGCAGGGCGTCATAGGCGAAGGAGGGCAAGGGGTTGAGCATCAGCGCGGGTACCAGACGGGCAGGTCCGCGTCGACGTTGACCCAGACCGACTTGGGATCGGTGTAGCCGTGCATCGCCTCGAAGCCCATCTCGCGGCCGTAGCCGGAGTCGCCGACGCCGCCGAAGGGCGAGCCCGGACTGACCCGCTTGTAGCTGTTGACCCAGACCATGCCGGAGCGGATCGCCCGGGCCACCCGGTGGGCCCTCGACAGGTCGCGGGTCCAGAGCCCGCCCCCGAGGCCGTAGTCCACCGAGTTGGCCAGCTCCAGGGCCTCGTCCTCACCGGAGAAGGTGGTCACGGTCACGAACGGGCCGAACACCTCCTCGCGGTTGACCCGGGCCCGCGGGTCGGCCCTGACCACCGTCGGCTCCACGTAGCAGCCCCTGGCCAGGGCCGGGTCGTCGGGGGCGCGGCCGCCGCACAGGACCTCCCCGCCCTCGTCGCGGGCCACCTTGACATAGGCCAGCACCCGGTCCCGGTGCTCGGGGGAGGTGAGCGGCCCCATCTCGGTGGCCTCGTCCAGCGGGTCGCCCAGCCGGATGCTCCGGGCCAGCTCCAGGAACCGCGCCTGGAAGGCCCCCGCGATCGGCTCCTCCAGGAGCAGGCGGGACCCGGCGATGCAGGCCTGGCCCTGGTTGTGGAAGATGGCGAAGGCCGACCCGTTGACGGCCGCGTCCAGGTCGGCGTCGGCGAACACGATGTTGGCCCCCTTGCCCCCCAGCTCCAGCTGGAGGCGTTTGAGGTTCCCGGCCGAGGCCTCGACGATCCGCCGGCCGACCTCGGTCGAGCCGGTGAAGGAGACCTTCTGGACGCCCGGGTGGGCGGCCAGGGCGGCCCCGGCGAGGTGGCCGTAGCCAGGCAGGACGTTGACCACGCCGGGCGGGAAGCCGACCTCGGCCGTCAGCTCGGCCACCCGCAGCGAGGTCAGCGGGGTCAGCTCGGCCGGCTTCAGTACCACCGTGTTGCCGGCGGCCAGGGCCGGCCCCATCTTCCAGCTGCAGAACATCAGCGGGAAGTTCCAGGGCACGATCTGGCCGACCACCCCCACGGGCTCGCGGACCAGGTAGTTGAGGAAGCCCCGCTCGACCGGGATCACGCTGCCTTCGAGCTTGTCGGCCATGCCGCCGAAGTAGCGGAAGGTGGCGGCCGTCCGGGGCACGTCGAGGCGGGTCGAGTCCCGGATCGGGTGGCCGGTGTCGGCCGACTCCAGCCGGGCCAGCTCGCCGGCCCGCTCCTCGATGGCGTCGGCCAGCCGGAGCAGCAGCCGGCCTCGCTCGGCGGCCGGGGTGGCGCTCCAGGCGCCGAAGGCCGACCGGGCGGCCGCCACCGCCTGGTCGACGTCGACCCCTCGGGCCTCGGCGACGTCGGCCAGGTGGCTGCCGTCGTGCGGGCTGGTGACCGGGATGGTCGCCCCGTCGGCGGCGTCGACGAACTCGCCCCCGATGAACAGCCGGGTCGGCCCGCCCACGATCGCGCCCGCCATGCGCCGGCGCTACAGCTCGACCGGGTACGTCGGCAGCTTGCCGGAGGAGATCAGCTCGGGCAGGTCGCCGGCGGCGTTCTCCCAGACCAGGAGCATCGACCGCTTGGGGGCGTAGCCCTGGTGGCGGATGTCGGCCGGCATGGCGGCGACGTCGCCCGGCTTCATCACCACCTTGGAGCGGATCTGGCCGGAGTCGCGGTCCTCGACGTCCCAGTAGATCTCGTCCGACAGCTGGAGGAACCACTCCACCCGGTCGTTGCCGTGGATGATCGGCAGGATGTACTCCTCGGTGGTCGGGCAGAACAGGCTGTCCTTGCAGACCGAGACCACCGAGGGGTTCCAGGTCACGTCGGAGCGCGACAGGTAGGCGAACAGGTTGAAGGAGGCCAGCTCGTCCTCGAAGCCCTCCTCGGCTCGGATCTCCGGCTCGTCCTGGGGGACGTCGGTGAAGTGGCGGTTGATCGGGAAGCCGTTGTCGTCGCTGCGGATCTGCTCGTCGCCCTTGACCCCGACCATGCGGGCGGCCGCGACCCGGTGGCGGGTGATGGCCTTTCGGTTGTCGCCGTTCTTTGGGCCGAAGGCCGAGCCGGTCTCGTCCGGGCTGGCGAACGGGTCGAAGCCCTCGTTGGTCCAGTCGTCCAGCATGGCCTTGAACGTCTCGCGGATGAGCGGGGTCGGCATGTTCTCGAGGTGGTCGAGCTCGGCCTTGCGGTAGCCGTCGTTGTAGCGCCCGGCGAACAGGTCGACGGTGCCGTAGTGGTTGACGGTGCCGATGACCCCGTCGAAGTTGACGATGCCGTAGAAGAAGTCCCAGGCCACGTCCCGCTGGAGCGCCTTGAGGAAGGCATCGGCGCTCATCACGTGGCTGCCCGTCGGCCAGTCGATGTAGACGAAGTAGTCGTCGCGGCGGAACTTGAACTCGCCCAGCTGGAAGGGGCGGTAGCCGGCCTCGTTGGGATCTCCGGACTGGATGTCGACGGTTGCCTCGGCCTCGGTCGTTGCCACGGTGCTACCTCCTGCCTGCCGCCCCTACGGGGTGGTCTGGACGATCTCCGCCCACTTGAAGACGGTGTCGGGCCCCTCGATGGTCTGCATCAGGATCACGCCGGGCCGGTCGGCATGGAATCGGTAGGCGGCGCCCTGGGGGAGCAGGGTCATGTGGCCGCGGCGCGCTGTGACCTCGCCCATGCGCGGCCCGCCGGGCTCGCCGTCGAGGGCGACCGAGCCCTCGGAGGCGGGGTCGGGCGCCTGCTCGTCGCTCACCTTGGCCAGCTCGATCCGGACCTCGCCGTCCATGACCAGGGCGAACTCGTCGTGGGCGCAGGTCCGCCACGGCGAGGTCCCCTCGGCCCGGATCGCCTCGAGCACGTACTGGCGGTTCTTGCCGACGGCGACCTTCTCATAGGGCCGGGAGCGCGAGGCGGTCTCGAACACGTTGGAGAACGCGTAGTGGTGGGGCTCGTCGTCGACGACCTCGACGCGGCCCTTCTCGTAGTGGTCCAGTGAGCCGAACTTGGTCGTGAACCGGGACAAGCAGACCCCTCCCTCCGTCGGAACGTTGCATGCGCAACGACACCGCGTTCACGCATAAACGTACATCAGGGGGGCGGCCGGGGGAACCGGCTGCGGCCGCCCCAGCCCTCGGGCGGAGGTGGGGCCGGCGAGCGGGGCGCGCCCGGGGCGAGCTGGCCCACGGTGCCGACGGTCATGGCCGTGACCTGGGCGATCACGTCGTGGATGTCGGGGGCGCCGGGGAGCACGCAGCGCAGGTCGGTGACGCCGGCGTGGGCCAGGGCGATGACCCGCTCGTGGCAGTGCTCCAGGGTGCCGAACACCCCGGCCTGGGCCGGCGGCCCGAGGCCGGCGAAGGCCGCCTCGGCGTCCCAGCGGGCCGCCGCCTCGGCCACCGTCCGGCCGATCGAGACCGGCAGCCGGACCGCCACCCCGAGGCTGGCCGGGTCGCGACCGGCCAGCTCGAACGCCGCCCGCAGGGCCCTGGCCTGCTCGGCCACCCGGTCGACGTCGGCCGCGCCCACCAGCACGTCGTCGGCCACCCCGGCCAGCCACGCCAGGCGCTCGCGGCCCAGCCGCTCGGGGTCGCCGACCTCGACGGCCAGGGTCGGCCGGGCCGGGTCGTCCCCGAACCCGGCCCGGAGCCGGTCGGCCCCCTCCCGGGCGTCGCCGAGCAGGGTCAGCTCCAGCCGGCCGGCCGGCAGCCCGTCGAGGACCGGCGGCGGGCCGCCGCCGGCCACCATCGCCCCCAGCCGGGCCCTGGTGACCACCGAGGCCAGCTCCCGAAGGCCGGCCAGTGGGTCCGGGCCCGTCGACCCTGGTGGCGGCCCTGCCGGGGCGCTATCGTCCACCCAGACCGCTCCGATCCCGGCGCGGTCACACATCCGCGCCACCTCGCCCCGGCGCTCGCCCGGCCCCCGGGGGAGCACGACCCCGAGCCGGACCAGACGTCCCGGCGGGGCCAGCGTCGGCTGGAAGGCAGCCATGGGCCAGATTGTAAGCACGGGCAACGCCGAGCCGCCCCGCCCCGAGCGGTCCGTGGAGACCTCGCTGCTGGAGTTCTTCCACCGCCTCCGCGAGGCCGGGGTCCCCGTCTCCATGGTCGAGGTCCTGGACGCCATCGCCGCCCTGGCCCACGTCGACCTGGCCAACCGCTCCCAGTTCCGGGCCGCCCTGTTCGCCACCCTGGTCAAGCGCCCCGAGGACCAGCAGGTGTTCGCCGTCCTGTTCGACGTCTGCTTCCCCCTGACCCCCGCCGGCTCCGCCCTGGGCGCCCCCGGCGGCCCGGGCGACCCCGGCAGCCCGGGCGGGCCCGGCGACCCCACCGGGGCCGGCCTTCACCCACCCGGCTCGGTGCCAGGTCCCCCGGTGGGGGACGCTACCGCACCGGGCGATGAAGGGGTCGGGGATATCCACAGTCCCGGGGACGAGCTGCTCGCGGCGCTGCTGGACGCGCTCCGCCATGGCGACGAGGCGGCTCTGCGGGCCCTGGCCGGGCTGGCCGTGGACCGCTACGGCGGCCTCGAGGCCCAGCCCCAGGCGTCCGAGCGCTACTACCTGTACCGCATCCTGCGCCAGGTCGAGCTCTACCGGCTGCTGGCCATGGCCCTGGGCGACAGCGAGGATCCCGACGGCGCGGCCAGGCACGGCCGCGAGGAGCTGGCGAGGCGGATCGAGGACTTCCGGCGCCTGCTGGCCGAGCAGCTCCGCCACCGCATGGCGGTCTCGGTCGGCGCCGCCCAGGCGGCCGAGCTCTACCGCGAACGGCAGCTCGAGGACGTCGACTTCCTCGGCGCCAACGCCCGGCAGCTCCGCGAGCTGCGCCAGGCCGTCCGCCCCCTGGCCCGCAAGCTGGCCTCCCGGGCCGCCCAGAAGCGGCGGCTGCGGCGCCGCGGCCGCCTCGACATCCGCCGCACCGTGCGCCGCTCCCTGTCCTCGGGCGGGGTCCCGGTCGACCCGGCCTTCAAGGCCGTGCACCCCTCCAAGCCCGACCTGTACGTGCTGGCCGACGTCTCCGGCTCGGTGATCGAGTTCGCCAAGTTCACCCTGTCGCTGCTCCACGCCATGAACCAGGAGTTCGCCAAGCTGCGCAGCTTCGCCTTTGTCGACGGGGTGGACGAGGTCACCGGCCTGCTGGAGGAGGGCGGCCACCGCATGGACCTGCGTGGCGCCTTCGCCAGGGCCAAGCTGGTCGCCGACGACGGCCACTCCGACTACGGCACGGTCTTCCGGCGCTTCGCCGAGCGCTACGGCGGCGACGTCGACGGCCGGAGCACCCTGATCGTCATGGGCGACGCCCGCAACAACTACCGCGACCCCGGCCTGGAGGCGTTCGGCGACCTGGCCCGGCGGTCGCGGCGCCTCTACTGGCTCAACCCCGAGCCCGAGCACGACTGGGACACGACCGACTCGATCATGTCGGTCTATGGTCCTGCCTGCGACCGCGTGTTCGAGGTCCGCACGCTCCGTCAGCTGACGGCCTGCGTGGACGAGATCACCTAGCCGGAGGAATCCATGTACGTGCTGATCGTGTCGGCCAGGGTCAAGCCGGAGCAGCGGGGGCGGTTCCTGGAGGCGATCGAGGCCAACGCCGTCGCCTCGGTCCGCGACGAGCCCGGCTGCCTGCGCTTTGACGTCGTCCGCGACAACGACGACCCCGACCACTACCTGTTCTACGAGGTCTACCGCGACGCCGAGGCCTTCGCGGCCCACCGGGCCAGCGACCACTTCGTCCGCTGGCGCGAGGCCGCCGACGAGGTCCTCTCCGATGCCCTGGAGGCGACCCACGCGGCCACGGTGGTCACCCGGACCGACCGCCAGGAGGACTGACCGGGGGGCCTCAGCCGGCGACGGTGCTGGCGGTGGTGGCCGTGGCCCCGTCCGCCGGGACCTGGGTGCCGGTGGGGCGGACGGCGCCGATGAAGTCGCCCCGCAGGAACGGGGTGATCCGCACGGTGGCCCCGGTGTAGGGGGCGTCGATCATGTTCCCGGCCCCGATGTAGATGCCGACGTGGTGGATGGTGGACGGGTCGGCGGTGTTGTAGGCGTAGAAGACCAGGTCGCCCGGCTGCATGTCGGCCACGTTCCAGACCCGGGCGCCGAAGTTCCACTGGTCCCGCGACACCCGCGGGATGTTCAGCCCGCCGCTCTTGTAGGCGGCCAGGGTGAGGCCCGAGCAGTCGTAGAAGCCGTCGCCAGTCGCGCCCCACCGGTAGGGGGTGCCGAGCTGGTCGTAGGCGAACTGGACGGCCGCGGCGGTCACGTCCTCGGCCGGGGCGCCGGGGGGCAGCCCCTGGCTGGCGGCATAGGTCGAGGCGATGGCCAGGACCTTGGTTACGTACCAGTCGGCGTGGTTGTAGGCGAAGATCGCCCCGGCGACGTCCGCGCCCTTGTTGGCGCCGTTCTGGCAGAGGTAGTTGGCTGCGGTGAAGATGGCGTCGACCGGGTTGTAGACGTCGGCCCCGCCGCCGTCGGCGTCGACCGCGTAGGCGCCCCAGGTGTTGCCGGCCTTGCCGCCGATGCCGATCTGCATGGGCCCGGCGGCCCCGGCGAAGTTGGCCCCCGAGGTCACCCCGGGCGCCTGGAGCCGCCCGTGGTTGGTCTCGACCTTGCCGATGGCGGCCAGCACCGACCAGGGGAGCCCCGGGCAGCTGTCGGCGGCCGTCTGGTAGACGGGCAGGAGCTGGGGCGGGATGTCCTGCTGGGCGTCCTGGCTGGGCGCGCCGCCCCCGATCAGGGCGGTCGACAGCCCCACGGCCATCAGGCCGAGGACCAGGAAGACAACGGCGAAGACGCCGAACAGGAGCTTGACCATCACCTGGCCGATCGGTGGTATTTTAGGATAGTCGAGTCGGTTGACAGGATAGGGCGGAGGTGCTGTATCGGTCCACCGGGCTGGAAAGCGACCCTGCCAGGTCCGATTCCCGCTGGTCGACTGCCTTGGTTACATTGCACATCAGTGTAATCTGTTGGTAATCACAGCGGGACAGATCCACCCAAATACGCATCCGAACCGCGCGAGATGGAGACCGACCGGGGGTCGTTGTGAGCCAGCAGCAGAGGCCCGCCTGGACCGGGGGTTCCGACGAGGCCCTGGTCCCGCTTGGCCGTGGCGACGATTCCACACCGGCGACCGAACGCGACGGCCATCCTGGCGACGGCACCCGCGCGCCCGCGCGGGCGCGCCCCGCCGACCGCGCCCGCCCGGCCACCGAGCCGGTGCCCGCCCCAACCCCTGCCCCCGACCACGCCCCCGCCGACCGGCACCCGCCGATCGACCGGGGCGTGCTCGGGGGCAGGGACGGGGGCGGGGGCGGGGGCCGGCTCGGTGGCCGGGCGGGCGCGGTCGGCGGGGCGGGCCCGCTCAGGCGCGCGGGTGCCGTCGCCAGGATGGCCGTCGCGTTC
>JASLBL010000172.1 GCA_030146615.1 Actinomycetes bacterium
CAGCCAGCTCCGCAAGAAGCTCGAACCAGACCCAGGGCGACCCAAGATCATCACCACCGACCCCGGCATCGGCTACCGATGGATGCTGCAACCCGCCGACAACCCCGAACGCCAGTCCTCGTAGGCCTCACCAGCCGACGAGAGCAAATTGAGTTCGAGCCTACCCACCCGGCTGCCGCGAGCCCTCCGAGCTCTTGCCCACGAGGCGGTCGGTCACCGAGGATGGGCCTCACCCTCTGGGCGAGCTGGGAGCCGTCGCCGCCAGGTGCGAGCATCGTCGTTCTCGCCTGCCGTGCCACCCGCGTGCCACAAGCAGCGGTCACGAGCGGTACGTAGCGGTCAATAGCGGTCACTCCCAGAGGGCCGGTAGGGTCGGCATCCGCCTCTGACCTCAAGTGTTGGAGCAGGCCGAAACTGCATGGCATGCAAGGGGTCAGAGGTTCAGATCCCCTCAACTCCACCAGGCACAACGCATCTGCCGCTCACCCATCCAGCGTCGTTTGCCGGCAATCTGCCACCAGATGACGTGGAGTGGTCGCTCGAGCGCGGAACGTCACCAGGGTTGCTGGTCCAGGGCGACCTCCGCCGTGGCCAGGACGATGACCAGGCGTTCCTCGACCGCGGCCACCACGCGGGCGGCCATCTCCGGGGTGGTGTGCCGATAGTGGGCACCGATGGCGCTGGCCTGATGCTGTCCGGACCGCCCGCTGGCCTACTGGCCCATTAGCGTCGCCCTACCTCCGCTACGGCCCTTCAGCGGCTTGGCAACACCAAGCTGGGCTGGTCAGATGAAGCCGGAGGTGGTCGCGTGCCTGGCTGGGTGGAGGTGGGCTGCTATGCCGGTGGCCGCGGCGAGGAGACACCGCGGGTGGTGCTGCTCGGTGGTCGTGAGGTGGTGCTGCGGGTGGAGCGTCGCTGGATCGAGGAGCCGGTCGGATCGACCGGTGGCGAGCGCCGCCGGATGTTCCAGGTCCAGTTGGAGGATGGCCGCCGTTGCCGCTTGGCGCAGGAGCCGGATGGTTCGTGGACGCTTGCGCACCCGGCGGACGGTCGTTAACGATCCGGGTCGGGTCTGCTGCTGGGGGGCGGTCAGGGCGGATGGTCGGGCATGGTCTGTGGTTGGTGGTCCGTCGCCTGCCGAAACCTGCGGAGGCCGCCGCGGGGATCGGATTGACCGCGCACCGTATGACCGGCTGAGCTCGGCGGCAATGGGAGGCGTATGAGCCCCGACGAGGCACGAGAGTTCGTGGCCCGCAACCACCGGGCGGTGCTGACACCCGCAGGTCCGGCGGGGGGACTGCAGACCTCGCCCGTCCTGGTCGGGTGGACGACGAGGGGAAGGTGGTCATCTCGACCCGGGAGGGCGCCTACAAGACGCGCAACCTGCGACGCGACCCGACGGTCGTCCTGTGCGTGTTGTCCGATGACTTCTTCGGCCCCTGGATACAGATCGAGGGGACGGCGCAGGTCGTGTCGCTACCGGGGGCGATGGCCGGCCTGGTCGACTACTACCGGCATATCAGCGGGGAGCGTCCCGACTGGGATGACTACCGCCGCGCCATGCAGCACGAGCAGCGCGTGCTAGTTCGCGTCTCGATCGACGCGGCGGGTCCGGCCCACGCCCGCTAGCCAGTCCCGCCCGAGTGTTCATCGGCTCGGGGCGGCGGCCACCGGCGGGTGCGATGAGCGGATGAGGAGGAGCGCCAATGGCAAGCGAGGACTTCCCAGCCCCAGCGAAGGGTTCGTGCTGACCCAGTTCATCGTGGCCGCGGACGTGGCTCGCTCTCGGGACTTCTACACCGGCGTGCTCGGCGGCAAGGTCGTGCTGGATGGCGAGCCGACGATCATCAAGCTGGCCAATGGCTAGGTGATCATCAACGTTGGTGGGGGACCGACCGATGACAAGCCCGAGGTCGTGCTGGAACCATCGGCCGATCCCACTCGCACCAGTGCCTTCCTCAACCTCCGGGTGGCCGATATCCAGGCCACCTACCAGGAGTGGTGCTCCCGCGGGGCCGAGTTCCTCACCCCGCCTAAGGTCCACAGCAGGGAGATCCGCTGCTACATGCGCGACCCCGACGGGCACCTGATCGAGGTTGGCCAGACGACCGGCGTGCCCAGCTGAGCCAAGGGTGTGGTGGAATCATTCGGCGAAGGTGAACCTGGTCGCATCCTTGGGGAACGACGACCACGCGATCACCCGCCGCGGGTGCAGCGCCCCTGGCTCGGAGTAGGAGCTTGCCTCGAACGTGATGCCGTACTCGGCGTACTTGCTGTTCGCAAGATCGGCGAGCCGCTGGGCCAGTTCCGGCGCTGGCTTCGACACGCGAACCGCTCCCTGCACCACCACGACCTTCCAGGGGTCCGGCAGGTGCATGGTCACCTGCGGATTCGCCCGCACCAGCCGCACGTGGATGGTTTCGGGGCTGCCTCCGTAGTACCAGACATCGTCGACCCACAGGCCGTCGACCGGCACCACGTGCGGGCTCCCGTCCCTGTGGTTGGTGGCAAGCCAGTACTGCTTGGCCTGTTCAAGCTGGGCCCGCACCTGTTCCCAGGCCAGGGGCTCGGTTGTCTGCCCGTAGCCCTGAGGCAGCACCAGCTTCTCCGCGATCGGCATGGCAGCGCTCCTGGTCGTCGTTGCGGCGGTAGTACAGCATCTGCCGCCGACAGCCCGCGCTCACGACCATCCTCCGGACTGCCGGCACGTCCATGAGCACAGCGGGGTCGTCCTAGCTGCGGGTGCGGCCTTCCCGGTGTGGTCGGCGGTCTCCATCGTGGACCTCCTCGAGTCGGCGCTCGCCGGGGCAGGCCATGCAGCCCGAACCTGACCGGATGACCTGGAAGGCATCCTCGCCCAGGATGATGGGGCCCGGCTCGGCGGCCGGGGCCGGCTGCCCGGCCGGCTCGGCCGCCGGGGCCGGCTGCTCGGCCTGGGTGCCGGCCGGCACGCTCCGGAGCAGCACCGTGGCTATGACGGCCGTGGCGACCGCGACTGCGGCGCTGAGCGCGGCCGTCAACTGGAGGCCCTGGACGAACGCCTCCCGGGCCGCGGCCAGCACGACCGCTCCGAGCTGCTGGGGCAGCTGCGCGGCTACGCCGACGGCGCCGCCCAGGGTGTCCTGCACGGCCGCGGCGGCCTGGTCGGGGAGGTCCGCCGGCAGGGCGCCGGCCAGCTGGCCACGGTAGACGGCGATCCCGATGCTGCCCAGGATGGCAATGCCGAGCGCGCCGCCGAGCTCGGCCCCGGTCTCCGAGATCCCCGAGGCCGCCCCGGCCCGCTCGGGTGGGGCCGAGCTGACGATCAGGTCGGTCGTGGCCGTGAACACCGGCGCCAGTCCCAGCGAGATGACCAGCGAGGCGCCGGCCAGCAACGCCAGGTCCGCGTCGTGGGACCCGCCAACCCGGGTCAGCACGGCCAGGCCGACCGCGGCCATGGCCAGCCCGACGCCGATCACCGGCGCCGGGCGGACCCGGCGCAGGATCCGGGGAGCCAGATTCGACCCGACGATGAACCCGACCGCCGACGGCAGCGACCACAGCCCCGCCTCAAGCGGCGACAGCCCCAGGACGAGCTGGAGGTACTGGGCCACGAAGAGGAAGTAGCCGACCGCGATGAAGATGCCAACCAGGTTGGTGGCCAGCGAGGCGTTGAACGCCGTGCTCCGGAACAGCCGCAGGTCGATCATCGGGTCGGCCAGGGTCAGCTGCCGGCGCGCGAACAACAGGCCGACGCCGGCCCCGACCAGGACGGCGGCGCCGGCCAGCCCGCCGAACCCGTCCTGGGCGGTCAGCTTCAGCCCGAACACCAGCGCCAGCACCGCCACCAGGGACATGGCCGCGCTGATCAGGTCCAGCCGGCCGGCGCCCGGGTCGCGGTACTCGGGCAGCACCCGCGGCCCCAGCGCCAGCAGCAGGGCCATCACCGGCACCGCCAGCAGGAACACCGAGCCCCACCAGAAGCGCTCCAGGAGGACCCCGCCCATCACCGGCCCGATGGCGCCGCCGGCCGAGAAGCTGGTGATCCAGATACCGATGGCCACCTGCCGCTGCCGGGAGTCGGGGAACATGGTGAAGATTAGCGACAGCGTGGATGGGGCTAGGGTCGCTCCGGCGATGCCCAGCAGGGCCCTGGCCGCGATTAGCTGCTCAGGGGTGGTGGAGAGGGCGGCCAGCACCGATACCACCCCGAAGGCGGTGGCGCCCAGCAGCAGCAGCCGGCGGCGGCCGATCCGGTCGCCCAGGGTGCCCATGGTGACCAGGAACCCGGCGACCATGAACCCGTAGATGTCGGTGATCCACAGCAGCTCGGCGCTGCTGGGGCGCAGCTCCGCGCTCAGGGACGGGACGGCCAGGTGCAGCACCGTCAGGTCCATGGCATACAGCAAGCAGGCCAGGGCGAGCACGGCCAGCCCGAGCCACTCGCGCCGGCCGGCCAGGGCAACTCCGGGAACGGTCCCGTCGGCCTGGTGGTTGGTCGGATCCATCAGTTCTTCTTCCTCTTCTTCTGGCCGAAAGCTTTGCCCCGACGGCCGCAGCCGATGGCTGGTGCCGTCTGGGAGGATCTCCCGCTCGCCGTCGGCAGCGGTGGGATCAATGGTCGATCCTATGGTCAGGCAGTGACAGCAAGGTCGAGCGGGCCCAGCTCAGCGGCGGTCGCCCGCCCCATAGGTCGGGTGGAGCGGGCGAGATCATGCTGGTCCAGGAAGGCGTCGGCGGCGTCCTGGAGCGTCGTCATGCAACTAGGAAGTCGAACAACCTCCGCCACCGGGGCCTCCTCCTTGGTGTCGCAGCAAACGCGGGCACCTGGAGCGTCTTATGCGGCCGCGACAGCCCAGGCCGGCACGTCGCAGCAGGGCCGTTGCCGCAGCAAATCGGCCATCTTCTGCGGCGCATCACCGTTGGCGTCCTCAATACTTGGGACGACCCGTGCGCTTCAGGTCAAGAACACAGCCGGTCGTGATTGATGCTCCGGTCCTAGGAGAGGGCGACGCAGCAGCGTCCGGGGCGAGGGTCGAGCACCATGCGCAGGCCCCTGACCGTGAGTCCCTGGAGGAGCCCTTCGATGAAGGCGAGGTTGGCCCGGCAGACCAGCTCCCGGTGGGTCTGCGCTAGCCGCTCGAACGGGCAGTTGCGCAGCCGGGTCACGCCCTCGTCGTCATACGGCTCGTAGCCGTGCTGGGCCAGCACCGCGTGCACGCCGGCGGCGTCTTGCGGCCGGCTGTGGTCCTCGTCGGCGTGGATGGCGTTCTCGGCGCCGGCCGCGCGGGCCGCCCGCTCGAGCGCGGCGCCGGCGGCGCCCGACGGGTCCGCCTGCACCGCGTCGGCGAGCAGCTCGGCGATGAGCTGATAATTTCGGGCTGGCAGGGCGACCTCTAGCGGGCGGGCGGAGCGCCGGTAGAGCTTTGCCGGCCGGCCGGCACCAGGCCCGGACCGGCCGCTGCGGCGCTCGAAGCGGACCTCGAGCAACCCCGCGTCGGCGAGCTTGTCGAGGTGGTAGGCGGCCAGCTTCCTGGAGATGCCGACGGCGGCGGCCGCCTCGTCACGCCCCAGGCCCTGCTCGCGGCCGGCGACGCACCGGTACAGGGCCAGCCGCACCGGCTCGGCGAGGCTGGCCAGCGCGTCGAGCCGTCGCTCGAGGTCGAGATGGTCCATGGTCGACACTCTAAAGGAAACAACTCTTGACCTGCACGAGCTCGGATTCTAAGATCCAATTTTCTTGGTTGTAGTAATCCTCGCCCATCCCATCATCCGGACCCCACCTCCAGCTCTGTCCACCGGTCGCCGCCAGCATGCGGCGATGGAAAGGAGGAACCATGTGGTCAGGAGGGAGCCATGGGCCGCGGCGCCGCGTGCGCCTGCGGACCGTGTCGGTGGCGCTCCTTGGCGCCACCCTGCTGCTGCTCGGGCCGCCCGCCTCGGCGGCGACCTGGACCCGGGTGGCCAGCCCGAACCTCACCCAGTTCGACAACGTGCTCTTCGGGGTCGATGCGATCTCGTCCTCCAACGCGTGGGCGGTTGGCAGGGCCGACAACGACCGCAGCCCGTTCCGCCGTCCGCTGATCCAGCGCTGGAACGGCGCAAGCTGGAGCATCGTTCCCAGCCCGACGCCCTCCGGCGACAGCGAGCTGCGTAGCGTCGACGCCAGCTCGGCGAGCAACGCCTGGGCGGTCGGCTTCACCAGCGCCACCTCCTCCGCCCTGATCCAGCGCTGGAACGGCACGAGCTGGACGACCGTCCCTGGCCCCAGCGGGTCGAGCATCCTGCTCGGAGTCAAGACACTGTCGGCCAGCAACGCCTGGGTGGTCGGCAGCCGCAGCGCAGCCGGGCCGTTCACCTCCATGGCGGCCAGGTGGAACGGCACCAGCTGGACGCCGGTGGCCACCCCCACCCCGAACGACGTCGTCAGCAGCCAGCTCAACGCCATCGACGGGACCTCGTCCAACGACCTGTGGGCGGTCGGCCACGCCGGCGGTGGCAACTACGAGACGAGGCAGCCGTTTATCCTGCGCTGGAACGGGTCGGCCTGGAGCGCGGTTGCCATGCCGCCCGCGATCGACGCCACCCTGGAGGGCGTGGTCGCGCTGGCCAGCAACGACGTCTGGGCGGTCGGCCAGGAGTTCAACCGCGACCTGCTGTGGCACGTGCCCTGGGTCCTGCACTGGAACGGCCAGAGCTGGAGCAAGGTCGGCGTACCGGCGGTGCTGGGAGGCCGGCTGTCCAGCGTCACCGCGCTCTCACCGACCAGGGTGTACGCGGTCGGCGGGTCGCTGGCCCTGCGCTGGAACGGCAGCAGCTGGACCCGTGAGTCGATCCCAAGCTCGGCCGGCTCCCTGTGGGACGCGGCCGCGCTCGGGCCGAGCACGGTCTGGGCGGTCGGCCAACGCGCCCGCACCAACGGGGCCAGCGGCACCTCGATCGTGCGCACCACCAACGGCTGACCCGAGGGCGGAGTCCCCGCACCAGCTCCTGTCAGCAGCCGGCGAGAGCAGCGGCCAGGCGGCCGCTCGCCAGCAACCGGCCGCGCAGCTCCCCGGGGAGGGCGGCGCCCGCCTCTCCAACGGTGTCCGCTATCTGGCCGACCACCTCCATCAGGTACCGGTCCATGTGATTCCGTGCGTGGAGGGCCGGACCGACCGGACGCCGGTGGTGGTGCAGGTCTCGCGGTGGGGTCGATCTCAGATCGTTATCTATCTTGACTAGTCCGCGAGGCAGACTACCTTTAGGCCCCTTCTCCTGGCAGTCCGGGTTGTAAGGATCTGTATGCATAGACTGGTGCGTGGTCCAAGCCGGTTCAACAACGCCACCGCGACGTGGTCAAGGTCATAGAGTCTTGCTCGTTCCGGGTAGCCCGTCTCAGAACACTCTGAGCGCTGACCGGTTCGGGTGATCCTCAAGGGTTTGCTCGGCCACTTGAAGGACGACGGTCAGACGCTGCTGGACCACGGCGGTGACCCGGGCGGCCATCTCGGGGGTGGTGTGCCGGTAGTGGGCGCCCATGGTGCTGCCCAGTGCGGCCGGTGGCCTCGTGGCCCATCAGCTCGTCAATGACCCGGGCCGGGATGCCGGCATCCTCCAGCCAGGTCGCATAGGTATGGCGGAAGTCATGGGCGCTATGCAGGTCGACCACCTCAAGCAGGGGATCTCGGGTGGTCGGCGCCGCCGACCAGCAGCCGGCGGTCACGCCCTGGGCGTCGACGTCGACCGCTGCCAGGCAGGCGGCGTACAGCTCTCGCAGGGCGACGGCGATGGTGGCCGGCTGGAGGGGGCGGCCCTTGGTGGCCAGTCGAGCGGCGAGCTGGTCGACACGCTGCGGCCCACCGTCGCGCAGAGCCTTCAGCACGCGCCGGGCCGTCGGTCGAAGCGGGACGGCTGGGGCGGCCAGCTCGGCCACGGCGCCCTGGTAGGTGCGGTGCAGGTTGTGCCGTGACAGTACAGTCCTCGTGCCCCGGGGCACGCTCGGCCCACCGCCGCGGCCAGGACCGCCGCCGGGGCCGGTGAAGACCAGGTCCTCGAGGTCGTTGCCCGGAGGGAGTTGCCGGCGGATCGCCTCGGCCACCAAGGGGGCCAGGGGCACCGGGCGGATGCCGGCGTCACTCTTGGGGCGTGGCTTGAAGCCGCTGCCGAACCGGCCGGCCTGGTAGCGGGTGGGACCGACCTCGAGGACCGGGATGGGGCGGTCGAGGTGGACCCGGCGGCGGCGCAGCCCGGCTAGCTCGCCAAAGCGCAGGCCGGTGCCGAGCAGGGTGAGCATGTGGTCCCACCAGAACAGCGGGAAACGCGCCAGCAGCCGCCCGGCCTCCTCAGGAGTGAGGGCCCGCCGCTTGACCTCGCCAAAGACCTGCTCAGGATCGACCTGGCGCTTGGGCGGGGGCACCTTGTGGACCGGGTTGGTGTCGATCGCTCCCTCGTCCATGGCGAACTGGAAGATGCGCCGTGCTAACGACCGGCAGTGAGCCACCGTCGACGGCCCGACGTCCCGCGCCAGTTGGGCTTGCCAGCGGCGCACGTCGGCCGGGGTGATCTTGTCGATCGGCCGGTCGGCAAACCACGGGCGCATATGCAGCCGCAGCCAGCTTTCAGTGGCGGCGAGGGTGGTCGGGCTGGGATCGTCGGCCGCCCAGGTCCTGGACTGGGAGTCGGACGACCGGGCTGGTGGGCGGTCCAGTGGCGCGATCCAGGACGACATCGATCGGCGCGTCCAGGCCCTGCTCACCGAACTGGCGCCGGCATCGGTGTGAGATAGCCGCGCCACGCAGGTCGCCTCGGTCTGACTGCAGGGACAGACGGAACTCCGCGAAGCGCCGACCGGTCCTAGCGCCACGCGTCCACGAGGAGAGCCTAACGGCTGACCGGGTCGGCTTGCTCGGGTGTTTTGACGTAAGCTGCAGGCGCCTCAACCTTTACTGGACCTTCGCTGTCAGGAGGGTGATTCCTTGGACGGTGACCCACCGGAGCGGCGACTGCGGGCGGTCGCTCCGCGCCGGGCCGAGGATCGCCGGCGTGAGGACCTGACCGACGTGTTCCGCCTGGCTTGGGAGCACGGCGTCAACGGGCAGGCCCAGGTCATCAAGGGCATGCAGCAGATCATCCACTCCTACACCCTGCTCCAGGACAAGGAGGCGATGAGCGAGGCCGTCGCCAACGTGCGCTGGCTGATCGCTGCCGGCATCCGCGACTTCCAGGCGATGCTGGAGGAGCTGGGTAAGCTCCAGACGGACCTACCCCGTGACGCCCCAGCACCCGACGAGCCCCTCCACGACGACTAGGTCTGCCTGATGGGGCCACCGTCCCGATGGGGTGTTCCGGCGGGACGCGCGGACACCAGCGGTGAGGGTTCGTCACTGGGAGGACTGGGTAGAGCCATCCGAGCGAGGCGGGATGAGGAGTGGGCGCCGCCGTGAGACTCCGACGATGGGGGTCGTCGTAGCAGTCCCGGACAGACGCCAGCTCGACCTCCCGCCTCGCTCGGAGGGTTATCTTCGGAACTCCTCAAGGCCCTTGCGACACCTCAGCCATGAGCGCCCCTGCCGCTCCTCGGGTCACTGACCGTCAACCTGCCAGAGGTGCTGCTCGGCCGAGCGCAGGGCATTCCGCTTCTTCCGAAACGAGCCCGGGTGGGCCCAGCCACAAGTGCAGGACGCCTGCCACATCACGCCCCTGTCGACGAGAATCTGGTGCCCGGCGCGGCGCGGTGCTTGGGGGCCCTCTGAGGGCACGGTGGACCGTCGGGGCGAGCCGCCACCGGCGGTCTGGTCCTTGCGACTCGCCTGGCCCGCGGCGGGAGGATTGGTCATGGATTGGCGCGGGGGGACCCCTCGAACGCAGGAGCTGCAGCGCTTCGGGAATCCCACACTCCGTTCACTGATGGGTAATTCCCGCGGGCAGCTCCCGCAGGTGAGGGTAGTGCGCTGCCGCCCAGGCCGCGGGGTCTTCAGGCGGCGGCGACGGGCTTCGGTCGGCGGGCCGCCGGTAGCAGAGCCTTTGGCGGTGCGTCCTCCGGCGGCGCCGCCTTCGGCGGTGGAGGCGGGGCAGGGACCGGATGCCGGCCCTTCGCAGAGATCGGGCTGTCGAGCTCCGGTCGCGGCGGGTTCTTCAGCGACTTGTCCCGCTGGACGCGCGACCAACTCATCCGGGCCATGGCCCGGGAGTTTCCTTGGCGCTCAGCGGCCCGTGGATGAGCATCGGATCGACCGTTCGTCGCGGGCTGGCCGGGAAGCCGGCAACCGCTGGCTGTCCATGCTGGCTTGCTCCGTCTGCTTCCCGAGGTTGCGGCTCATCCTGACCGCCCGTCCTCTGGTCGGCATGCCCGACGCGGGATGGATGGCGTCGCCGGGTGGTTTAGGCATGGCCCGCACGAGCCCGACACCGCCTTGGCGCCGCACTGATCCTCCAGCGGTCGCTAGCGTCAACGGCTCAGCGGTCGCTGCTGCGGCCCCTCGACGGCCGCTTGGAGTCCCTGGTAGCCGTTGGTCAGGGCCGCCTCGATGGCGGCGTACAAGATCTCTTCCATGAAGGGCTTGGCGAGGAAGGCGGCACCCAGCCGGTGCGCGGCCTCGACGGTCTGGCGGTCGACGCGTGCGGAAAGGAGGATCGCTGGCAGCTCCTGCATGCCGGTGGCGGCACGCAACTGCTGGAGCAGCTCCAGTCCGTCCATGGCCGGCATAGCCACATCCAGCACCGCGACCTGGGGTGGGCCCCACAGCTCCACCGCCGCTAGGGCCTCTGGACCCGATGACGCTCCCAGGACTTGGTGGCCCCGGGCGCGCATCTGGGTCCAGATCAGATGGAGGATGTCGGCGTTGTCTTCGACGACGAGGAGCTGGGCCATCACGTCCCTCTCTTCACGCGAACGAGGAAATCGCTTGGTATGTCGACCCGATCCCGTCCGAGCTTCAGTCCAGCGCAGACGACCGTTCTCGGTTGGCGTTGACCCGTTCCTGTGCGGCACCCGTTCCAGGCCACACGCACGGCTCGGCTGGGGCGAGGAGCGCTGTGGCGGCCGCAGCCGAGGTCTGCGCGGAGGGTACGAGGAAGACCAGCCGGCCCGGCCATGCGTGCCACTTGGGGATGTGGCAGGGAATGTGACGCCTTGACACCGTAGTCGGCCGGCCGGACAGAAGGTCGCGGCAGATGCCATGCCGCGGTTGTGGCAGGGAATGGGCCGTTCCCCGCCACCTCCGCACGTTGGGCGTGACCGGGCTCGCTGGGAAACCGGCAGACAGACGCGATAGCTCGCCTGATAATGGCCTTAGGACTCATCTTCTTCAGAACGGTCAACGTGCCGACAACCCGGCAGGCTCAAGCCGAATTCCAAGTCGGACTAAATGAGGTCTTCGTCGGAGGAACAGACCTTCTCCCCTCGGTCGTGATCCCGGTAAGCTCAAGCACCCTCCTCAGTGCGACGGAAACATGCCGCATGCTGACGATCACCGCCTGAGAGCGGCTATCCAGCGGGGACGGGCGCGGCTCGGCTGGGCTGGCGACTGGGGGATCCGACCGGCGAGGTCACCGCGGCCTGACAGGGCAAGGAGCTACTCCGAGCCGTCTACGCCGCAGTCGGCATGCAGGCAGCCCGCGGCATCCTGGAGCGCTTCTACCGATAGGCAGACGGTGTCGGGGTGAAGGAGCTGTCGCGCCTTGCCCGCACCGTCAGGGCCTGGGATGCCAAGATCCTCACTTTCCAGTCGACCCGGCGCTACTCCAACGCGTCGACCGAGGCCGTGAACCTGCTCATCAAGAGGTCAAGCGTGTCAGGCATGGCTTCCACACCTTCGCCAATTACCGCCTGCGGCTGCTGCTGCACTGCGGCGTCACGTGGCAGAACCGTATCCGCCTCCTCGCGGGAGACGATCCAGTGTTCTCACCCAAACGCGACTGGGACGTCCACCTCGGACCACGACCTCGGTGAGGAGCTGCATCTCCGCGGGTCGGACACCGGCACCCTGCGACCAGCGCTACCTTGAGGGGGAAGCTCACGATATGAAAGCTGCTTCCGCGATGTGTCCTCTAGGTGCCATACTGCGCCCGCATGGCGAGCGTTCGACGATGCACCAAGTCCAGTCTGTAACCTTCGTCCATTGCGGCCACCGGTCGTGGCAGTGCCACGACCCTTACTCCGTGCGAGGTACTCTCAAGGGGAAGGGCGATTGCCATGGCCTCTGTTCGACACGGACCCATCTCAGGATTCCGACGGGCGAAGCTGGTCGCCTTCCTGATCCCGCTGGCGCTAGCCCTCGCGGCCTGCGGCGGTGGCGATGAGGGGGACGGCGGATCGGGCGCGGCCGCCGAGCCGGTGGGCAAGATCTCCATCCTGCTCCCCTTCAACCGCTCAATCGCCTTCTGGCCGATCCACATCGCGGAGGAGCAGGGCTTCTTCAAGGACGCCGGCCTGGACGTAACGTCCGAGGCGACCGACGGCAGCTCCTTCGTCGTCCAGCAGGTCGCGGCCGGCAAGTCCCCGGTAGGGATCGCCGTGGCCGAGCCGGTGCTGTTGGGCTACGAGCAGAACTCCAACTTCGTGTCGGTCTACGACCTGCTGACCGGCAACGTCTTCGATCTGTGGGTGCTGGCCGACAGCCAGGTCAACACGATCGCCGACATCCCCAAGGGGTCCGCGATCGCGATCAAGGACCAGGCCGGCGGCGAGATCCCTCGGCTGAACGTCCAGCTCGAGCAGGCCGGCCTCAAGCCGGGCGCCGACATCGACTACAAGCAGTTCGGTGAGAACCCCGCGGTCGCGGCCGACCTGCTGCTCAAGGGCGAAGCCGCGGCACTCGAGATCTCCTGGAACAGCCTGGTGGGCGTCAAGCTGGCCCTGCAGAAGGAGGGCAAGGAGCTGCGCTGCCTCACCTGTGACTCCAGCGCCGCGCTGGCCTCCGAGTCCATGATCGTCAGCAAGCAGTTCCTCGCCGACCACAGGGACGTCGTGGAGAAGCTGGGCCGTGCCATCGCCCAGGGAACTCTGTTCGGGCAGACCAACCCGGACGCCGCCTTAGCCATCATGAAGCGGGTCAACCCCGAGGAGCAGGTCGACGAGGCCTACGCCAAGGCCTACTTCGACGCGGCCATCGCGATCATGAAGCCGCGCCAGCCCCAGAACCAGTACGGCTGGCAGGACCCGGCGGCCTACCAGCGGTCCATGGACCTGCTCTTGACCCCGGGCATCCCGGCGGGTCTGACTGGCAAGATCAACCTCAACGACGTCGTCAACAACGACTTGGTCGACGCGTTCAACAACTTCGACCATGCCGCCGTGACGACCGCGGCCAAGGAGGCCAAGGCCTGACGGGGCGGAATGGAGGTCGAATGGCAAAGGACCTGCGGACGTTCCTGCGACGTCTGGAGGAGCGCGCGCCAGAGGAGCTGCTGCGGGTCAAGCGCCCGGTGAGTGTCGACCTCGAGCTGACCGGTGTCCTCCGCAAGCTTCAGGCCGAGCAGCGCTATCCGGCGGTGATCTTCGACCAGATCAAAGACAAGAAGCTGCGCGTCATCAGCAACGTGCTGGCGAACACTCGCCTGCTCGCCGAGGCGCTGGAGACCACCCCGGACGAGCTGACCCGGACCTACATCGAGCGTGAGGACGCCCGCATGGCGGTCAAGGAGGTGACCACCGCGCCGGCCCAGGAGGTGGTGCTCACCGGCGACCAGGTCAACCTCCACGAGATGCCGATCGTGGTCAACTGCGGCAAGGACTCCGGCCAGTTCATCAGCGCCGGCGTCACCACCGTGCGCGTGCCGGAGGCGGGCAACCACAACTCGGGCATCTACCGGGCCCAGGTACACAACCGGACCCAGCTCGGCATGAGCTACGAGAAGCACACCCACATCGGCACCGTGCACCGGGCCGCCGAGGCCCGCGGCGAGGCCGTCGAGGCCGTCATCTGGTCGGGCCACCACCCGGCCACGCTGCTCGGCTGCCAGTCCAAGATCCCCTACGGCGAGGACGAGTTCGAGGTCATGGGCGGCCTGCTGCAGGAGCCGCTCGAGGTCGTCAAGGCCAAGACCGTGGACGTCATGGTCCCGGCCAACGCCGAGGTCGTCTTCGAGGGCCGGATCCTGCCCGGGATCCGCCTCCCCGAGGGTCCCTACGGCGAGTTCACCTGGTACTACGGGCTCGAGCGGCCGAGCCCGGTGATGGAGGTGACCGCCATCACCCACCGCCGCGACGCCATGTTCCACCACCTGTTCGCCGCCCACGCCGAGCACAACCTCACCGGGCGGCTCGGCCGCGAGGCCGTGCTCTACAAGCGCGTGCGGGCGGCCATGCCGGGCGTGACCGCCGTGCACATGCCGATGTCGGGCATCTGCCGCTTCCACGCCTACGTCCAGATCAGGAAGGAGTACGACGGCGCCGGCAAGATCGCAGCCCTGGCCGCGCTCGCCTCCGACCCGTTCGTGAAGCTGGCCGTGGTGGTCGACGACGACGTCGACATCAACAACGACGCCGAGGTCCTGTGGGCCATCGCGACCAGGACCCAGCCGGACCGGGACACCTTCTTCGTTCCCGAGTCGGCCACCTCGCGGCTCGACCCCGCCTCCTACTCGATCTGGAGCCGATGGGAGAAGGACACGATGAACACCAAGTGGGCGATCGACGCCACCATGCCCGTCGAGGCCCCGTTCGAGGAGCGCGCCGACGTCCCCCGCGAGGTCTGGGCGGACATGAACCTCACTGAGTACATCGAGGGATGGAGGTGACCGATCCGGGGGCAGTTCGGGAGGCGACGTCGTCTGGGCTGGACCTTGAACAGCAGATGATCCACAACATGCTGGCCACGGCCGTGGTCGATATCGACCTGCAGCTGTACAAGGGCAGCGTGTACAAGCTCCGCTGGGGGAGTCCCGGCGTCGGCCTCGACATGGCCATCCCCTGCTACCAGCTGGCGCTGCGGGCGGCCGAGGAGACCCGCTGGCCCGCCGAGCTGCGCCCCGCCGCCCAGGACCTGGCCGAGCGGATCGCCCGATACATCGCAACCCTCGAGGCCAGGGACGCCACCTCGGCCAGCGGCCTGCACAGCCAGCTGATGGCCAGCCTCGGGCGGCTCAGGGAGCAGGCTAGAGCCTGGCCCAACAACCCGTGACCGGCGACGGCTGAGCGCAGAGGGACCGGCGGAGATGGCGCGACGCTTCACGACGACCAGGAGCGCGGCCTCCCGGAATGCCAGGGCGCTCGCCAGCGAGCCGGGGCGAATCGAGGTCCAGGGGGTGAGCAAGACCTTCACCCCACGCCGGTCCATCGAGGCAATCGAGGCGCTGCGCGACGTCAGCGTCGACATCCGCCCCGGCGAGTTCGTCTCGCTCGTCGGGCCGAGCGGCTGCGGGAAGTCGACCCTGCTGAAGATGGTCGCCGGCCTGCTCGCGCCCAGCTCGGGCCGGATCACCGTCGACGGCATCCCCGTGGACAACCCCCGGCGGTCGGTCGGCATGATGTTCCAGACGCCCGAGCTGTTCCCCTGGCGGACGGTCCTGAAGAACGTGCTCCTGCCGATCGAAATCTTCGGCCACGACAAGGCGTTCCACCACCAGCGGGCGCTGGAGTTGCTGGAGCTGGTCGGTCTCCAGGAGTTCCAGTCGGCCCTGCCAAGGGAGCTGTCGGGCGGGATGCAGCAGCGCGTCGCCCTGTGCCGGGTGCTGGTCTCCGACCCCAGCGTGGTGCTCATGGACGAGCCGTTCGGCGCCCTGGACGAGTTCGCCAGGGAGCGGCTCAACCTGGAGCTGCTGCGCATCTGGGAGGCCACCCGCAAGACGATCATCTTCGTGACCCACAACATCAACGAGGCAGTCTTCCTGTCCGACCGGGTGGTGGTCATGGGCACCCGGCCGGGACGGGTGCTGTCGACCATCGAGGTACCGCTGGGCCGCGAACGGCCCCGGACGCAGCAGGTCATGCGCGACCCGGCGTTCACCGACTGCATCTTCGAGGTCCGAGGGCTGCTGGGGCTCTGAGGAGGACACGACGTGGGAACGGTTGACGCCGAGAACCGGGCGGCCGAGCCCGACGCCGCGCCGAGCGCAGATTCCGCCAGGGTCCTGCCTACCCGCGGGCGCCGGCTGCTCCGCGAGCGGCCGGAGATCATCCTGGCCCCGCTGGCGCTGCTCGTGCTGCTGTACCTGTGGGACCTGATCACCCGCGTCGGCCTGGTCACGCCGGTCCTGCTGCCCAGCCCACGGGCGGTCGGGCGGGCCCTGCGGGTGCTGCTGACCGCGCCGTGGTTCCCGGCCAACCTGTGGACCACAGTGGCCGAGACCCTGGCCGGCTTCGCCATCGCGGCCTTCCTGGCCGTGGCCATCGCGATCCTGCTCGACCAGGTCCGGCTCCTCCGCCAGGTCGCCTATCCGTACATGGTCGTGCTCCAGGTGATGCCGTCGGTCGTGCTCGCCCCCCTGTTCATCGTCTGGTTCGGGTTCGGCATCTCGTCCAAGATTGTGATTGCCGTCTCCACCGCGTTCTTCGTCATCCTGGTCAACACCCTGTCCGGCCTGTCGTCGGTGTCGGAGAACTCGCGCCTGCTGATGCGGTCGTTGTGTGCCTCGCGCAGCCAGATGCTGTTCAAACTGACCCTGCCGACCGCCCTGCCCTACATCTTCGCCGCCTTCAAGACCGCCTCGACGCTGGCCCTCATCGGCGCTCTGGTCGGTGAGTTTGTCACCGCCCGGGCCGGCCTCGGACGTCTCCTAACCCAGTTCAGCTTCGCGTTGCGACAGGACATGGTGTTCGCGACGGTGTTCGTCGTCGGTGCCCTCGGTGTCGTCCTGTACGGGGTGGTGGTCCTCCTGGAGAAGAAGATCGTTTGGTGGCGCTGAGCAGGCCGGGCCGACCGGTTCACCGGCAGGCCTTCGCCATGCTGCTCGCCTTCGCCATGGGCGTGGCCACCGTGGTGACCTTCATCGTCGGGGCGCTGGCGCCGTTCCTGGTCGAGGACCTGGGCCTCTCCAGGACGTCGCTGGGACTGCTGGCCACGGTGATGATCGCCGTCGCCGCGGTGCTGTCGCCGCTGGCTGGCCAGCTGGTGGACCGGCTGGGCGGCCGGCTCGTGCTCGTGGTGATCTTCGCGGTGACGGCGGCCGGCATGCTGGGGATGGCCCTGGCCGGGTCGTACGCCTGGCTGCTGGCCGGCGCCGCCCTGGCGGGGATCGCCACCGCCATGGGCAACCCGGCCACCAACCAGCTCATCTCCCGGCACATCCCGCGTGGCGCCCAGGGCACCGTCACCGGGATCAAGCAGTCGGGAGTCCAGGCCGCGACCATGGTCGCCGGCCTGGTGGTGCCGTCGCTGGGCGCGGCCCTCGGCTGGCGCCGGGCCATGGCCGTCAGCGCCCTGCCGTCGGCGCTCGGTCTGGCCGCGACCTTCCTGATCGTGCCCGGCGCCGGCGGGGGCGCCGGGGCCGGCGCGCCGCCGGGCTACGCCAGGGCGGGTGGCATCCCCCCCGCGGTCAAGCGGCTCACCGGCTACGGCGCCCTGATGGGCATCGGGGTCTCGGCCGTCGGCGCCTACGCGCTGCTGTACGGCACCGAAGCACTGGGCGTGTCGGCCACCCTTGGCGGGTTCGCCCTCGCCCTGCTCGGGCTGGCCGGCATCATCTCCCGGATCACCTGGGCACGACGGATCGAGCGCGGCACCCCAGCGTCGGCCGCCCTGGTGGCCATGGCGCTGGGCGGGTCGGTGTCGGTCGGGCTCATCTGGGCCGCCGACACGGGCGGGGCCTGGCTGCTGCTGGCCGGGGCGTCCGCCTTCGGGGCGACGGCGACGGCCTGGAACGCCGTTGGCAACCTGGTCCTGATCAGGGAGCTGCCGGCGAGTGTGGCCGGGCGCATGGCCGGCGTCCTCCAGGCCGGCTTCTACGGCGGGTTCGCCGCCGGCCCCACCTGCTTCGGGGCGCTGGTGGACTGGACCGGATCGTACGGCGTCGGCTGGTCGATGGTGATCGTGGCCCAGGCCATGGCTGCGGGGCTGCTGGCCGTGTCGGGACGCGCGCTGGCGCGTCGGGGAGCAAGGAGGACGACCACATGACCAGGGCCATCGCCTTCACCTTGAACGGCCGGCCGGTCACCCGGGAGGTCGAGGACGCCGAGCTGCTGTGCGACTGCCTGCGGGAGCGGCTCGGGCGCACGGGCACCCGCGTGGGCTGCGGGGAGGGCGTCTGTGGCAGCTGCAACGTGCTGCTCGACGGGGTGGTGGTCAGATCGTGCCTGCTGCTCGCGGTGCAGGCCGATGGGTGCGCGGTGACCACCGTCGAGGGGCTGGCGACCGGCGCCGGGCTGTCGCCGCTCCAGCGGGCCTTCGTCGACAGCGGCGCCGTGCAGTGCGGCTTCTGCACCGCCGGCATCCTGATCAGCGCCACCGCCCTGCTGGAGCGGACCCCCAACCCGTCCCGCGAGCAGATCGTCGAGGCGCTATCGGGCAACCTGTGCCGCTGCACCGGGTACGCCAAGGTGGTCGCGGCCGTCCAGGCGGCCGCCGCGACGGCACCCGAGCGCGGGGAGGAGCGGAGGTGAGCATGGACGACGCCGAGCTGCCCCTGGCCGCCGTGGCGCGCAGCCTGCCCAGGATCGACGCTCCAGCCAAGGTCGCCGGGGCCAGCCGCTACGTCGACGACCTGCAGCTGCCAGGGATGCTGTACGCGCGGCTGGCCCGCAGCGTCGAGGCGCACGCCCGCATCGTCGGGGTCGACGACGCGGCCGTGCGCGAGCTGCCGGCCACCGTGGCCGTGCTGTCCAGCGCCAACATCGCCGACCACCTCGGGACCCTGCCCGCCTACGACCCCGCCTGTCACGACTTCGAACGGGCCAGGCCATACGAGCCCGAGCCCGGCGACTTCCGGCTGCTCTCCGAGGTGGTCCGCTACGTCGGCGAGCCGGTCGCCGCCGTGGCCGCCGAGACCGATGCCGCGGCCAGGGAGGCCGTCGCCCTCCTGGACATCGGGTACCGGGCGCTCCCGGCCGTGTTCGACCTCGAGCGGGCCAGGGCCGACGGCGCTCCCGTCCTCCATCCCGAGGCGCCAGGCAACCTGGCGGCGCGGGCCGAGGTCGCGGCCGGCGACGTCGACGCGGCCATGGCCGCCGCCGCCGCCGTCGTCGGCGGCCGCTTCACGACCTCGAGGCAGAAGCAGGCCCAGCTCGAACCGACCTGCTGTGTGGTCGACCCGGCCGCCGACGGCGGCATCACCGTGTGGAGCCCGCTGCAGAGCCCCCACCGGGCCAGGCACACCCTGGCTCACCTGTTCGGCCTGCGGCTGAGCCAGGTCCGGGTGGTCGCCCCCACCATCGGGGGGGTCTTCGGCAAGGGCGACGCGCTGACCGCCGAGCCGTACGCCGCTGCCCTCGCCCTGGCCACCGGCCGGCCGGTGAAGCTGCGCTTCAGTCGCACCGAGGACTTCATCGGCACCGAGGCCAGGCACCCGTCGGCCGTCTCGCTCACCGCGGGGATCGCGGCCGACGGCTCGATCGTGGCCCTGCGGGCCCGCGGCACCCTCGACGCCGGGGCCTACCGCAGCCACAGCCCCCGGATCGCTCCCATCCTGGCCCGCCAGCTGGCCCTGCCCTACGGCATCCCGAACGTGGACGTGGCCGTCGAGGTGGTGTTCACCAACACCCCGGTCAGCGGCGCCTTTCGCGGCTACGGCGGACCCCAGGCGGCCTTCCCGCTCGAGCAGCTGGTCGACCTGGGCGCGGCCGCGGTCGGGGTCGACCCGGCCGACGCCAGGCTGGCCATGGCGGCCCGGCTGGAGGCCGAGCAGCCCGGCTCGCGGGCGGCCCTGCTCGACTGCCTCCGGCGGGGCCGGGCGGGCATCGGCTGGGACGCCGCCCGCCGGGCCGGGCCGGGCACGGGCACGGTACGGCGAGGGGTCGGCATGGCCGCGGTCACCTGGAAGAGCGGTATCGCCGACAAGCCCGGCGCCCTCGACCAGAGCGGCGCCAAGGTGCAGGTCGGCGACGACGGCAGCGTCGACGTCCTCACGGCCGCCTGCGACCTTGGCACCGGGGTCACGACCGCCCTTGCCCAGATCGCCGCCGACGCCCTGCAGGTGCCCTTCGAGGCCGTCCGGATCTCGGCCACCGACACCGCCGTGACCCCGTTCGACTCCGGCGCCTTCGCCAGCCGCTCGCTGTACCGCAACGGCGAGGCCGTCCGGCGGGCGGCCGTCCAGGCCAGGGAGCGGATCCTCGGCTACGCCGGCGAGGTGCTGGAAGCGGCCCCGGCCGATCTGGAGCTGGCCGCGGGTCGGGTCCAGGTCCGCGGCGCGGCCAAGCGGGGCATCGCGCTCCCCGAGCTGCTGCTGCGGGCGCTGTTCGAGGGCCGCGACCTGTCCGGGCACGGCCAGGCCCCCAAGTCGACCGGGCCGACCTCGGCGGCCCAGTTCGCCGAGGTCGAGGTCGACACCGAGACCGGCCAGGTGCGCGTGCTCCGGCTGCTGGCCGTCCAGGACGTTGGGCGGGCGGTCAACCCCGCCATCGTCGAGGGCCAGATGCAGGGCGCCGCCCATCAGGGGCTCGGCTATGCGCTGTCCGAGGAGCTGGTGATCGACCCCGGCACGGGCTCGGTGCTCACCGGCAGCTTCATGGACTACCGGCTGCTCACCGTCGCCGACGGCCCCATGGTCGAGACGATCGTGGTCGAGCATCCCGACCCCACCGGCCCGTTCGGGGCCAAGGGCGCCGGCGAGCCGAGCATCATCCTCACCGCCCCTGCCGTCGCCAACGCGATCCGCGCCGCCACCGGGGTCACCGTGGCCGACCTGCCGATGACCGCCGAGGTGGTGCACCGGGCCCTGCGGGCCGCCCGGCCGAGCGTCCGGACGGCGTCGTGAGCGTCAGGGTGCTGGGCGTCTCGGCCAGCCCGCGGCGGGGCAACACCAGCATCCTGGTGCAGGCGGCGCTGCTCGGGGCCGCCGGCCTGCCGGACACCGAGACCGAGTTCGTGTCCCTCGCCGGACGGTCGATCGCGGCCTGCAACGGCTGCGGCCCCTGCCGGCAGGCCGGGCACTGCCTGATCGACGACGACATGCAGCCGCTGTACGGGCGGCTGCTCTGGGCCGACGCCATCATCCTCGGCACCCCGGTGTACTACGGCCAGCCGAGCGGGCTGGCCAAGGCGTTCATGGAGCGGGTGCAGGGCCTTGGGGTGGGGGAGAAGCGGCTGCGCCTCAAGGTGGGTGGGTCGATCGCGACCGGGGCCAGCCGCAACGGCGGGCAGGAGACCGCCCTGCTGGCGATGAACCTCTGGTTCCACATCTGCGACATGCTGCCCGTTGGCATCACGGCGCCGGTGAGCCAGTGGGGGGCGACGGGCTTCACAGGCACCGACCCCACCGACGCCCACCGCGACGCCACCGAGCTGAAGCTGGCCCCGCACTCGGTCAGCGGCACCCAGATGGCCTGGATGTACGGCCGCAAGATCGCCACCGTGGCCCGGATCGTGCGCGAGGGCGTCGCGGCCACGGGCCTCGACCTGCCCGACGCCCCTTACGGCTACTCGCTGCCGCAGGACTTCCCGGTGGAGCTGGACGACATCCAGCCCTAGGCCGCCCCTCCGGCTCAGCTCACGCCGAACAGGGCGCTGTCGGGGACCAGCCCGGCCACCACATGGGGCGGGAGCGGGCAGCGGGTGACCCTGGCCCCGAACGGGGCCAGGGCGTCCTCGACCGCCCCGGCGATCACCGCGGGCGGTCCGATCGTGCCCGCCTCCCCGACGCCCTTGAGGCCGAGCGGGTTGCGCTGCGACGGCGTCTCCAGGTGGACCACGTCGATCCCCGGCAGCCCGGTGGAGCGGGGCACCAGGTACTCCATGAAGCTGCCGGTGAGCAGCTGGCCCTCGTCGTCGTAGATCAGCTCCTCCAGCAGCGCCCCGCCGATGCCCTGGGCGACCCCGCCGGCGACCTGGGCCTCGACCACGGTGGGGTTGACGACCACGCCGCAGTCGTGGACCACCAGGTAGCGCAGCACCGTGACCCGGCCGAGCCAGGGGTCCACCTCGACCACGGCCAGGTGGGCGCCGCTGGCGAAGGTGACCCCCGGTGGGGTGAAGCGGCCCTGGGCGGCCAGGCCGTCGCCGTCGCCGACCAGGGTGGCGACCTCGGCCAGGGCCAGGGACTGCCTCGGCGCCCCCCGGACCTGGACCCGCCCGGCGTGCACCTCCAGGTCCTCGGGGGCCGCCTCCAGCAGCTCGGCGGCCGCCGTCACCAGCTCGTGCCGGAGGTTGCGGGCCGCCTCGCCGACCGAGTTGCCGACCACCACGGCCGTCCGGCTGGCGATGGTGCCGCCGCCCTCGCCGACCACCCCGGTGTCGCCCTGGACGAGCCGGACCCGGCCCAGCCCGACCCCCAGCTCCTGGGCGCAGATCTGGGCTAGGGTGGTGGCGTGCCCCTGCCCCTGCGAGGGCAGGGCGATGGCCAGGCGGACCCCGCCGTCGGGCTCCATCCGCACCTCGGCCTGCTCGCTGGGCCCGATGCCGGTGCCCTCGACGTAGGTCCCGACCCCGATCCCCAGATAGCGGCCGGCCCGGCGCAGCTCGGCCTGCCGCTGCCGCCAGGCCTGGTAGCCGCCCTCGCGGACGGCGACCTCGAGGCTCTCACGGACGTCGCCGGCGTCCAGGACCAGCCGGCTGCCGTCGCGGTAGGGGATGCCGGCGTCATAGGGCATCTCGTCCCCGCCGAGCAGGTTCCTCCGGCGCAGCTCGACCGGGTCCAGCCCCAGCGCGGCCGCGGCCCGGTCGAGGATCCGCTCCATGGCGAACACCGCCTCGGGGCGTCCGGCGCCCCGGTAGGCCGAGAGGGGCGTCTTGTTGGTGGCCACGCAGCGGCAGTCCAGCTCCATGCTGGGCACCCGGTAGGCGCCCGCCAGGTGCGCGATGGTGTTGTACGGCACCACCAGCCCCTCGACGTTGCCGGCGCCGACGTCGACCAGGTAGTGGTCGCGCAGGCCGGTGATGCGCCCGTCGGCGTCCAGGGCCAGCTCGATCCGGTGGCGCTGGTCGCGGGAGTGGACGGCGCCGAGGAAGTGCTCGCTGCGGCTCTCCACCCACTTGACCGGCCGGCCGAGGCGCAGGGCCACGAGCGCCACCAGGAGCTCCTCGGGGTAGACCATCGACTTGATGCCGAACCCACCGCCCACGAAGGGGGCGATCACGCGGATCCGCTTAGCCTCCAGCCCGGTCCAGGTCACCAACGCGCTGCGCAGCCAGTGGGGCGCCTGGGTGGACGACCACACCGTGAGCCGGTCGCCGTCCGGCACGGCCAGGGTGCCGCGCGGCTCCAGCGGGGCGCCGGTCTGCCGGCCCATCTCGAAGGTCCCGCCCACCACGACGGCGGCGCGCTCGAACGCCGCCCGGACGTCGCCCTTGCGCACGCTGAAGTGCGCCGACAGGTTGTCACCCCAGTCGGGGTTGACCAGCTCGGCCCCGGGGGCGAGGGCGGTGTCAACGTCCCCGACGGTGGGCAGCGGGTCGAAGTCCAGCTCGACCAGCTCGGCCGCGTCGGCGGCCAGGTACGGGTCGTCGGCCACCACGGCGGCGACCGGCTCCCCGGCGTAGCGGACCCGCTCGGCCGCCAGCACGCTGAGAAGCTCCGGCCGCAGCATCGGGTCGATCGCCTCGCGCAGCCCCGCGCTCGGCGGGAGCCAGGTCGGGTGGGGGAACGGGCCGTTCCGCGGCCCCAGGTCGGTCGCGGTCACCACCGCCACGACCCCCGGAGCCTCCCGCGCCACCTCCACGTCGACGACCCGGAAGCGGGCGTGGGCGGCGGTGGTGCGCACGACGGCCAGGTGGACCGGGTCGGTGGCGGCCACGTCGTCCAGGAACCGGGCCCGCCCGCGGAGGATGCCGGGGTCCTCGACGCGCCGGACCGGCGCGCCGACCAGGCGGCCGCTCATCCGGCGTCCCCCGCCGTCGGCTCGTCGATCTCGAAGGTGTCGGCCCCGGGCACCTTGACGACCTCCGGGAAGTCGACCCCGACGGGCCTGGTCGCGTCGCAGCCCCACACGGAGATCACCTCCTTCTCCGGCGCGGACGGGTCCAGGGGCCCACCCGCCACCCTGGGCACGACGATCAGGTCCTCGGCCGGCTGGAAGCGGGTGGTCAGCGCCCAGCTCACCTGGTCGGTGTCGAACACGTCGACGTCGTCGTCCACCACGATCACCCACTTCGGCCTGGCCGAGTCGCCCAGGGCGGTCAGGATCAGGTGCCTCGCCTGGCCCTTGTAGCGCTGCCGGAGGGCGACCACGGCGCTGTACTGCACGCCGCCCCAGTCGGGGAAGCAGACCGCGGTGACCTCGGGGAAGGCCCGGCGCAGGTTCTCGAGCATGGCGCTCTCGTAGGCGAAGACCTTGAGCACGTGGTTGTCGGTGGTCGGCATCCCGGTCATGCCGGCCAGGTAGATGGGGTCGCGGCGGGAGGTGATCGCCGTCACCTCGATGACCGGGTTGCGCTCGGCCGGGCCGTAGTAGCCGGTGAACTCGCCGAACGGGCCTTCCTCGACCAGCTCGCCGGGCATGATGCGACCCTCGAGCACGAGCTCGCTGTCGGCCGGCACCTCGAGCCCGACCGTCTTGCACCTGACCGTCTCGACCGGCCGGCCGAGGATGCCGCCGGCGATGGTCAGCTCGTCCACCCCGTGCGGCACCTTGGCCTGGGAGGCGTACAGCAGCACCGGATGGACGCCGTTGGCGATGGCCACCTCGAGGGGCCGGCCCAGCTCGGCGGCCCTGGCGATCTGGGTGCCCAGACCCTGGAACACGTGCGACATCACCGCCAGGCGGCGCGAGTCGACGCGCATCTCCCGGTAGACCGAGGCGTTGCGGCGCCCGTCGAGCGGGTCGTTGGAGATGGTGAGCGCGACCGTCACGTAGGCGCCGCCGTCCTTCTCGCTGTAGACCGGCAGCGGCAGCCGGTGCAGGTCCACGTCGTCGCCGGTGACGACGAGCGCCTGGCAGGGGCCCTCGGGGACGGTGACCGGCTCGATCGGGTTGTCCAGGCCGCGCAGGAACTTGGCGTTCCCCTCCTCGTGGCTGGCCACCTCGAGCGCGAGCAGGGCACGCTTGCGGGTCGAGAACAGCCCCCCGACGACCGGCATGTCGTGCCCGATGACGTTCTCGAAGAGCAGGGCCGGGCCGCCGGTGTCCGTCATCCTGCGGATGCCGGCGGCGATCTCGAACTCGGTCGCCACCGGGCGGCGCACCCGCCGAAGCTCCCCGGCCTCCTCCAGGGAGGCCATGAACCCGCGCAGGTCGGGATAGGGCATCCGGACTCCGTTCACGAGGCGATACGCGACATCTTTCACGATGAGATATGAGCTTTCACTTCATGAGGCATCTTCGCCGCCGGAGGGACGCGGCGCAACCCCGTCTCCGGCGGCGGCCGTATTTCCTCCAGCGAAAGGACATTTCGCATGCTGGGGTTCGCTGTTAGGCTGGCCCCGGCAGTGGCGACCGTGGGCGGGGAGGCGACGTGTACCCGGCGAAGTTCGACTATGCCGACCCGGTCACCGTGGCGGAGGCGGTGCGCTGCCTAGTGGAGCATGCCGACGACGACGCCAAGGTGCTGGCCGGCGGCCAGAGCCTGATCCCACTGATGAAGTTGCGCTTCGCCAGGCCCGACTACGTGGTCGACATCAACCGGATCGATGAGCTCCGGGGCGTCGGGGCGGCCGGCGGCGGGCTCCGCATCGGCGCCCTGGTCCGCGAGTCCGAGCTGGAGGCCGACCCCGAGGTCAGGCGCTCGTTTCCCATCCTGCGCGACGCCAGCCGGGTGATCGCCGATCCGGTCGTGCGCAACCTGGCCACCGTCGGGGGCAACCTGGCCCACGGCGACCCGGCCAACGACCACCCGGCCGTGATGGTGGCGGTGGACGCCTCGATCGTCGTCCGGGGCCCCGGGGGAGAGCGGACCATCGCCGCCGCCGACTTCTTCCCCGGCCTGTTCGAGACGGCGCTAGCGCCCACCGAGCTGCTCACCGAGATTCGCGTTCCCGCGCCCACCCCCGGCACCGGCGCGGCCTACGTCAAGTTCGAGCGCCAGGCGGGCGACTACGCCGTCGCCGCCGTGGCCGCCCGGGTCACGGTCGATGCCGCCGGCGCGGTCGGCGACGCTCGCCTGGTCTACACCGGCGTCGGCGAGCGGCCGCAGCGGGCCGAGGAGGCCGAGCGGACCCTGATCGGCCGGGCGGTGACGCCCGGCACGGCCCGGGCGACCGCGGCCGCGGCCGCCGCCTGGCTCGAGTTCGACCACGACCTGCGCGGCCCGGCAGCCTACAAGGCCCGAGCCGCGATCGCGGTCACCGAGCGGGCCCTGCAGCTGGCCGCGGACCGGGCCGGCGGAGCGGGGGCGCCATGACCGGCCGCCCCATCGAGGTCGAGGTGAACGGACAGCCCGTGGCCCAGGAGGTCGAGCCTCGCCTGCTGCTGGTCCACTTCCTGCGCTGGGTGGCCGGCCTCACCGGCACCCGCGTCGGCTGCGACACGACCAGCTGCGGCGCATGTACCGTCCTGCTCGACGGCCGGCCGGTGAAGTCGTGCACCCTGTTCGCGGTCCAGGCCAACGGCAGGCGGGTGACCACGATCGAGGGGCTGGCGGCCGACGACGAGCCGCTGCACCCGCTCCAGGAGGCGTTCTGGGCCGCGCATGGGCTCCAGTGCGGCTACTGCACGCCCGGGTTGATCATGGCCGCCAAGCACTTGGTCGAGCACGGCCCGGATGAGCTGACCGACGACGCCATCCGCGAGGCCATCTCCGGCAACATCTGCCGCTGCACCGGCTACGTCAACGTGGTCGCGGCCATCCGCCTGGCCGCCGAGCGGCGGCGCCCATGAAGGGCGGCGGCACCACCTACCAGCGGCCGGAACGGCTGGAGGAGGCCCTCGGGCTGCTCGACGACCACGGGTTCGACGCCAAGGTGCTGGCCGGCGGCCAGAGCCTGATCGCGATGATGACCGCCGGCTTCCTCGCCCCCGAGGTGCTGGTCGACATCAACCGCATCCCCGGGCTGGACCGGCTCACGGTCGAGGACGGCGAGCTGCGGGTCGGCCCCCTCGTCCGCCACCGGACGCTGGAGCTGGCCGGGGCCGAGCTGTCCCGGGCGGCCCCGCTGCTGCCGGCGGCAGCCCCCTGGATCTCCCACGACGCGGTCCGCAACCGCGGCACGTTGGCCGGGAGCCTGGTCCACGCCGACCCGAGCGCCGAATGGCCGGCCGTGGCCGTCGCCCTCGACGCCCGCATCCGGCTGGCCAGCCGCCAGGGTGCGCGCGAGCTGCCGGCGGTCGAGTTCTTCCAGGGACCGCTCACCGCCGACATCCAGCCCGAGGAGCTAGTGGTCGAGGTGCGCCTGCCGGTCGCGCCCCCCCGCACCGGGGTGGCCGTGCGCGAGCTGGCCTATCGCGACGGCGACTACGCCGTCGTCGGGGTGGCCGCGCAGGTCAGCCTGGACGAGGCCGGCGGGCTGGCCGAGGTCCGCACCGCGCTGTTCGGGGTAGACGCCACCCCGGTCAGGGTCGCCGAGGCCGAGGCCGTGCTGCTCGACAGCGGCGGCAGCGGCCTCGACGAGGCCGGCCTGGAGGCGGCGGCACGGGCAGCGGCCGCCGGGGTCAACCCCGCCTCGGACGCGACCGCGAGCGAGGGCTACCGGCGCGACATGGTGCGGGTCTTCTTCGCCCGCGCGGTCCGCGCCGCCGTGGCGCAGGCCGCCGCTGCCGCGATCGCCTGACGAGCGGCCGCCGGGCCGGGCGTCACGGCTGGTAGCGGTGCAGTAGGTCGGTCCAGTCGGGCACGTCCTCGACCCCCGGCACCCGCACGACCTCGGCGAACGGCTGGCCGAAGGGGCGGGTGGCGTCGATGCCCATGAGGGAGCTGGCGAAGTGGCTGGGGGCCGACGGGTCGAGCTGGCCGCCGGCGGCCCTGGGGATGATGATGACGTCGTCCGACGGCTGAGCGCGGGTGAGCACCGCCCACCACACCTTCACCGGGTCGTAGACGTCGATGTCGTCGTCGACCACGATCGCCATCTTAGGATGGGCCGGGCTGCCGAGCGCGCTGAGCAGCAGGTTCTTGGCCTGGTTCTGGTAGCGCTGGCGCAACGAGATCACCGCCAGGAACTCGGCCCCACCCTCGGGGGCGAAGTGGACCGCCTGCACGTCCGGGTAGGCCTGCCGCAGGGTGGCCAGCAGGTTCGCCTCCATCGGGAGCAGCTTCATGACGTGGTTCTCGGTGATCGGGATGCCGGTGAGGCCGGCCTGGTAGATGGGGTCGCGCCGCATCGTGATGGCGGTGCAGTGGAACACCGGCTCGACGCCGCCCGGACCGACATAGCCGGTGAACTCGCCGAACGGTCCCTCTGGCCGCTTCTCGCCGGGCTCGAAGTAGCCCTCGAGGACGATCTCCGAGGTGGCCGGCACCTCCAGGTCCACGGTCTCGCAGCGGACTAGCTCCAGTGGGCTGCCGTGGAGGGCGCCGGCGATGGTGAGCTCGTCGAAGCCGTAGGGGACCCGGGCCTGGGTGGCGAGCTGGGTCACCGGGTCGACGCCGATGGCCACGGCCAGCTCCAGCCGGCGGCCGGCCGCCTCGGCCCGCTTGTACATGGCGTCGAAGTCGGCGAAGGGGCTGGCGGCCAGGCCGAGCTCGCGCCTGCCGAACAGCTGCATCCGGTAGATCCCGGCGTTGCGGGCGCCCGTCTCGACGTCCCTGGTGATCTCGACGCCGACGGTGATGAAGGCGCCCGGGTCCTGCTCGGAGTAGACCGGGATGGGTAGCAGGCCGAGGTCGACGTCGTCCCCGGTGAGCACGATCTCCTTGCAGGGCCCGTCGGCCACCACCACCGGGTCGACCGGGTTGGCGATGGCGGCCATGAAGCGGTCGACGGCGTCGCGGTGGCGGTCGACCTCCAGGGCGTGCAAGGCCTTGCTCCGCGAGCAGAACAGCCCGCCCGCCGCGCGCATCTTGGAGCCCTTGACGTCGGTGAACAGGAAGGCCGGTCCCTGGGCGTCGGAGCTGGCGCGGATGTGGGCGGCGATCTCGAACCTGGGGTCGACCGCCCTGGTCACCGTGGCCAGCTCGCCCCGCTCGTCGAGGTAGGCGAGGAACGATCGCAGGTCCTTGAGCGCCATGTCCGTCTTCTCCGTGTCGGTACGACTAGACCAGCGCCGGTGCGTTCGTCTCGGCCGCGGCCGCCTTGGCCCGCTCGATCGCGTGCCAGACCCGGCCCGGCGTCAGCGGCAGCTCGGTCAGGCGCAGGGGCAGGCCGGGCAGGGCGTTCTCGATGGCGCTGGTGAGGGCGCCCAGCGCCGAACCCATGGCCGACTCGCCGGCGCCCTTGGTCCCGAGCGGGGTGAACGGCGAGGGGCTGTGCTGGTGGGCGACCGTGATCATGGGCAGCTCGACCGCGGTCGGGATGGTGTAGTCCATCAGGGTCGCCGTCTGGAGCTGGCCGGCATCGTCGTAGGCGATCTGCTCGAACAGCGCCCCGCCGACGGCCTGGGCGATGGCGCCGTGGAGGTTGGCCTCGACCAGCGTAGGGTTGATCACGGTGCCCGAGTCGTCGACCACCACGTGGCGCAGGATGCGGACCATGCCGGTGCCGGGGTCGACCTCGACCACGCAGGCGGCCGTCGCGCTCGGCCAGGTCGGGTAGGCGTTGAAGCGGCCCTGGGTGGCCGGCTGATGGTAGATGTTGGGGGCGCGGAAGTAGCGCGTCGACTCCAGGCCCGGCTCGACGCCCTCGGCGTTGGGGCCGTAGGGGAAGATGTAGATCTCCCTGGCCACCTCGGCGACCGGCACGAACCGCCGCGGCGCGCCCCGGAGCGACACCCGCCCGTCGGCCAGCTCCAGGTCCTCGGGGTTGGCCTCCAGCAGGTTGCCGGCCACCGTGAGCAGCTTGTCGCGCAGGTCGCCGGCGGCCAGCTCGGCGGCCGAGCCGCCGATGATGATGCTGCGGGAGCTGTAGTTGCCCAGCCCCCAGGGGCACAGCGAGGTGTCGCCCTGGATGACCGTGACCCGGTCCAGCTCGACCCCGAGCGTGGCCGCCACGATCTGAGCCAGCCCGGTCTCGTTGCCGCTGCCCGGCGAGGTCACCCCGGACAGCAGCGTGACCTCGCCGCTCGGGCTCATCCGCACGGTCGCGCCGTCGAAGGCCGAGATCATCGGCGACCCCGGCATGGCGCAGCCCTCGGAGCCGAGCTCGTTGGCCACGCCGATGCCGACATGGCGGCCCTCGGCCCTCGCCCTGGCCTGCTCCTCGGGGAAGTCCTGGTAGCCGATGATCTCCATGGCGGTGCGCTGGGCGCGCGCGTAGTCGCCCGAGTCGAGGATCCCGCCGCCCTCGCGGGCGAAGGGGAACTCGTCGCGACCGATCAGGTTCCGGAAGCGCACGGCGGTGCCGTCCAGCCCGAGGACGTCGGCGACGTGGTCCATGATCCGCTCCAGCCACCAGTTGGCGGCGTCGCGCCCGAAGCTGCGGTAGGCGTTCCACGGGCCCTTGTTGGTCACCACGGCCGTCAACCTGACCCTGGTGTTGAGGATCTTGTACGGTCCGGGGACGAGGCCGCTGGCCGAGACGCTCATGCCCCAGCCGATCAGCGAGGTGGGAGCGCCCACGTCGGCCAGGATGTCCAGCTCCAGACCGGTCACGCGCCCGTCGGCCAGATAGGACGCCTGGTAGCTGACCCGCATGTCGCGAGCGTGGCCCGTGCAGTGGAAGTTCTCGTCGCGCTCCTCGATCCAGCGGACCGGCCGGCCGACCCGCAGGGCGAGGTAGGCGATCAGCGGCTCCTCCTGGAAGGTCGGCTGCTTGAGCCCGAAGGCGCCCCCGACGTGGGGCTGGACGACCCGGATCTGCGCCTCCGACAGCCCGACGGTCTGGGCCAGGTACAGCCGCAGCGGGTGCGGGTTCTGGGTCGAGTCCCACACCGTGAGCAGGTCGGCGTCCTCGTCCCAGGAGGCGACGATCCCCCGCGGCTCCAGCGGCACGCCGGTGGTGCGGCCGGTCCGCAGCGACCCGCTGACCACGCCGTCCGCCTCCCGCCGAGCCGCCTCCACGTCCCCGGCGCGCAGGTCGCGGGCCACGCGCACGTTGGTGCCCCAGTCGGGCTCGACCAGGGGCGAGTCGGGCTCGAGGGCGGCGACCGGGTCGGTCACCGACGGCAGCAGCTCGTAGTCGACGTCGATCTGGGCCGTGGCGAGCTGGGCGGTGTAGCGGTCGTCGGCCACCACCGCGGCGACGGCCTCGCCGACGTAGCGGACGCGGTCGGCGCACAGGGCGTACCACTCGACGCCGTTGGCGTTGATGGTCGAGGTGTCCCAGCCTTCCGGGATCGGCCTGGTGCGCTCGCGGATCTCCTGGCCGGTGACGACATAGCGCACCCCCGGCATGGCCGTGGCCCGCGAGGCGTCGATGGCAGTGATCCGGGCGGCGGCATGGGGGCTGCGCAGGACGGCCATCTCCAGCATGCCGTCCAGCTCGATGTCACCGACGTAGGTCCCGCGGCCCTGGACGAGCCGGCGGTTGGTCAGCCCGGGCTGCCGCTGACCGATGTAGCTGTCCGCCACGGCGGCTCCTTTCGCTCGGCGTCTCGAATCGCGCACCAGACGCGGTTGGGCGTCAGTGGCAGCTGGTCCAGGCGCAGCGACAGCTCGGGGAAGGCGTCCTCGATGCCGCTGCAGATCGCCGCCAGTGTCCCACCCATGCCCGACTCGCCGACGCCCTTGGTGCCAAGCGGCGTGAACGGCGACGGGGTTTCCTGGTGCTCGATCTGGAGGGACGGCAGCTCCACGGCGGTCGGGATGGTGTAGTCCATGAGCGTCGCGGTGAGGAACTGCCCGCCGGTGTCGTAGGCGAGCTGCTCGTAGAGGGCGCTGCCAACGCTCTGGGCGACGGCGCCGTGGAGGTTGGCGCTGGCCAGCAGCGGGTTGATGATCCGGCCGGCGTCCTCGACGGCGTGGTA
>JASLBL010000183.1 GCA_030146615.1 Actinomycetes bacterium
GGCGTCCTCGCGAAGGATGCCGACTCGGACAGCCAGCGGGCGTAGCTGAGGCGTACTTGCCCGGTGTTCGCGCCTCAGCAGCTCGCGCAACATCTCCTTGACGATCACCTGATACCTGACCGCCTCAGGCGCGAGCCGCTCGGCCTCCAGGAGCATGTTCACGGCGGCAGCGTCCTTGCGCTGCTGGGTGTACCCACGCGCCAAGTCGATGAACACCTGCGCGCGCCGGCCAAGCAGGCCTGGCCGGAAACGCGCAGGGTCGAGCGCCTCACCCTTGCGCATGACCTCGCCCGGGTCGCCAAGCTCAACGGCCGTCGAGACCTCATGCAGGGCAACGTTGGTGGGGCCGAAGGCGGTCCAGAAGTCGTTGCGCTCCTGGCCGAGCCGGTCGGCCGTGGTCCACGCCTCGCCGAGAAGCTGGCGCACTGCGACCCGGTCGTCCTAGCGAGCAACGGCGATCAACGCGGTAGGTCCAGCTGGTCAACATCCGCGGCGGGCAGGACGGGGGCTTCCTGTTCCTCCAGCCCACCGTGGACGCCATGGTCTACGCCGGCCTGGTCGGGATCGACGTCATCAACATGAGCTTCTACACCGACCCGTGGCTGTACAACTGCCTCGACAACCCGGCCGACTCCCCGGAGGCCCAGGCCGAGCAGCGGACGATCCGGGTCGTCACCCAGCGGGCGATCAACTTCGCCCGGGCCCACGGAGTCACCCCGGTGGATGCGCTCGGCAACCAGAACACCAACCTCGGCAACCCGACCGAGGACGACACCAGCCCCGACTTCCCGCCCGGGTCGGCGTACCCGCGCGACGTCGACAACTCCTGCATCACCGTCCCGGCCGAGACCCGTGGGGTCATCTCGATCTCGGCCCTCGGCCCCAGCCACAAGAAGGCCCACTACTCCAACTGGGGTCTCGAGCAGACCGACTTCTCGGCCCCTGGCGGTTTCTCCCGCGACTACTTCGGACCGATCAGTCAACCAGCCCGAGAACCGCATCCTGTCCACCTACCCGCTGAACGTCCTCCAGGCCAACGAGGAGGTCGACGCCGACGGCAACCCGACCACGCCCCTGGTGGTGCGGGACCGCCAGGGCGGGTCCTCCTCCTCCTACTACCGCTACCTGCAGGGCACCTCGATGGCGGTACCGCACGCCGCCGGAGTGGCGGCGCTGATCGTCGGCAGCCAGGGCCGCCGCGACGCGAGCCACGGTGGGCTCACGCTGAGCCCGCGGACCGTCGAGCAGGTGCTGACCAGGACGGCCAAGCAGACCCCCTGCCCGACGCCACCGATCTTCACCTACCCGGACCCCGACCTCGGAGCGCCCTATGACGCCCCCTGCGAGGGGACCCTGGCCCGCAACGGCATCTACGGCCGGGGCATCGTCAACGCCCTGACCGCGGTCCTCGACTGAGCCCGGGCGCCTGGGTCACGGCGGCGGGGCGCAGCCTCGCCAGCAGCACCGCCGCCGCGACCAGGCCCAGCCCCGCGACCAGGACGGCCACCGGGCGGCCGACGTCCCGCCAGAGCCCGCCGGCGACCTGGCCGAGGAACACGACCATGCCGGCGGCCCCGATCCCAAGGGGCACGTTGCGCCGCAGCGCGCTCCCGGCCACGATCAGCGCCACCGACAGCCCCAGCCCGAGCAAGAGCCCCAGTCCCCGGGCCCGTCCCCCTGGACGTCCAGGACCTCGGGCCCGGTCAGCAGCAGCAGCGACCCCAGCGCCTCCGAGGTCCGCCGGGGCACGACCAGCTCGCGCCGCCCCAGCTCCAGCCAGAGCGCCCCGAGGGCCAGGAACCCGTACCCCTCGACGGCCTGCCATGACCACCCGACCCGGTCGCCGGCCGCCACCATGGTCGCGACCGCGGCCGCGAACAGCGCCACCTGTTGGAGCACCCGCCGCTCGACCAGGTAGAGCCCGCCGGCCAGGACCAGCGTCCCGCCGGCGACCCACAGCGACGGGTCGCCGAGGGCGCCGTCGCTGTCCCCCTCCGCCAGCACCGCCAGCAGCCCCGCGAACCCGGCCACCGCGGCCAGCCACAGCACGCTGGCCAGCCGCGGCAGCCCACGCCCCTGGTCCCGCCGCAGCCACCACCCGGCCCCCAGCAGCACCCCGGTGACCACCGCCAGCACCCCGGCCCGCCCCCACCGCCCCAGCTGGTCCCACGACTCCGCCCCGAGCACGAACCCGGCCACCAGCGCCAGCCCGCCGCCGAGGTACCCGAGCACCTCGACCACCACCGCCCGCCGGCCCCCCGACCGCCGGTCGCGGTCCTCCAGGGCCAGGATGGCGTCGGCCTGCTCACGCCCGATCACCCCGGCCTCGACCCACCGGGCCACCCGCCGCCCCAGCTCGTCCATCGCCCGCCGCCTCCCGGCTGTCCTCCCCATCCGTCGGCTCCAAGCCTCCCCCGGGCCGGCCACCCGCGACCAGAGGCCCCGCCCTCAGCTCAGGCGGTCGACAGCACCCAGATCCCCTGGGTAGTTCCGGCAACCCCTCCCGCGCCTGGCCAGGTCAGACGGGCTGGACCGGCAGGTCATAGTCCAGCCACCGATCATCGCGGGTGGCCCCAACCCGGGCATAGACGGCCTGCGCGCGACGGTTGTCTCGCGCCGTCTGCCAGACGAGCCGGGTCGCGCCGTGCTCGCGGCAGCGCTCCAGGCAGGCGACGATGAGCCCGTCGGCGACACTCATGCCGCGTGCCTCCGGCGCCACGAACAGATCGTTCATCACGCCTACCCGGGCGGCGACCAGCGTCTGCCAGGTCCAGTAGAGGGTGGCGAAGCCGACGGCTCGCCCGGCGTCGTCGCGGGCCAGCAGTTGCAGCCCCTCCCGCTTCGGATCGGCCAGGAGCGCCCGCGACAGCTCCAGCAGCTCCCCGTCGCTCGGCGTGACCTGGTAGAAGTCGCAGTAGGCTCGCACGAGCGGCAGTAGCTCTGGCAGGTCGGTGGAGCCGACCAGGGTGATCCGCATGGGGCTTCCTCCTCACGCCTTGGCCTGACCCATCGTCGGCGCCCTAGTATGGCGCTGTGCGCGAGCTCCAGGCTGGACTCTGGCACTGGCGGGCGCCGCACCCGGAATGGACGCCGCGGACGGCCGGCTTCCGATCGGCACCGAGGCGTTCCTGGGGAGGGAGTACAACGACCTTGTGCTCGGGATCGAGAGCGTGGCAGCGGCGGTCTCGGGCGACACGTTGGTCGACTTCGGCCGGGGCCTGGAGGCCAACGAGTGGCTGCGGGGCGGTGTGACCCCCGAAGAGGTCACAATGCGGCTGCGCCCGCTGCTCGCGCTGCCGAAGGACTAGCTGGGCCGGGTGGGTCCTGGCGCGGCGCTTGTGCCTAGAATGCCTGCTGGAGGTGTCTGGGTCCTGGTGGGCCCCCCGGTCTTCAAAACCGGTGTGAGCAGCGTCCCTGCTCAGGCGGGTTCGATTCCCGTCCGCCTCCGCTGAGCAGGGATGATGTTGCCCGAGTCGAGCAACGCTGCTTGACTTGCTTGCCTCTCTGGCACCGACTCTGGCACCGTTAGGCTTGTCCTGGATGTCCAAGAGGACAAGCACATGATCCGCAACCGCGGACACTACTGGCAGGTCAAGGTCTACGTCGGCCGCGACCCGCTGACTGGGCAAGAGCGCCGCGAGTACGGCCGCGCATCCACGAAGCGCGAGGCCGAGCGCCTTGAGGTGGGGTTGAAGGCGAAGGTGGCCGAGGGTCGGCATCGGGCCACCGCGGCGCGCACCGTGGCCGACCTGCTGGAGCGCTGGCTGGAGTGGCGCCAGGGCGTCAAGGAGACCTCCCCCACCACCCTGGAGGACTACCGCCTCCAGATCAACCGGCGCATCGTCCCCGCCCTCGGGAAGCTGCCCGTGCGTCGACTGGACGCGGAGACCCTCGACCGCTTCTACGCCGAGCTGCGCAAGCGCGGCCGCAGCGATGGCAAGCCCCTGTCGGCCAGCCAGGTCCGCAGCGTGCACACGGTGCTGTCCGGTGCGCTCAAGCAGGCGGTCGCCTGGGGATGGATCAGCCACAACCCCGCGCGGCTGGCCACGCCCCCCTCCCTGCCGAGCGGCGAGGTGACGCCGCCGCCCGTGGCGCAGGTGAGTAGGCTGCTGGCCTTGGCGCTGGAGCGCGAGCTGCGCTTTGGCCTGTTCCTGCGCCTCGCGGTCGTGCTGGGCGCCCGCCGCGGCGAGCTCTGTGGGCTGCGCTGGCGGACCATCGACCTGGAGCGCGGCGAGATCTTGCTGGAGCGTGGCGTGGTCTACGTGCCCGGCGAGCCGCTCATCGAGAAGGCGACCAAGACCCGCGGCAAGCGCCGCCTCGCCCTGGACGCCCGGACGGTGGAGCTGCTCCGGGCCTACCTGGCGCAGGTGCAGCGAACAGCCGGCGAGCTGGGAACCACCCTGCCCGCCGACGCCTTCGTGTTCAGCCGCCAGCCGGACGGATCACGCCCGATGCACCCGTCCAGCATGAGCCATCGGTTCCAGGAGACGGCCCGGCCGCTTGGCCTGCGGTGCCGCCTGCACGACCTGCGCCATCTCATGGTCACCCACCTGATCTCGCAGGGCGTGGACTGGCGCACCGCCGCCGGCCGGGCCGGCCACGCCGGCCCCCACATGACGCTGGGGACCTACGCGCACTTCCAGCCCGCCCAGGACCGCGCCGCCGCCGAGCTGCTCGCCGCCCTCTGCGACGGCAGCCCGCCAGAGGCCGCGCAGTAGGCGGCGCGGCGGCGTGCGCCATACTGGTATGAGAGCTTCGTCCGATGCGGCAAGCGAGGTGACACGGATGGGCGAGCGAGCGCCCCGCGGCATGCTCTACGTAATTGTCTGCGCCGCGCCCCCCCGCCGCCCACGTCCAGGACCTCGTGAAGCTCGCACAAGCGGCCGGCTGGGAGGTCGCCGTCACCGCCACCCCGGAGGCGCTCGCGTTCATCGACGTGCCGCTGCTTGAGGCCATCACCGGCTTCCCGGTCCGCCACCGGTGGCGGGAGCCGGATGAGCCTGAGAGCGTGCCCGAGGCCAACGCCGTCGTGGTCGCGCCGGCCACCTTCAATACGATCAACCGGTGGGTGGCCGGGATCACCAACACGGTTGCGGTGGGCACGCTCTGCGAGTCTCTCGGCCTCGACGCACCCATCGTCGCCGTCCCCAATGTGAACCCGCCGCTGGCGCGTCACCCGACCTTCCGGACGAGCCTCCGCCAGCTCCGCGAGTGGGGCGTGCGGGTGCTGTTCAAGGAGTCCGCCCCTCGAGAGGCGCGCATGCCTCCGTGGGAGGAGATCCTCGACGAGGTGAACCGGGCGCACGAGGCCACCGGGTGGCCACCCCGAGGCATGCCGGGATCAGGCCCCGCGGCGAGGGCCGAGGGAGCGGCGCCGTGACCCAGCCGGTGGAGTACATGTCGGTCGGCGAGCGCATCGCTATCTACCGCCGCCGG
>JASLBL010000197.1 GCA_030146615.1 Actinomycetes bacterium
TCACGCGGATGCCGCGTGCGACACAGGAACGACGGGTTCGAGGGCCAGTAGCCAGCCCTCCTCGGTCAGAGCCAGGGCGACCGGCTTGTCCAGGCAGCGGTCGAGCCGGCGCGGCGTGTGCAGCGCCATGGGCAGACCGCAGCCTTGAGCCCAGCAGCGGCCGAACAGGCGGTAGCGGAGTGCTCCCCAGCGTTCTCGGATTGGATTCACCCCCTCCCAGATTTGGAGGGGGCCGAATCTTCGACGCCCGGCTGGCAGCCGAAGGAACGGCCCCCTGGCCGGTAGTCTTCGGTGCTTATGTACTTAAGTACACAGGGGACGAGGACGCGAGTCAACCCCTTGGCGGTAGAATTGCTGCACCAAAGGTGCTCAAGGACCGACGTAAAGGGGCTTGATGGTCTCCCGCGTTTCCGGACGGCCGGCGTACCTCCAGATCGCGGACGCGCTCCGCGAGGAGATCCGCAGCGGCCGGTACCCGCCAGGAGCGCAGCTGCCGAGCGAGCGGGAGTTCATGGAGACCTGGAGGGTCAGCTCGCGCACGATCCGGGTCGCCCTCGACCAACTCCGGGCCGAGGGCCTAGTCGTCTCCTACCAGGGCCGCGGCGTGTTCGTGCGCGAGCAGATGGTTCCCCGGCGGCTGTCGACCGACATCGCCACCTCGCTCGGCTGGTACCACACCCTCGCCCGGCAAGGGCTCAAGCCCGCCGGTCAGACCGCCGTTACCCAGGCGCCGGCCACGCCCGAGGCCGCCGAGTGGCTCGGCATCGAGCCCGGTACCGTCGTCACGATCCGTGACCGGGTGCTTGGCACCGAGGGCGAGCCGCCGGTGATGCTGGCCATGTCCCACTTTCCCAAGTTCGTCACTGACAAGGCGCCTGACCTGGCCGACCCGAACCGCGGCGGCATGCCCGAGCTGTTACGGGACGCCTTCGGCGAGACGTACTCGCACGACGTGATCACCACCAGGATGCCCACGCCGAGTGAGCAGCAACGGCTCGACCTGCAACCCGGGACGCCGGTCCTGGTGATCAAGGGTGGGACCTACGACCAGGACAACCGGCCGCTCCACTACATCGAGGTCGTCGCCGCTGGCGGCCGGATCGAGTTCGCCTACCTCTACGGCACGATGCCCACCGACAGCTAGTTCTCCTGGAACCACTTGACCGTGCGGGCGACCGCCTCGGCGTGCGGTGTGGGCGTGAACGGGCCGAACACTTGACCAAACTTCGACCAGTCGACCACGTACGGGGCCTGGAACTCGTACAGGACCTCGCCGACCTCCCGGATGAAGGGCACGAACACGCCGGCCACGCGAACCATGGCGGCCGAGCTGGTGGCGATCCGGGAGCGGCCACTGCTGGCCGCGACGACCAGCTCCAGGAACTGACGGCCGGTGAGCGGGTCGGCCGCCGGCAGGTGCCAGACCTGGCCGTCGGCCCGGTCCTGCTCGCCCAGGGTGGCCAGGCCGGCGGCCACGTCCTCCAGGTAGCTGAGGGTGTGGGGCTGGTCGAGCCGGCCCACCCAGCGCACCGTCCTGCCCGCCACGGCGGCCATGAACAGCCGGTCGCCGGTGACGCTGTTGCGGCCACCGGGGCCGTAGTAGTTGGAGGCGCGGCCGATGGCGACCCGCAGCCGGCCCTCGCGGTGGCTCGTCAGCAGGCGGTCGGCCATCTCGGCCCTGACCCGGCCCTTGGGGCCGGTGGCGGCGGCCGGGAGGTCCTCGGTCAGCGGGCCGTCGTGGGGCCCGTAGCCGTAGAGGTTGTCGGCCAGGACCAGCTTGGCCCCGGCGGCGGCCGCGCCCTCGGCGATCGCCTCGGTCAGGCGCGGGAAGGCGGCCGGCCAGTCGGTGTAGGGCGGCTGGGCGCAGTGGTAGACGACCGCCGCCCCGGTGGCGGCCGCCTTGGCGCCCTCCGGGGTGGCCACGTCGGCGGCCAGGCGCTCGACCCCGGCCGGCCCCGGCGCGTCCCCGCGCCGGTTGACGGCCCGCACCCGCCTGCCCCGCCGCGCCAGCTCGCGCACCAGGCCGCCCCCGATCCCGCCGCTCGCTCCCATGACGACGTGAAGACCTTCCATGACCCCGCTCCCCTTCTAAACATACTTCACTGTTGTTAATAGTGTTAACTCTACCGTAGGCTGTCAACATGACGGAGACGGCGGAGCGGTTGCCCAGGCGGGAGCGGGTCCGCCAGGCCACCGTGGAGGAGATCAAGTCGGTGGCCAGGGCACAGATGGCCGGCGAGGGCACGGCCGCGGTGACCCTGCGGGCCATCGCCAGGGAGATGGGCATGACCGCCCCGGCCCTCTACCGCTACTTCGGCTCCCGCGACGTGCTGGTCACGGCATTGGTCACCGACGCCTACGACGCCCTGGCCGACGCCATGGAGGCGGCCGTGGACGCCGTCCCGGCCGGCCGCCACGTCGAGCGGGTGCGGGCCGCCTTCGGGGCCTTCCGGGCCTGGGGCCTCGAGCACCCGACGGAGTTCGCGCTGATCTTCGGCAGCCCGATCCCCGGCTACGTCGCCCCCGAGGCGACCCGACCGGCCGGGACCCGCTACACCAACCTGCTGGCCAGGCTGCTGGTCCAGGCCCACGCGGCCGGCGCCCTGGACCCGGCCCGGATCCAGGTCCGGGTCCCGGCCGAGCTCCGCCGGCAGGTCAAGGACCTGCAGCGCCGGGGCGGGTTCCCGGGCGCCCCGGTCCGGGTGGCCGCCTTCGGCCTCGGCGCCTGGGCACGCGTCCACGGCCTGGTCACCCTGGAGGTCTTCGGCCACCTGGCCCCGGCCGTCGGCGACGGGACCGCCCTGTTCGAGCAGGAGCTGGAAGCCATCATCCGCCAGTCGGGCCTGCGCGGCTGACGGTCAGGCCGAGGCCCGGACGACCAGCTCGGTGTCCAGGATCAGGTGCATGCCGCCGGCGTCGCCGGCGACCAGGGCCAGCAGCAGGCGGGTGGCCTGGCGGCCCATCTCCTCGATCGGCTGACGCACGGTGGTCAGGGGCGGCTGGGCGTAGCGGGCCACCGCCGAGTCCTCGAACCCGACCACGGCCACGTCCTCAGGGACCCGCCGGCCGGCGGCCCGCAGGGCCCGCAGGGCCCCGGCGGCCATCAGGTCGGAGGCGGCGAACACGGCGTCGACCGGGTCCCCCGGCCGCGCCAGCAGCCGGCCCATCGCCGCGGCCCCGCCCTCCTCGGTGAAGTCGCCGATCTCGACCAGGTCGCCGGACCCGGCCAGCCCGGCCGCGGCCAGCCCGTCCCGGTAGCCCTCGAGGCGGTCCAGGCCGACGCCCATGTCCAGGGGGCCGGTGATGGTGGCGATCCGCCGACGGCCCCGCCGGGCCAGGTGAGCCACGGCCTTGCCGGCCCCGCCGCGGTTGTCGGCGTCGACGTGGCTGGCCGGGGCCGCCCCGGCCGGCCGGCCGACCAGCACCGCCGGCACCCCGGCCCGCTCCAGGATGCCGGGCAGCGGGTCGTCGCCGTGCAAGGAGGCCAGCAGCACGCCGTCGACGTGGCCGCCGACCACGTAGCGCTCCAGCCGCCCCCGGTCGGGGAGGTCCTGGGCAATCAGCAGCAGCAGCTGGACCCCGGTCTCGGCCAGGACGGCGCTGACCCCGCGGACCATGCCGGCGAAGAACGGTTCGGAGAAGAAGCGGGCGTGGGGCTCGGACACGACCAGGGCGACCGAGTCGGCCCGCCGGGTGACCAGGCTGCGGGCGGCCCGGTTGGGCACGTAGCCGAGCTTGGCCACGGCCCGCTCGACCTGGGCCCGCACGACCGGGCTGACCTTGGGCGAGCCGTTGACCACCCGGGAGACGGTCGCCCGCGAGACCCCGGCCAGCGCCGCCACCTGCTCCAGGGTCGGCGGCCCGGTCATTGACCCTCCCCGTTCGGGAGGCCGTCAAGGCCGCCGCGGGCGATCGCCTCCCGGTACCAGAGGGCGCTGTCCTTGGGCAGCCGGCGCTGGGTCGGGAAGTCCACGTAGACGATGCCGAACCGCTTGGAGTAGCCCTCGGCCCACTCGAAGTTGTCCAGCAGCGACCAGACGAAGTAGCCGCGCAGGTCCACCCCGCCCTGGATGGCCCGGTGGGCGGCCCGCAGGTGCCCGTCCAGGAACCGGACCCTGGCCTGGTCCCGGACCCGGCCGCTGCCGTCGGGCCCGTCGTCGAAGGCGGCCCCGTTCTCGGTCACGTACAGCGGCAGCGACGGGTAGTCGCTGTGCAGCCGCAGCAGCAGCTCGTCCAGGCCCGAGGGGTCGATCTCCCAGCCGAGGTCGGTCCGGGGCCGGTCGCTGGCCACGAACTCGACGTCGCCGGCGGCGACCCAGGGCGACGGGGGCCCGCCGAGCCGCGGCCGCTCCGGCCGGGCGGCCACCACCCAGCGCCGGTAGTAGTTAACCCCGAGCAGGTCCAGGGGCACGGCGATCGCCGCCAGGTCGTCGTCGCCGGCCGCCTCCAGCCCGCCCAGGCCGGCCAGGTCCTCGAGCACGTCGGCTGGGTAGCCGCCGCGGAACAGCGGGTCCAGGAACAGCCGGTTG
>JASLBL010000214.1 GCA_030146615.1 Actinomycetes bacterium
CACCTGGCAGGCCGCCCGGGACGAGCTCCTGGTCCGCGAGAAGGCCCACACCCACCAGGGCGACGCGCTCGCCGCGGCCCGCCGCCGGCTGCCCATGGTGGAGGTCGACGGGACGGTCGAGGTCGTCGGACCCGACGGCCCGGTCCCGTTCCTGGACCTGTTCCAGGGCCGCGACGAGCTCGTGGTCTACAAGCACATGTGGTACGACGGCGCGCCGCACCAGGGGCAGTGCGAGGGCTGCACCAACGCGGCCTGGCACCTGAGGGACGCCGTCTACCTCAACGCCCGCGGCGTCTCGTTCGCCGTCCTGACCTCGGGCCCGTGGGACGAGGTGGCTCCCTACGTCGAGTTCATGGGGTACACCCAGCCCTGGTACTCGGTGCGCGACGTGGAGGGGCCGGTCGGCGGAGCAATGGGCCACATCGTCTGTTTCCTGCGCGACGGCGACCGCGTGTTCCTCACCTACTCCACGACCGCCCGGAGCAACGAGCCGGTCAACGGGTCCTTGGGCCTGCTCGACATGATGCCCTACGGCCGCCGCGAGGCGTGGGAGGACAACCCCGAGGGCTGGCCCGAGGCCCCGCAGGCCGACTCGCCGGTCGGTGGGCATGGCTCGCCGATCTGCTGGTACTGGCGCTCGGACGCCGACGGGAACGCCACCTGGGGCCCGACCAGCCGCCCGGTGCCGCAGTGGACCCGCCCCGGCGCGACCCCCGTGGAGACCCTCGGCCGGCACGGCCACCACCACTGACGGGCCTTCGTCGACGGCGTCGGCAACGGTGGTAGGTGCCGGGCGGAACCTCCGGACGATGCGAGGGTCCGCCCGCGCGCTCGGTCGGTAGGCGGTTCGCCCGGAAGGTGAAGGACTCCTGGTAGGAGAGGGGCTGTCTAGGCTTGCCAGTCCTACCAGGAGTCCGGGTGCACGTATCGTCCAAGTGCCAGTACTTGTCATGCCCTGCTCATGGCCGGGGTGGTGATCGTCCCTCGCGGCGGCACTTCTACCCCGGTTCGACGATGACCGACGGACAGTGGGCGCTGCTGGCGCCGCTGCTCCCGGCGGCGGGGAGCACCGGCGGGCGCGGGGGCAGGCCCGAGAAGTGGGACCGGCGCCTGGTCCTGGACGCGATCTTCTACCTGGTCCGCGGCGGGTGCTGCTGGGCGGGTTCCGCCGTGGTCGGTGGCCGATCCTGGCCCGGGCGCCCGGTGAGGATGGCCCGAACTATGAGAAGGACAACCCCCAAGAGCCCCGTCCGGATGACGAGCGGGCGAACCCGCCTGCTCCCGGCCGATTGGGCCCCTGGGGGTCATCAGCGCCCCGAGGAACTCCCACGGCCTTCCCAAGTCTCGCTCGAGAGAGTTCTCGTCCTACGACCCGAAGGCCGCGTGAACCTCACCGCCGCAACAGCGGGTGGCGCCACCCACCGCCCAGCGGTTCGCCGTCCGGACCCGTCGGCCCGTCTGGCAGGAACTCCAACCCGGATTTCCCGGTCCAACCGCGTCGGCCCCTCGGGGCGAAGCGGAATCTAGAAGGCGGCCGGGGGCGCGTCAAGGCGACGTTTCCGCTGGCCACCCGCGTATGCCCAGCTCATATGGTTAAAATTACCTCGATGGAATTTCCGGTGATGAGCCGAGCCTCGGCCAAGCGCACCCGGGTGCCCACCGGTTCACAGGCACCGCCACAGCAGCCATGGCACGCATGTTCGCGGCCTGGTCCCGGGTGCGCCGCTCCAAGCAGCCCGCCGCCTACGCGGGTCGCGCGTACGGTTCAGAGGAACCGCAGGTCACCGCCCTTTCGGCTCATGCAGCTGGGATGATGCGAGTGGGCGATTCGGATTGCGGTCCGGAAGGTCCTGGGCGGCTGCGTCGGGCAGCAGACGGGCAGCAACCGGTGTTCGTAACGACCGGGGAGCCCGCCCGCAAACGGTGGAGGGTCATGACCGCCGATTCTGCCATCGACGGCCATTGACCTGAGGTTTCTCACGGGTTTCCCCGCTCCTCAACACCACGCAGTTCCTTGCGGGAATGCCCGGTACAGATCTCGCACGGAGGAAGTCAAGAGGGCACGGGCAAGACGGACAGCGCGTTCGGGGCAAAGTAGCGGTGGCCGTCAAGCAGATCCCAGCCCCACCGCCACCCAAGGGAACCGGCGCCGGGCAGGGCAAGCCGCTCCGCGGCGGTCGCGGCGGGAAGTAGCTCCATGGAGGCCGAGTCGCACACCGCCTTGCCGCCGATGCCGCGCTCTAGCCCGTTCCCTGAAGAGTGGGGCATCCCACCGGCCGACGTCGACCAGCGTCAGGGCTGGGCGATCAGGAACATCCGCGCTGGCGAGGTCCGCGCCCGCCGGGGTGAGCACATCCCTGGCTGTCGCCGGCGGCGTCACGTCCGCTGTCGGGCCGGGAGGCGCTGCGCCGGCTGCAGATTCGCCTGGACAACGAGCACCGGCTGCGGATGCTGAGGCTTCTCGAGCTCCAGGCGTGTCCCTGACGCATCCGGGCCATAGCAGCAGCCGCCTGCGCAGCGCAACTCGCTGGCCTGACAGTGGCCGGTGCGCGAGTTCCAGAAATGTCTGCTCGGCCGCGGTCAGCACAGGCTGCTAGACCTCGGGTGGCTGGTTGCACGCCACGCCGTGCAGACGATAATGTGCGATTAGACCATTGGGCCGCTAGGGTCCAATGGTAATAACATCCTTGGCTAAGTCATTCCAGCCGTTGCTGAGCCCCACCATGTCGGCTTTCATGATTGAGTCCAGGATCTGCTGGTGCTGGAGGATTATCCGGTCGCCGACATAGCTATA
>JASLBL010000255.1 GCA_030146615.1 Actinomycetes bacterium
GACCACGCAGGCGCCCTTGCCAGAGATTTGCCAGAAACCGCGCTACACGTAACCTCACGTCGCCCCACGACCCGATCCTCGGCAGCGCCTCTCACCTGCTCGGTTGCGAGGGTAGGCGAGGTGGTGCGTTGCGACGTGAACCACCCGCACATCAATGGCATGCAAGGGGTCAGGGGTTCAAATCCCCTCAGCTCCACCAGGCACAACGCATCGACAGGACTCCCGACAGGGCCGTCTGTCAGCAGATTGTCAGCAGATCACGGCTTGTGACTGCTAAACACTCTTAGTGGTGGCCGGTTCGGGCTTTCTACGAGGTTTGCTTGCAGAAGAGGATGGCGGGACGCGTGTCACGCCCCGCCATCTCTTCTCGCCGCTGGTTACAGCGGCTTCTGCTTCTGTAGCTGGCGCCAGCGCTTGATGGCCGTGTAGGCCGCGATGCGCGTGTATCCACGGGTGACGTACTGGTGGTGGGCGCACGTGGACGCGGCCGGCAGCAGACACGACGCGATATTCGCGACAGATGAGTTGCAGACAGGGTCGCCGTAGAGGCAGTAGCTCCTGACGCGGTCCGTCATGCTCTCGTCGACGACTCTTTCCTGGTACAGCGCGACAGCAATGCCGGATAACTTCTTATCGTACGTGCCGTCGTTGACCTTCTTGGGTTGCTCGGGGTTGAACATTGGATCACCGAACAGGGCGACTCCAGCAATGCGCCGCAACTGGTCGCTCGAGAGGTGATGGTCGACCACCTCGCTTACTACATGAGCTCCTTGGCTATATCCGCCCAGGATCACATATGTCCTGGGGCAGTCGCGCATGAATCGGACGAGGAACGCCTCGAGCGCGTAACTGCCCTCCGAGACGCTGTAGACGTAGATGGCGGCGTATTCCTGGAGGTCGAGCAGTCTGACGACCGGGACGGCCGAGTAGTTGATTGGCTTGGTCCCCAGGCCAGGGACCTTCTCCGCCAGGGCGTTCTTCATATCCTGGACCGTGTTGCCGTAGCCGCCCCCCGTGGCTTCAGACTCACCCGACCCGCGGACCCCAACGAACTGAAGCGTGGGGCAGCTGGGCGGGGGGACCGTCACCGTGGGAGGAGGGATGGTGTTCGTGGTAGTCGTGAGTGTCGCTTCGGCGGCGCCGGCGCCACCGCTTGGACTACCAATCGGGGCCACGAACGCGGCAACCGCGGCAATGGCCAGCAAGGCCAGCGCGCGGCCGGCGTGCCTTCGGAGAGGCAACAATTTTTCTCAATCCTTCCTGGCATGTCGGAACCTCCGGCCGGTCCTCGATCGGCTTGCCGTCAGCTCCTCGTATGCCGCTTTCAGTGAACTTGCTGTGCCCGCACAGGCGGCTCGGCACAGAGGCAGCACGCTGTTGTCCCAGCTCATCCCCCCTCACAGGCACAGTGGACCTACCACAGGTGCGTTGGGGGGGCGTAAAAGGATTGCCACGGCGGCCTCATCAGCCACTTACGCCCCCCAACCTGCCCGTGCCGGGCCGGATGCTTACATAGTCGGCATTGCCCGCCCTGCTGCATTTGGGCGAAGACTGACGTACCGTTCCTGTAGAGGGAACAAGTACATGTAGCAAGCTGCGCGCGGCCGGGACGGTTGCCGCCATCCCAACCTCACCCCTGACTAGGACATAACGCGGCTTGTCCTCACCTGGCCACCCCTCTTATATTATTGAGTTTCGTGGGTTGGGTTGACGGTTCATGGGTTGAGGGCGAGGCCGGTGTGGGCCAAGAATCCGACCACCAGGTCCTGGTGCTTGCAGACCCGCTGGATGCCCTGTTGGGTGGCGTCGGCGACCTCGAGGAGCGTGGTCGTGGGGAGGTTGGCCAGCTCGACATCCTTGAGATTGGCCCAGAGATATTCGACCGGGTTGAGCTCCGGGGCGTAGGCCGGGAGCCGCTCGGCGGTGAGCCAATCGTGCTGGCTGTCGAGGTAGGCCCGCATCTTGGTGCTCCAGTGGGCACTGAGCCCGTCCCAGAGCAGCACCACCCGCTGCCCGGCGTAGAAGCCGGCCAACTGCTCCAGCACCGCGATGAGGCTGTCGGTGTTGTAGCTGGGCTGCTGTAAATGGAAGCAGAGCCGGGCGGCGTCGCCGTCGGGTCGATATCCCAGCGCGGCGGCCATGGAGGCCTTCTTCCAGCCGAACCGATGCCGCAGGATCGGCGTCTGGCCCCGTGGGGACCAGGTCCGGCGGACCGGCGGGATCAGCGAGACGGCCGATTCGTCGAAGAAGACAAGCCAGGCCGATTCTGCGCGGGCCCCTTTTTGATCCTGGGCCACTCCTGCTGAACCCAGCGGGTGATCGCCTGCTCGTCGCGTTCGCTGGCCCGCCGCTCCGGGCGCTGCAGGGTCCAGCCCAGCCGCCGGCGCAGGATCACCCAGACATGGCCGGGGTGATAGCGGACCCCGGTCAGCTGGGTGATCACCACCGCCACCCGCTCCAGGGTCCACAGGTCGGTATCGAACCCGTTCGCCATGGCGCCTTGCAGCAACGCCTCCTCGACCTTGGTGAGCTGGGCATCCGACAGCTTGGGATCCGGGCCGGTCGGCCCCCGACTGCGCAAGGCATCCACGCCGCCCTCTTCGAAGCGGGTGTGCCAGATGTGGGCGCTTTGGCGGGAGACGCCGAGGGTGCGGGCGACCTCGGCCTGAGTGTGGCCCTGGGCGAACAGCTCGGCCGCCTGCAGCCGTCGGGCCTCCAGGGCGGCACGGTCCTCGGCAGGGCGGGAGCGGCGGATGGTCGGCATCGCCGGACCCTCACACACCACCAATCAGCCGTCAACGCAACCCACGAAACTCAATAGAAGTCTCTGAGTGCTGACCGGTTCGGGTGCTCCTCGAGCGCCTGTTCGGCTACCCAGAGCACGATCGACAATCGCTGCTGAATGGCGTCGATGACCCGGGCGGCCATCTCCGGGGTCGTGTGCCGATAGTGGGCGCCCATCGCGCTGCTCTGTTGCTGTCGGCTGCGGCCGGTGGCCTCGTGGCCCATCAGCTCATCGATGACTCGGGCGGGGATGCCGGCATCCTCCAACCAGGTCGCATAGGTATGGCGGAAGTCATGGGCGCCATGCAGGTCGACCACCTCAAGCAGGGGATCTCGGGTGGTCGGCGCCTCCGACCAGCGGCCGGCGGTCACGTCCTGGGCGTCGATGTCGACCGCTGCAAGGCCGGCGGCGTGCAGCTCTTCCAAGGCGTCCGCGACGGTGGCCGGACGGATGGGGCGCCTGCCGGTCGTGCTCAGCTGGGTTACGAGCTGGTCGACGCGCTGTGGGCCGCCGTCGCGCAGGGCCCGCAGAACTCGTCTGGCTGTTGGTCGAAGCGGGACGGCTGGGTGGATCAGCTTGGCCACGGCGCCCTGGTAGGTGCGGTGCAGGTTGTGCCGGGACAGCACCGTGCGCGTGCCGCGGGGCACGCTCGGCCCGCCGCGCTGGCCGGGCCCGCCACCTGGGCCGGTGAATACCAGGTCCTCGGGGTCGCTGCCTGCAGGGAGCTGGCGGCGGATCGCCTCGACCACCAAGGGGGCTAGGGGCACCGGGCGGATGCCGGCGTCGCTCTTAGGCCGTGGCTTGAAGCCGCTGCCGAACCGGCCGGCCTGGTAGCGGGTGGGGCCGACCTCGAGGACCGGCATGGGTCGGTCGAGGTGAACCCGGCGCCGGCGCAGCCCAGCCAGCTCGCCAAAGCGCAGGCCGGTGCCGAACAGAGTGAGCACGTGGTCCCACCAGAACAGCGGGAAACAAGCCAGCAGCCGACCGGCCTCCTCAGGAGTGAGGGCCCGCCGCTTGACCTCCCCAAAGACCTGCTCGGGATCAACCCGGCGCTTGAGCGGCGGCACCTTGCGGACCGGGTTGGCGTCGATCGCGCCCTCGTCCATGGCGAACTGGAAGATCCGCAGTGCCAGCGATCGGCAGTGAGCCACCGTTGACGGCCCGACGTCCCGCGCCAGTTGCGCTTGCCAGCGACGCACGTCGGCTGGGGTGACCTTGTCGATGGGTCGGTCAGCGAACCACGGACGCACATGCAGCCGCAGCCAACTTTCAGTGGCGGCGAGGGTGGTGGGGCTGGGATCGCCGGCCGCCCATGTCTCCCACCACTCGGCCGCCCAGGCACTGAATGCTAGCCGACCGCGCTGGCGTCCTCGCCAGGTACCCCGACGCATCTCCAGCCTCTTCTTGGCGGCGAGGTCACGGGCCTCGTCCGGGGTGTCGACGGTCTTGCCACCTTGGGAGCCGTCATCTAGCCGCCAGGAGACGAGGTAGCGGTTGCCGCGCTTGCGCCAGTTCACCGACCCCATCAGGGCCTCCCCGCTCCGAGCCGGTGGGCGGCGTTCGATGGACCGGGCCGTCGAGGCATACAGGCGGGCCGCTGGGCCCCGCTGGAGCCGGACCATGACTCCTGACATGGCCGAAAGCGGCTGCAGCCGTACTCGTTGGATAACGTGACAGCCGATCTGGTGCTCATCGGCGGCTCCCTGAGGAGTCGCCACGCACCTCAGAACCCTCACAACCCTCAGAACCGGTCGGCGGACCAGGTTTTGAGTGTTGTGAGGGTTCTGAGGATGGGTGCAAGGGGTTGACGAGGAACCGTGGCGAGGCGGGTCGGCCCCCCTTGGACCCGGCCGGGTCGGCGTCGACGCGACGCAGGTAGCCGTGCTCCTCCAATAGGGCGAGGGCCGGCTCCAGGTCGGTGGCCTTGCGGAAGCGGCCGCGGGCGGCCTGGTGGGCGTCGCGGCGGCTGAATTGAGTCCGGCCGGTGCGGTTGATCCAGTCCAGCAGATAGCGGGCGTCATCGACGCGGGGGTCGGCCCCCATGAGGTCGAACACGGCCCGGGCGTGGTCGGTCAGGTAGTCGGCCAGCCGGGTGGCGCCGGCGAAGGTATCGGCGTTGATGGGTTGGGCCCAGCCGTGGCGGAGACTACCGGCCAGATGCAGGAGGGTGGCGAGGCGGCAGGTGGCCCCGGCGAGCTTGGCCGCCCAGCCGGCCAGGTGGGCAAGGTCACCGCTGCCAGCGGCCAGCCGGGGCTCCAAGTCGCGCTCGAACGCGAGCAGCAGCTCGCCCGCCTCCTGGTCGAGGGCCAGCATGGCCGGGCCGTCGTCCCCGGCCGGGGCGGCGAGACTGGCGGCCAGGGCATGCAGCTCCAGGGCATAGCGGTCGGCCACTGCCTCTGGGACGGGTGGGGCGCCGGGTTGGCGGCGGCCGACCAGGCTCTGAGGGAGGCTGTACAGGAACCGGGCCAGCAGGCCGCGGCCGCCGAACTCGGGCCGGCTGGCCAGCCCGCGCAGCACGTCAGGCTGGACGGCCAGGCCGATGGTCAGGCAGGGCCGCTGGACGTACTCGGGTGGGCGGCCGCGGCGATCCACCTTGAGGAGATCCCCGGCATGGCCCTTGAGGTACACCC
>JASLBL010000293.1 GCA_030146615.1 Actinomycetes bacterium
TCTGCGAGCGCCGTGGCCCACTCCGCCGCGACCGCACCATCGCTGCTGAACGCCCCCAGGTCGGTTACCGGCTCCCGCTCAACCATCTCGCGTCTCAGCCTCCATCGCTCACCCAGCAGCTGTCCAGGCGAGGACCCCGCGCCAAATACAGTGTCGCCCCAATGATGTCCCCTGTCCTCGTCACGGGAGAACCCGGCTACGCAGCCAGCTCGCACCCAGACGGGTCTAAACACCGATGACGGGATGGCGGGGCACGGCCACCCGGGAATCCGTACCGGCTGCCCACATCGATCCGCACGCCGAGCACGCGTAGCTGCCGACTCAACATCGCCTGTTGTTGACGGGTGCGCAACTGGGTGGTCCCCTGGGCGCATGGAGAAGCTATCGCTTGATGCGCTCGCTCGTGAGCTGATGAAGTCGGCAACCGCGGCCCCGGCCGGCCGAGCCTCGCGGACGGTCTACGGCGGCCACGAACATGTGCTGCGCCAGACCCTGATGGCGTTGACCGCTGGGGCGTCGATGTCAGAACACGAGAACCCCGGCGAGGCCACCGTGCACGTGTTGCATGGTCGGGTACGCCTTGTTGCTGACGCCGTCGAGTGGGAAGGGCGCGACGGCGACCTGCTGATCGTTCCCCAGGCGCGGCACACCCTGCACGCCCTGGAGGACGCAGCCGTGCTCCTCACCGTCGCCAAACTGCCATAGGCGTCCGGAGTATCCTGTCGGCCGTTGCGGCTGTCTTGTAACGGCAGTGCCGGTTCAAGTCGCGGTGCCAGCTCTAGACCATGCAGGTCAGGTCCTGTCGCTTTGTCTTGCTCGGTAGCCTGCCTTCCATGGTGGGTGGGGGCCGGTGGATGATCGGCCCGGGGCGCCGTCCGCGGGGAGCTCGGCCGCTTGGAGTTGGTCCCCCGGCTGCGTCAGCTGGTGCTGTGCCCCCGGGTTGGGCAAGGGTTGCCGCTGTGGGTCGGTGACCCTTGCTTGGAACTGGCCAACTACGTCCGCACCCTCTGATTGATCACCGATCTGTCGATCCCCCGGTGCGGGTCCCTGGAACCGCTACCTCCCGATCGCAATAGAAGGTAGACCGCCGGCCCGGTGGCCCTGTCCTGGCCTAGGTAACAGCCTAGGTCTGCTTGGCCGCTGCCTGCTCGCGGGCCTTGCGATACAGCGCGATCGCCCACCAGCGCCACGCGGTCAGCGCGAAGAAGCCGACCGCGATCCCGATCGCGGCTTGGGTGGTGAAGACCAGGTCGGTGATGAGGTACAGCGCGCCCGTGAAGGCCAGGGCGATAGCGCCCGTCCCCGCGATCGCCTCCCGGTTCCCCTTGCGGACCATCGCGTCCTTGTCGCCTTCGCGGAAGCGCAGCCGGTGGTAGGCGGAGGGGGCAAGCAGAAAGACGAGTGCGACCGCCGTGGTCAGGAGCGTGGCGTAGTAGACGTCGCGCTGGACTGTGTTCAGCTCGCTGAACGCGCTCGAGCCGTTCCTTGACCGCCTCGTCTTCGGGAGCTTCCCCGAGCCGCAGCGGAGCGCCCGATGAGAGAGAAGTGGGGCACCAGGCGTTCCTTCTTCTGCTCACGGAGTCCTGGCGCGAGGGCCAGCAGCTGACCGCTCACGATCCCTGGTCGGTGCGGCGATGGCGCCGTGCGACCACGCGCAGCTGCAGCACCCGCGCCGCACCCGCCACCAGTACCAGCAGCGCACCCAGCAACGCGGCGAACAACAACGCCACACCAAGCTGAAGCGTGCCGTCCACCATCAGGAACCGGACGCGCACACGCTGGCCGTTCTGCAGGATGAAGACCAGGATCGCGACCAGCAGGACCACGCCGATGCCGACCATCGTCCACACCATGCTGGTCCGGGTCGGCTCGATTGTGTGCTCGGCCAGGGTCGGCTCGGCGTCGGCAGGCGCCGCCACCTCCGCTTCGGCGGGCACCGAGTTGTCCGCCGGAGTCGACTCTGGCCCTCCGGGCGCTGGCCGTTCTGTGCTCATGGTTCCATGCTCCCGTTCCTGACGATCGTTACCCGCTCGACCGGTCATTCCGCCAATAAGACCACACGCTACTGTTCGGGACAGCAACCAACCGTTCCTGGCTTCGTTCTGAGGTGACGTGCTGTCATGCAGCGTGTCCAAGGCTGCTGCGGTCAGTGGACCGCGTGCAGCGGCGTTCCCCGTGGCTGAGCTTCCCGTTGGCGGTCATGCGCAGGTTCCGTGACGACCATGGCGGCGCGCTGACCACGGTGATCGCCTACAACGCGTTCTTCGCGTTCTTTCCCCTGCTGTTGGTCGTGGTCACCGTGCTCGGGTTCCTGCTTGGCCGCGACTCCGGCTTCCAGCAGCGCCTGCTGGGCTCGGCGGTGGCTGAGTTCCCCATCATCGGCGACCTGGCTTCCCGGCGGCCGGCCACGCTCGTGCGAGCCGAGGCTGGGTCAGCGGTCGATCAGTCGCTGGAGGTGCTCAGGGTACCGGGCTCCGTGCACCTCCATCTGCGCGGCAGCGTGCTCGATCTCGCCGAGGTCGTCGGCGGCCAGCTCGACGGCGGCTGCTCCGATGTTCTCGTCCAGTCGCTCCACTCGACGGGTGCCGGGGATCGGTACGATCCAGGGCTTCTGGGCGAGCAGCCAGGCAAGCGCGACTTGGGCCGGTGTGGCGTTCTTCCGTGCCGCGATCCTCCCCAGCAGGTTGACCAGGGCTAGGTTGGCCTTCCGCGCCTCGGGGGTGAAGCGAGGGATGGTGCTGCGAATGTCCGAGCTGTCGAACGACGTCGCCGCGTTGATCTTGCCGGTGAGGAACCCCTTGCCGAGCGGGCTGAACGGGACGAAGCCGATTCCGAGCTCCTCGAGGGTCGGGACGATCTCCGCCTCGGGCTCCCGCCACCACAGCGAGTACTCGCTCTGCAGGGCGGTGACCGGATGGACGGCGTGGGCGCGTCGGATCGTCTGTGGGCCGGCCTCTGACAGGCCGAAGTGCTTCACCTTCCCGGCCCCGATCAGGTTCTTGACCGCTCCAGCCACCTCCTCGATCGCCACCTCCGGGTCGACGCGGTGCTGGTAGAGCAGGTCGATGGCGTCGACTCCGAGCCGCTGGAGCGAACCGTCCACCGCCTGCCGGATGTGCTCGGGGCGGCTGGAGAGGCCCACCTGCCGGCCCTCCGGGTCGAAGCGGAACCCGAACTTGGTGGCGATGACCACGTCGCCGCGGAAGGGGGCGAGGGCCTCGCCGACGAGTTCCTCGTTCACGAACGGGCCGTACACCTCGGCGGTGTCGAAGAACGTGACGCCCCGCTCCACCGCCGCCTGGATCACCGCGATGCCCTGCTGACGGTCCGCGGCCGGGCCGAGGCCGGAGCTGATGCCCATGCAGCCGAGCCCGATCGCCGAGACCTCCAGGTTACTGTTGCCGAGCATTCGCTTCTGCATTGCGTCTCCTTTCAGGCACCAGCAGGAGCTATCAGGTGCGTCTTGCTGTCACTGTCCTTCATTCAGTCGGCGTCCTGCCGTCGAGCGTTGTGAGGAGCGCACGGTTCAGCGGGGTACGAGCTTGATCGTTGCGGCTCGTGCCGCAGGGTTCACGACGCCGCCGATGATGCTCGGGCCGTGGCGGCGGTACTTGTCTCGGTAGGCGGCGTCGATCTGGTCGTTGCGGTCGGGGTCGGCGTCGGCGAAGGTGACGTCCTTGTCGACGCCGCCGGCCCGGATGTGGCCCTGATGGCGGACCTGGGTGCCGGGGAACCAGCCGCCGGCGCGGCCGTGCATGGAGCGGACATAGAGGTCGTCGCCCACGCGGACGACCCAGATGGTCCTGGGGTTGCCCAGGGTGCCGTCGCGTCGGGCCGACGAGATCTGCAGCTCTTCGGTAGTCCCGATGCTGGTGAGTTCGTCGTTGGTCCATGCGGTCATGGCGACTCCGTCAAGCGGTGGGGCGGCGAACAGGACTCGGCGCGGGCGGTTGCTCAGGGCTGGATGAGGGCGGATCTCTAGCAACCAGCGACCGCCGCCAAAGGACGATCAGGTTCCGCGGACGTTGCCGATCCGGCTGACTATCTCGGGGTCGCGGTGGTCGAAGAACAGCGAGGCGCCGGTGTCCATCGCGGCGATGCGGGCCATCTCCTCGTCGGTGAGCTGGAAGTCGAAGACCTCGAAGTTCTCCGCCATCCGGTCCGGCCGGACGGACTTGGGGATGACGACGACCTCGCGCTGGATGAGCCACCGCAGCACGACCTGCGCCACCGACTTGCCATGGGCGGCGCCGATCTGGCTGAGGGTCGGGTCCGAGAACAGGTTGTTGCGGCCCTCGGCAAACGGGCCCCAGGACTCGAGCTGGACGCCCCGCTCACCCATGAGCTGTTGGTCGGCCTGTCGCTGGAAGAACGGGTGGGTCTCGACCTGGTTGACCGCGGGGGTGACCTCGTTGTGGTCGATGAGGTCCACGAGCCGGTCGAGGTAGAAGTTGGAGACCCCGATCGCCTTGACCACGCCCTGCTTGTACAAGTCTTGCATGGCGCGTCAGGAGCTGTAGTAGTCCCCGAAGGGCTGGTGGATCAGGTACAGGTCGAGGGAGTCGAGGCCGAGTCGGGCCAGCGACTGCTCGAACGCTCGCTTGGCGCCGTCCTCGCCACCGTCCTGGACCCACAGCTTGGTGGTGACGAACAGCTCGTCCCGAGGGATGCCGCTGTTCCCGATGGCCCGGCCGACGGCCGCTTCGTTCCGGTACGCCTCCGCGGTGTCGAGGTGGCGGTAGCCGATGGCGAGGGCGTCGGTGACGGCCTGCTCGGTCTGGTCGGGGGGGATTTGGAAGACGCCGAAACCGAGGATCGGCATCTGGACGCCGTTGTTGAGGGTGACGCGGCGGCTCTGCTGGGACACGGTGGCCGACCTCCTATCTTGGGTTGCTCGCATCAGACTCCTTCCGTCCTCCGTCTTTCTGAATCGAGAAGGCCCTGCCGGAACCCGCGTGTGGTGGGCGGTTGCTTCTGCGTAGCTCGGGCAAGAGCAAGGAAACAGAAGACAGCGTCGGTGTGGAAGGCCCTGTCGATCCAGGTACTGCCAGGGCCTCCCACACGGGGAAGGACAGATCTAGCATCGTGGTCGTGGACAACCGCAACGAGATCCGCGAGTTCCTGACCTCCCGGCGAGCTCGGATCACCCCCGAGCAGGCAGGCCTGCCCACCTACGGCGGCAACCGGCGCGTGGCCGGACTCCGCCCGGAGGAGGTCGCGCTGCTGGCCGGGGTGAGCGTCGACTACTACACCCGCCTGGAGCGCGGCAATGCCAACGGGGTGTCCGAGAGTGTGCTCGAGGCGCTGGTCCAGGCCCTGCAGCTGGACGAGGCCGAACGAGCGTACCTGTTCGACCTTGCCCGGACCGCGCACACGACGACCCCAGCGCGTCACCGCCGGGCGACCAGACAGCGGGTCCGGCCGAGTGTGCAGCGTGTCCTTGACGCGATGACCGGAGCGCCGGCGTATGTGCGCAACGGGTGCGCGGACATCCTCGCCGCCAACCGGCTCGGCTACGCCCTCATGTCGGAGATGTTCTGCGGCCCAGCTCGACCGGCGAATACGGCCCGGTTCGTCTTCCTCGACCCTCGCGCGACCAGCTTCTTTGTCGAATGGGACCGTGTAGCGAACGACGTGGTGGCCACCTTGCGGTCCCAAGCCGGGCGGGACCCCTACGACCGGGGGCTATCGGATCTGGTCGGGGAGCTGTCCACGCGCAGCGAGGCCTTCCGCACCCGGTGGGCCGCGCAGAACGTGCGCCATCACCGCACCGGGCGCAAGCACCTCCATCACCCGGTCGTCGGTGACCTCGAGTTGATCTATGAGGTGATGGACCTCTCGGCTGACCCGAAGCTGTCGCTGGTGGTGTACACCGCCGAGCCTGGTTCCGCGTCCCAGGACAGCCTGAACCTTCTCGCCAGCTGGGCGGCGCCCCTGGACCAGCTCGACGTCCGCTAGCCGGCATCGGATTTCCTGACCCGGCGCCAGGCCGCCGCCATGGCCGCGGCCACCGACCGCGCCGCCCCGGCGGCTGCGGCCATGGCCCGTTTGCGGGCCCGTGCCCGCTTGCGGGCCTTGCGCTTGGACTCCGGCGTCGTCTCGATCGCGGCGACCACGGCCGCTACCTCCTGGCCGGCCTTGTGGACGGCCATGCGGCCACTCGCCGCCGCCTGCTGGCCGGCCTGGACCGCCTTGCGCGCGGCCGGCGTGCTCCCGGCGGCGGTGGACAGCCCGCCGGTGGCGAGGCCGGCCGCCGCCGGCGCGTCGGCTTCGAGCCGGGAGGAGGGTGGCAGCTCGGTGGTGGCGTCGGTCGCCGACCCGGTGCCGCCACCAGCCGC
>JASLBL010000320.1 GCA_030146615.1 Actinomycetes bacterium
CTAAGAGGACATTCCGGTATGACCGTGCGGCCGAGCGGGTCCTGACTTGAGCCGGCCCGGCAGGCTCCCGATCATGTTCCGCTATGGCCAAATTATCGGTGGATCGCCTGGTCCCTGACGAACTCTGGGCGCTGGTAGCGCCTCTGCTGCCGCCGGCGCCTCGGTATGGCCGCCGCCGCGTGGTGCCCGACCGCAACTGCTTCGCCGCGCTGGTGTTCATGTGCCGCACCTCCACCCCTTGGGCGCTGCTGCCCGCCAATGAGCTTGGCTGCGGCAGTGCCACGACCGCGTGGCGACGGCTGGAGGAGTGGGAACGCGCCGGGGTGTTCGACCGCTTGAGCCTGGTGCTGCTGGACCGGCTCGGTGAGGCCGGCCGCATCGACCTTGATCGGGTCAGCGTCGACTCGGCCAGCCTGCGCGCGCTCAAAGGGGGGCGCACACCGGCGCCAACCCGTCGACCGCGGCAAGCGCGGCACCAAGCTGCACCTGGCCGGCGACAACGGCGTCGGCGTGCCGCTGGTGGTGCTGCTGACCGCGGCGAACCTCCCCGACGGGGTGCTGCTGGAGGCTCTGCTGGACGACCTGCCCGCGATCCGCATGCCAACCGGTCACCGGCGGTGCCGGCCGGGCAAGCTGTATGGCGACAAAGCCTACGACTCGCGCGGCAACCGCCGGGTGCTGCGAGACCGTGGGATCGTGGTGCGGATCGCCAGGCGAGGGGTGGAGTCCTCGCAGCGGCTTGGGCGGGTGCGTGGAAGGCCGAGCGCACGATCGCGTGGTTGTTTGGGTGCCGGCGGTTGCGGCTGCGCTACGAGCGCAGCGACGCTCGCTTCTATGCGTTTGTGCTGTTGGCGTGCTCACTGCTCAGCTTCCACGTGCTCCAGCAGCCACCATGATGATACTGGCAGGGTCGGTCGCTCCGAGCGAGCAGGAGCCAGCCCATGCCATTGGTCCGCCTGGAGGTCCGCCAGGGCCGGTCAGCAACCCAGAAGCGGGCACTCCAGGGCGCCGCGCACGCCGCCCTTGTGGAGGCCCTGGGTATCCCGACCATGACCGGATGCAGCGCATCGTGGAGCACGCCCGCGACGACTTCGAGCTGCCACCCGGCCGCAGCGACGACTTCGTCTTGGCCGAGGTGACGATGTTCGCCGGTCGTTCGCGCCAGGCCAAGCGCCGCCTGGACCAGGTACTGGTGCGCAACTTCGGCGAATTGGGCGTCGCCCCGGCCGATGTCTTCGTGGTGCTGCATGAGCCGCCGCTGGAGAACTGGGGCATCCGCGGGGGCCAGATGGCCAGCGAGGTGGACGTGGGGTTCGAGATTCAAGTCTGACCAGCCTCACCACGCCCCAGGGCCTCGGCAAAGTGCGCGAGATTGTCCCGGTTCCAGATGGAACGCGGCGGCTGACCCGCGGGCCGTCAGGAGAACCTGGCAAGCTACGCGAACGGCGTTCTTGCCGAGCCTGCCTGCGCGGCAGAGCCGGACGCAGCTCACGCCGACCGGTCGGGGGCCTGGCTCCTCAACAGCTCGTCAAGGGCGGTCGCCGTCTCGGCGGGCTTCAGGACCGGGAAGTAGTGGCCTGCGCCGACGATGGTGGCCGCCTTCATTGCGGGCCGCCATTCCTGGACGAGCGCACGGCTGTCGGCGAACAAGGGCGGGCTGTCGGCACCGTCGATCCACACGATCGGCGTCGTGAGCTGCTTCACCGCCGCCGGGTCAGCCATCCACGAGCCCATGGTCGACAGGTCAGCCTGAAGCCAGGTGTTCAAGTCCGCGGCGGCGAGCGCCCGAGCGCCCTCCGGCAGTGCAGGCTCGATGAGCTCGACCGCGTCCTGGACGCCCGAGGTGAAGTCGAGGAACGCCGTGACCGCGCCGTCTGCGTCCCCGCTCGTGTACTTGTCCACGACGAGCGGCATCGCCACCTCGGCGAGCTGCTTCATGGCCTGCTGCACGGCCTCGGTCTGCGCCTGCGCGAGCGGGGGCTCGAGCAGCACGGCCGACAGCAGGCGGCCGGCCGCCTGCGTCGCCATCTCCAGGGCGATGTAGGCGCCGAAGGAATGCCCGGCGACGTGGGCCTTGTCCACCCCCAGGGCGTCGAGGACCGCTACGACGTCCGCCGCCTGCCCGGGGATGTCGGCGGTCTCGCCCGGCAGCCCGTGACCGCCGTGACCGCGCCGACCGTAGTGGATCACCTGGTAACGGTCCTTCCTGACCAGCTCGTCCATGAGGGGCTTGAGCAGGTCGCGGGTCATCGCGCCGTGGATGAGGACCACGGGCTCGCCTTCGCCCGCGACCCACACGTCGAGCTGATCCTTGTCGGACACCTTGACCCTGGTGGTCGGCTCGGGCATGCCCCTGGATGTCGGGGTCCCTGCCGACTCCTGGCTGGCAGCCATCGCGCTCGCCGCCATCGCGTCGTGTGCCGTGTCCGGTGCCATGGTCCCTCCTCGGTGCCGGCGCCCTGTGCGGCGCGTCTACGCAGGACGCTAGGCCGCGCGGCAGAGGGCAGGCATCGGCGCGCTTGACCAATCTCGGTGGCGGGCCTACGCGGTTGTTCGTAGCCGCGCCACGGTCACCTGGACGTCGACAGTCCGCGGTCGAGGGCGTAGCGAGCGGCCTGGGTCCGGGAGGTGACCCCGATCTTGTGGAAGATGTTCGTCAGGTGCCGGGCGACGGTGCGGTCGCTGATGTACAGCGCCTCGCCGATCTGCAGGTTGGAGCGCCCCTCGGCGACCAGCGCGAGCACCTCGCACTCACGCCGGGTGAGCCCGTCGGGCGGTTCCGGCGCGGGCCGGTGCGCGCCGAGCCGCTCGAACGTCGCCTGCGCCTTTGCAACCTCCGCCGCGGCCGACACCTCGTCGCCGAGCGCCCGGTATACCTCGGCGAGCTGGAGACTGGTACAGGCGGCGTCGTACACGGCGCCCAACTCGTGCCAGCGCCGGCAGGCGTCGCGCAGCACCGGGAGGGCGTCGGCGGCCCGGCCCTCGGCCAGCAGCACCGCGCCGCGCGCGGTGGCCGCCGTCGCCTCCAGCCCCGAGGTGGCGTACCGCGCCGCCGTCGCCGCGAGCTCGGACTCGGCAGCCGCCGCGTCCTCCAGCCGCCCCGCGGCGAGCGCGATCTCGACCGTCGCCGCGCAGACCGGTGCCCGCCGCAGCGGGTCGGCGCCCACCGCCGCAACGGCCGATCGCGCCATCGTTGCGGCGCCCGCCGCGTCGCCCTGCTGGAGCCGCAGCAGCGCCCGCCCCGGTTGCGGGTCGCGTCCGCGGGCGTGCGCCTCGTCGTAGGCGTCGGCGGCGCTCGGGTCCCCGCGCAGGCGGCGCACCTCGGCGACGACGTACCAGGCCTCCGCGGCGTAGTCGACCCGGTTGGCGTCGAGAAGCGCCACCACCTCCAACGCACCGCGCTCGGCGTCGTCCCACTCGCCGCGCAGGAGCTGCACATGCGCTCGGTGGACCCGGCACATCGCGTTGAACACGACCGCCGCTGGCAGCGATGCCAGCCACCGCTCGGTCAGGTCGGTCCACCGCGTCATCCGGCGCACGTCGCCGACGTCGTGACAGGCCGCGATCGCATTGCAGTAGAGGGCGGTCGTGAGAAAGGGGTCGAACTGGCCGTGCAGGATGGCCACCATCGCCTCGTCGAGCATCGCCAGGCCGTCGATGACCTGGCCCGACTTGATCAGGGCGCGTCCCTCGCCGTGAAGGCCTACGGCCACCAGTTCGGGGGTGTCGAAGCGGCGGCCGATGCCCTGCACCTGGCGGGCCGCGTCGACCACCGCGGCGGGTTCGCCTCCTGCGAACAGGCGCAACTCCACCTCTGTGAAGCTGGCCACGTAACCGTGCAGCGCGCACTCCGGAATCCCCGCTGCCAGGCGTCCGGCGTGCCTGAGCCAGCCGGAACCCTGCTGCTCGTCGCCGCGCGCCACGTGAAGCATCCCGAGTCTCATTGCGCTCATGGCGGCCTCGACCGGGCGGGAGTCGGCCAGGAAGGCGTCGTACGCGGCAGCACCGAGGCGCAGCGCATCGTCGGTGCGGCCGAGCCACCACACGGCGTCGGCGTGGGCTGCGAGGTCGTCGGCGGACAACTGCTCGGACTCGAGAACGTCGAACTGCGCGGCGGCGGTGGGCCAATCTCGTGCCGCAGCAGCCCGCCGCGCCTGTGCCAAGGCGTCGCCGTGCTCGTCCATCCGATGCCTCCGTACGGGCCCCACGGTTCCGCCGGTCAGGCGCACCACTTCGGGCTCATGGTACGTGGTGGCAGGTCCAGGATTCGAGCCTGGGAAGCCAGGGCCTCGGCAAGGTGCGAGATTGTCCGGTTTCAGATGGAACGCGGCGGCTACTCCGAGCGCCGCGGTGCACGTCCGGCTGACCCGAGGGCCGATCAGGAGAACCTAGCAAGCTACGCGAACGGCGTTCCTTGCCGGAGCCCTGCACCACGCCCAGGCGTCAGCTCTGGACCGACACGCCACCGCCTCTGGCGGTCGCCACAAGACCGGAGTGGCCAACGCCCATACCGGAATGTCCTCTAACGGTCGTTGCCGCCGGTGTCCGGTACGCTCCTCCGGTCACCGACCCGCCATTTACCCAGGGGTCCCCGGGCACCGGTTGGACTGGCCCCGATCACGCCTTGACCAGGACAATCTCGTACTGGTCGGCGGTGGGCGGGATGCCGGTGTCGAACTTGGCGTTGACCACCGCCAGGCGACTGCCAAAGCGGGCCGCGGTGGCCGGCACCTGGAACAGGTCACTGGTGATGACCTCCTCGACCACCCCGGAGCGCAGGTGCCGGCCCAGCCGGACCCTGGTCACCTGATTGGTGTTCTGCACCGCCCACAGCCGCCGACCCTCCAGCACCAGGCCGTCGACCTGAGGCACGCTGATCCCGGCGATGATCGCGCTGGCCCCGGTCTCCGGATCCACGGTGTACAGCTGCCCGTTGGCCGAGTGGGCCACGATCAGGGTCTTGCCGTTGGCCGTGGCCTGGATGCCGTTGAGGTTGAACTCCCCGCTGGTGTCGGCCGCCGGGCCGCTGAGGGCCAGGGTGCCGAACGTTGGCCCCGGCACTCCAGCCCGGCTGACCGGCACAAAGTAGAGCTGGGCTTGCCGGGAGTCGGTGAACCAGGCGCCGCGGCGGGTGACCGTCACGTCGTTGATGACCGTGGTGGGTGGGGCGGCCGGGGTGGTGGATGGAGCGGCGAACTGGTAGGTGGCCACGGTGGCACCGGTACCGAGGTCGTACACATAGCCCTGGCCGGTGAAGCCACCGGCGACAAACAGCAGGTCATGGCGCAGGTCGGCGGCCATGCCCACGGCCATGCGGCCGGCGGGGGCGTCGATGAACAACTCGGCGGTGCCGCGCTGGAGGTTGCCGCGGAAGATGTCGCCGGCGAACAGGTCACCGGCATAGAAGGTGGCCCCACGACCGGCGGCGATGCCCTCGGCCGAGGTGGCCCCCGGCAGGACGATGACCTCGGCCGGTCGGACCGCAACCGCCGGCGCGGCCAACGTTGCCATGAGGGCCAGCAGCAGCAGCGGCACGACCACCCGCCGGACCCGCGCTGTCGGCGAACCACGCTTCGCACTCTTGGGCATCCAATATCCTCCTGTTCAGGTGCTCACCGACCGAGGCATCTCGCACGATGATGTAGTTCCCGAACTCGGCGATGCGACCGACACCCCCGTGCCTGCGTTACGCGCTCTGGGTCGCGGCCGGGAGCACGGGGAGCGAGGACACGGCAGCAAGCCGGCGAGATAGTTGCAACCCCTTGCCGCTGGGAACCAGAAGCTGCCCCGCCACCAGTAGTCTCTAGCGGCTGAAGCGGACATGCCCTCCGCAGTTCTGCATAGCTCCAACGGCCCGAAGGTCTGCCACCACGCACCAGCGAAGGACCGGCGAGGAGGGCGCCGGCCAGGGTGCTAGCCAGACGCGGAGCTGCCTGCGGCCGAACCGTGTGCAGGCGGCTACTGACGGCTCCCAGATATCCAGCCGCCGACCCATAATGCCCCCGCCGGTGTCGGCGGCCACACGAGGGCCCGAGCTTGTCGATCACCAGCCGCGTCCCCAAGGGCACGACCCGGAAATCGACCGAGACGGTCTCCCGGGAGCCAGGCTGCCGGCGCCCGTCAGCAGCGTGCGCCAGCGTCTGCATCGCTTCGCCCTTCAGCCACCTGAGCTGTGCTTCTTACCGTCAGCCATAGCTTGCGCCACACCGAAGTTCACTACAGAACTACGCCGCTCAGCACTCGCATCAGCCGCCTGCCTATGCACTCGCCATAACACTTGACCGCCACCGCCCCGCTCTACTCTCAACCCAAATTCATCTAAGGACAGCAATGCACCAGGGGTGCGTTGCTGGCGCCAACGAAGGCGAGGAGGCAGCAGCAGGGTGGTGGCCGACATCGCCAAGCTCTCGGTTGGTCGGGAGGAGTATTACTCCCGTGAGCTGGCTTACCGACCACGAAGCGTATTTGTCCGGCCACGGTGAGTCCCCAGGCCGGTGGTACGGCGCCGGCGCCTCATCCCTGGGCCTGCAGGGCGAAGCATCGGTGGCCGGGTTCGAGCGGATGTTCGAGGGCCGCCATCCCGACACCGAGGAGCTGCTGGGCCGCCCCCACGGCAGCAACGCGGTGCCGGCGTTCGACGTCGTGCTGCGCCCGACCAAGAGCGTGTCAATCCTCTATGGCTTGGGCGACTCGGCGACGGGTCGAGCGGTGCTGGCCGCGCATCACGCTGGTGTCCGGGAGGCGGTCGCCTACTTGGACGGACACCTTGGGACTCGCCGCGGCCACGGCGGTGTCCAGCACGTGTCCGGCCATGGACTGCTGGCGGTCGGGTTCGACCACCGGACATCCAGAGCGGGTGACCCGCTGCTGCACACGCATCTGGTGGTGGCCAACCGCGTCCAGGGGCCGGACGGACGGTGGACGGCGTTGGACGGCCGGGATCTGTATCGGCATCGGCTGGCCGCCGACGCCATCTATCGGGCCAGTTACCAGCTTGAGCTTGCCCGGACGCTGGGGGTGGAGTGGACGGCGGCGGACGTCCACGGCAACCGTGAGCTGGCCGGCATCCCGGACGACCTGGTGTGACTGTTCTCCAAACGCGCCGATCAGATCGACCTGGAGGTGGAGCGGCTCCAGGCGGACGGCCGGGAGCGGACACCGCGGCTGGTCAAGTGGGCTGTCCATGCCACCCGCGAGCCCAAGGAACACCAGACAGGGGACACTC
>JASLBL010000406.1 GCA_030146615.1 Actinomycetes bacterium
CTGCCCCGGTACCGCACCGCCACCTGGGTCGTGGCCCTGGAGCCCGCCCCCGGGATGCGCGCCAGAGCCATCCAGGTCGCCCGGGCGGCCCGGGTGGCTGTCGAGGTCGTCGACGGCAGGGCCGAGGCCCTGCCGTTCCCCGACGCCGCCTTCGACACGGTGGTGGCCAGCCTGGTGCTGTGCACGGTCCCCGACCCGGCCCGGGCGCTGGCCGAGGCCCGTCGGGTCCTGCGCCCGGGCGGGACGCTGCGGTTCTACCAGCACGTGCGGGCTGATGACCCGCGGTTGGCCCGCTGGCAGGACCGGCTGCAGCGCCCCTGGGGCTGGGTGGCCGGCGGCTGCCACCCCAACCGCGACGTCGTGGCCGCCATCGCCACCGCCGGGTTCCGCCTGCTGGAGCTGGACCGGTTCGACTTCCAGATCATGCCCCCGCTGGTCCGCCCCCACGTCCTGGGAGTGGCGCAGCGACCCACCCATCTCGCCGCAGCGCAGGAGGTCGCGGGGGTGAGTCAGGCATGAACGTTCCGGTCACTGGAGCGACCCGGGTCATCGGCCGTCAGGCCATCCCCTGCATGCTCGCGGCCGGGCACGAGGTGGCCGGCCTGGCGCGCTCGCTGCTGGCGCCCGTTGGCTGCGGGTCCGCGCGGAGCTGGGCATCGACGCCGAGCTGCGCACCAGCCTGATCGGCGACCAGGTAGCCGCCAAGCGTGCCCGCTTCCCCGGCTCTCCGACGATCCGGGTCCACGGCGGCGACGTTGAGCCCGTCAGCACGTCGACCAGGATGGCCTCGTTGGCGTGCCGGCTGTACCGTCTCGAGCACCGACTCACTGGCCAACCCGCCGAGCGCTGGGTCCGCGACGCCCTGCTGGCGGCCGGCCGGGCCGACGCCACGCCAGAACCGGAGCGTTCCACAACCGACCAGCGTGCGAGGGGAGATCATGGGTGATAGGCAAAATGCCGCCCGGGTCGCCTGGGCGACAGTAGAGCTCACGCAGGCCGGCCAGCGCCCGGTCAGCCTGGACCAGCTCGCCACCCACGTCGGACTGCCAGCTGCGGAAACGGCGCGGTCGCTGCGCCTGACCTGGCAGGAGCGGATCGACCTCCGCGACGGCATGATCCGGCTGGATGCCACGCCGGCCGGCCCGCGCCGTACCGGGTGCACGCCGGCGGGCGTCCGGTCGGGGCGAGCAAGGGCTGCAGCGTGGACATGTACCTGCTGGCCCTGGCACTCGGCCGCCCGATCCACGCCGAGGCGACCTGCCCGGCTACCGGCAAGCCGATCACGGTGGACATTACCCCCGACCGGGTGGAGCGCATCGATCCGCCCACCGATGTCGTGGCCGTGGTCGACCTCGACGCTGAGTTCACCCTTGGACTGGACCGCATCGACGCCGACGTCTGCGCGCAGCAGCCGTTCTTCGCCTCCGCGCAGGCCGCGTCGCGGTGGCTGGCTGACTACCCCCAGGGTCGGCTCATTGCGGTGCGGTCCTTCCACGCCGAAGCCCGCCGCCTCGTCTTCCGGCTGGAGGTCACAACGCCAGCCACCCCATTGCCGTGAACGCGGCGGACGGTGACCACACCATGGGTGGGTGGCGGCGACCCATCGCAAACACCGACCGGAACCCGCCATTGCCGGAACCGGACGGCCCCCTGGACCCGACCGTAGCGGCGTCCCCCATCGAGGAGGCGCGGCCCGGCCGGTTCACCCTGATGGCAGCCGGTTGGATGCCACCGCCGCAGCTGGTCACCCAGGCACTGGGGCTGTGCTTCACCGCCGACGGCCTGGTGGTGATGGTCACCATGGACGGTCGGCAGTGGACCTTGCCTGGCGGCACCGTCGAGGACGGCGAGTCGGTCGAGCAGGCGCTGGTCCGGGAGGTCGCCGAAGAGGCCTGCGCCCGCGTCGTGCGCTGCCAGTACCTGGCCAGCCAGCACGTCGCCGACCCGCTCAACCCCGACGGCATCTCCAGCTACTACCAGAGCCGCTGGTGGGCGCGGGTCGACCTCGACCCCTGGCAGCCCCAGGACGAAATGATCGCCCGGCGGCTCGTCACCCCCGACCAGGTCCTGGACACCCTGTCGTGGCAGCGCAAGGAAATCGCCCACCGACTCTTGCAGCTCGCATTGGACGCCGACCGCCACGACCGCGCCAGGTGAGCCCAACGGGACCGGCGGCAGCTGCAGGAGGGCGCGGCAGGATCGCCATGCGCGCCGGGCGCAGCCAGTCCGCGGGGGGGAGGGAGTATCCCACCGGCAGCAGGACCGCAGGCAGGCAGCCGACGGACCCGCCCGAGCACCCGGACACGGGCAGACAGGGGTTCGACGTGCCCGAGCTACCACCGCGCCCATCGCTGAAGTATCTGCGCAAGCAGGCCAAGATGCGAAAACGCGAGCGCGGCATCGCCTTGAGCCAAGCGCAGCACGAGCTCGCCCGCGAGTACGGCTTTGCCAGCTGGCCGCCCCTGGTCTGGCGTTGGTCATCTGGCCCTGAGGTTGCCAGCAATTTGCCAGCAACCAAGCCTCACATTGCCACAGGCTGCACCGTGTCGCTTCGACGCCATCCACGTGCTGACAAGCCCTTACGGAAGGTGACGAGTGGGTACGCGCTGGGGCGCGAGCGGCGGGCTCGTCAATGGCATGCAAGGGGTCAGGGGTTCAAATCCCCTCAGCTCCACCAGGCACAACGCATCGACAGCACTCCTCCTCAGGGTCGTCTGTCAGCAGATTGTCAGCAGATCACTTCATGTGGCCGCCAGAACACTCTGAGCGCTGACCGGTTCGGGGGCTCTGGACCATGCTCGGCCAAGGTTGGCAAGCGCAGTGGGCGCGTGTACATCGCCGCCTCGATGACGTACGTGCGGTCTATAGCGGACGACCCGGTGGCACCTATGCAGCGTTTGACATCGTCCAGTCGTTCTTTGAGTCGGTACACCACCTCAAGGACTGGCTCGGGAATGATCCGTCGAGCGGGGTGGCCAAAGCCGATGGGGACCGTCTAATCAATGGAAGCCCGGTCCTAAAGCTCTGTGCCGACCTCGCCAACGGCTCAAAGCACCTCACACTGACTGGCTCCCGTTCGGGTGACCTCTCGACGACGATCACTCGAAACGACGTAACAGTGTTTGCCGGAACGGGGACTTCGGCGCATCGCTTCTATGTGGAGTCCGCTGGCACCGAGTACGACGTTCTGCAGCTCGCCGAAGCTGCTGTCGATGACTGGACCGGCTTCCTCTCCAGTCGAGGGCTCTTCTAGAGCGCCTCACCCGGGACGGCTTCGTGGTCTTCCACGACCTGGCCCTTCCCGGGTCGCCCGCCAACGTGGATCATCTGGTGATCGGCCCCTCAGGGGTGTTCGTGGTCGACTCCAAGCAGTGGAGCGGCAGCGTCCAGCAGGGCACCGACGGGCTGGTGTGGCACAACCACTACCCGCTGGACCGCACCCTTGAGACCGTCCGCTGGGAAGCCAGGACGGTCGGCCGCGTGCTCGGCACCCGCGTACACCCCCTGCTGTGCGTGCATGGCGCCCACGTCCAAGGCGGCGGCCTCGACGCGCAAGGCGTGGCCATCGTGCCCTCCCACCCGCTCCGCGGCGCGCTGGGCTTTGACCAGGTGCTATCGGACGCCGACGTGGCGCTGCTGGCCGCCATCGCTCGGACCAGCCTCCCGCCCGCCGCCTGACCGCGCCAGGCAGGTCACGGACCTGAGGTTACTGCCCGAAGCTGTAGAGGTCGTCTCTGCTGTCAGCACAGAACGTCCGCTATGGCTTGTGAGCATGTACCGAGGAGGCGGAGCCTACCTCGGAGAGGTGGCCACCACGATCCCGCTTGCCAGGATGAGCGCCACCGACAGGACGAGAAGGGCTGACGCCAGCTGGAGCCGACGCAGTTTTTGATCCAGGAGTCGGTTCCAGAGAGCTTGGGCCTCAGACTCGGTCTGCCGAACGTTTCCAACGATCGGGTTCAACGCCCATAGGGCACACAGGTAGGCAGCGGAGAGAGTGGCGATCGGGGACAGCACCAGCGGCACGGCCCACGCGTCGAGGTTCGCCTCGTACAAGGCGATACCAACCAAAGCAACAGCGGTATAAACGGTCCAGTACCAGCTCAGCGCGGTGATCAGTCGACTCGCAGCAGCCTCCCGGCGCTCCACGGCGCTGGCGACGTAGTCAGCGAGCCAGTTCGTCCAGAACTGGGCGTCGATGACCTTGATTTCATTGGGCACCGCTTGGCTTTCCAGTGCTAATCTCGTACATGTGGACATGTCCTTGCGGGCATCGAGCCGGTGCGTAGTCTTTTTTGATTCCAGGTTCGAGAAATTTCGACGTGGGAAGGCTGAAGTCGAACTCGACAGAGCAATCCGGGCATGTCAATCGCAGCGTTTCCACTAAGCCAACCCCCTGCTTCGAAACCACTCGGGAACCCAGTGCATGCCTTCCCGTTGGAGTAGCATCCGCTGCTCGTTGACCCAAAACCCTAGCTCGACGAAGTGCTTGAGGGCATTCGAGCTGGCAACCTCGGTCGCGTGGGATCGGGCGAGTGTGTGCGCCTGCTGTGCTCGGACCATGTCAGGCGGGTGGCTGTTGGCGGTGGCACGGGCGATGGCGTTCGTGGCGGGCACGGTCATCTCGGATTTCAGCGCCGACAGGCAGAAGCAGAGCGCCGGCACGCTCAGGACCAGCGTTTGCTTCTTGAAGTCGTCGCCGGCCCACCGGAAGAGGGCCTCCGCCGCCCATGTGTCTGCCGCGAGTTCCTGATCCTTACTGTCCATGGCGGACGCACGGCTTGCCGGGCCGTTCTCCGTCAGACACAACGAGCCCGCGTGGGGTCCCTCCAGGTGACCGAGCACGATGTGCCCCACTTCATGAGCGATCGTGAAGCAAATAGCGGTGTTCACCAGCTCGCGACCAAATGACCAAAGGTCCGGGGTGGTTTCCTGTACCACCTCGACCTGCGCGTCAAGATCTTCCGTCCAGTCTTTCGAAGTCCCAACCCAAAACCACCCAACTGTCTTGGTCGCGAGGATCAGGAACCACCGTGGGTCGTTCACCCTCTGGCCGAGTGCCGCGTCCCAATAAAGGAAACAGATAGCATGCCAGAAACCGGGATCCACCCCGATGGCATAACCTCGGTCGTTGGGATCGAACAAAGTGATGGCGTTGGGGCTGTCAATGAAGATGTGGAGGACATCCACATCTGAGAGATCCTGTCCTGCCGACAAGCC
>JASLBL010000418.1 GCA_030146615.1 Actinomycetes bacterium
GCCGAGGCGGCCTGGCGGGTGCGGCGGGCGGTGGGGCGGCTGCCGGCCGGGCAGCGGGCCGCGGTCGTCCTGTTCTACCTGATGGGGATGGCCCATCGGGAGGTGGCGGCCGCGCTCGGCATCGGCGTCGGGGCGGTCAAGACCCGGCTGCACAAGGGCAGAGCCGCCCTCCGGGAGGAGCTGGCGGGCTGGTGGAAGGAGGACGACATGGCGGCGACGACGACCGGGCCGGTGACGATGCGGGTGACCGAGGTGCGCCGGCAGCCGGGGGAGGCCGAGCGGCCGGAGAAGACGGCCATCCTGCTCCAGGAGGAGGCGGGGGCACGGCGGCTGTCGATCTGGGTGGGGGCGTTCGAGGGTCTCCAGGTCGCCTTCGCCCTCGAGGGCGCCCAGCTGCCCCGGCCGATGGCCTACCAGTTCATGAGCTCGCTGCTGGAGGCGACCGGGGGCCGGCTGGCCGAGGCCAGGGTCACCCGGCTGGACGACGGCACCTTCTACGGCGTGGCCGTGGTCGAGGGGCCGGCCGGGACCCGGGAGGTCGACGCCCGCCCCAGCGACATCCTCAACCTGGCCCTGCTGACCGGCGCCCCCATCCGGGTCGACCCCGTGGTCCTGGCCGAGGCCTCCGAGTCCGGCAAGGGCGCCCAGTTCCTGGCCGAGGCGGCCGCCTACCCCGACGACACCGCGGCCATCGTGGCCGAGTTCCAGGCCGAGATGGACCGGGTCCGAGCCGAGTACCTCCGCTGCCGCTGAGGCGGACCGGAGGCGCCCGCTCAGGGCTGTGGACAACCAACAGAACCCGTCATCCCGGCCCGCTACGATCCCCACCGGGGGCCTGGGGCCGGGCTTTCGGCGGCTGTGGGCTGCCTCCACGGTGTCGTCCCTCGGCGACGGGATGTACCTGGCCGCCCTGCCGCTGCTGGCGGCCGAGCTGACCCGGGACCCGCTGGCGGTGTCGGTGGTGACCTTCGCCGGGTGGCTGCCCTGGCTGCTGTTCGCCCTGCCCGCGGGGGCGCTGGTCGACCGGCTGGACCGGCGCCGGGTCATGTGGACCGTGGACGGGACCCGGGCCCTGGTCGTGGGGGCCCTGACCGCGGCCGTGCTCGCCGGCTGGGTCAGCATCCCGCTGCTGGTGGTGGCCGGCTTCCTGGTCGGAGCCGGCCAGACGTTGTTCGAGAACGCCGCCCAGGCCATGGTGGTGGCCGTGGTCGGCCGCGACCCGGGCCGCCTGGAGCGGGCCAACGGCCAGCTGGTCGCCTCCCTGACCGTCGGCCAGCAGCTGGCCGGGCCGCCGGCCGGCAGCGCCGCCTTCGCCGTGGCCGCCTGGCTGCCGTTCCTGGCCGACGCGGCCTCCTTCGGGGTCAGCGCCGGCCTGGTCGCGTCCATCCGAGGCCGATTCCGGGTCGAGGGCGCGCGCGAACCGCATCCCCTGGTTCCCGGGCCCCCGAATCGGGAGGGTAGCCCGGCGCCGGAGATGATGGCGCCGCCTGTCCACAGCCCCCCGCCCGATCCGCCGGTCGACCCGCCCGACCCACCGCCCGTGGGCAGCCTGCGGGCCGAGATCGCCGAGGGCCTGCGCTTCCTGTTCGGCCACCGGCTGCTGCGGGCCGCCGTGCTGCTGGTCAGTGCCAGCAACCTGGCCTTCATGGCCGGCGAGGCGGTGCTGGTGCTGTTCGCCGGCGACGAGCTCGGCCTGGGCAGCCGGGGCTACGGCCTGCTGCTGGCCGCGGTGGCCGTCGGCGGGCTGCCGGGCAGCCTGCTCGCGGCCCGGGTCGGCCAGCGGGTGCCGCCGGGCCGGGTGATCGTCGGCGGGGTGCTGGCCGGGGCCGTGGTCATGGCCGGCTTCGGGCTGGCCACCGACCCGTGGCTGGCCGCAGCCTTCTACGCCCTCACCGGGGCGGTGTGGGGGGTGTGGAACGTGACCCTGCTGTCGCTGCGCCAGGCGATCGTGCCCGACCGGCTGATGGGCCGGGTCGTCGGGGCCATCCGCCTGATCGGCTTCGGCTCCATCCCGGTCGGGGCCCTGCTCGGCGGCCTGGTCGCTCGCTCCCTGGGGCTGCGGGCGCCGTTCCTGCTCGGCGCGGCCGTCCTGGCCCTGGCCGCCCTGGCCGCCGCCCCGGTGGTCACCACCGGCGCCATCGAGGCCGCCCGGTCCGAGGCCGGTGCGGGGCCGCCCCGGCCCGGTTAGCCCACCGGGGCCTCGTCGGGGTCCGGGACCCGGGTCGGGTGGAGGCCGACCTTCGTGGCCTCCTCGGCGAACCAGGCGGCGTCGCGGACCGCGCAGCCGCCCGGGTCGTTGTTGAAGTAGACGTAGGCGTCGGCCTCGGGACCGACCAGGCTGGCCAGCCGGCCCGCCCAGTCGGCCAGGGCCTGGCGGTCGTAGCAGGGCCGCGGGTCGGCGGTGCCCTCGTGCAGTCGCAGGTAGGTCCAGTCGGCGGTCCGCCAGACCGGGGTGAAGCGGTGCGGGCTGTCGGCCAGGCACAGGGCCGCCCCGTGCTCGCCGAGCAGATCGCGGACCTCGTCGGTCCACCAGCTGTCGTGGCGGGGCTCGACCGCGACCCGGGTCCCGGCCGGGAACGCCCGCAGGGTCCGGTCCAGGGCGGCCGGGTCGGCCTTGAGGGTCGGGGGAAGCTGGAGCAGGATCGGGCCGAGCTTGGTCCCCAGGTGGCGGGCGTGGTCCATGAGGCGGCCGACCGGCTCCTCGGGGTCGCGCAGGCGCTTGAGGTGGGTCAGGAAGCGGCTGGCCTTGACGGCCATCACGAAGTCGGGCGGGGTCCGCTCGGCCCAGGCGGCGAAGGTGCCCGGCTCGGGCAGCCGGTAGAAGGCGTTGTTGGACTCGACGGTGGCGAACCGGTCGGCGTAGTGCTCCAGCCAGCGGGCCTGGGCCAGCCCGGGCGGGTAGAGGCGGCCCCGCCAGTCCCGGTACTGCCAGCCAGAGGTCCCGACCAGCACCGGCACCAGCCCGGCTATTCGAGCCCGTAGCGGTCGCGCATCGCCTGGTCGCTCGGGTCGATCTCGCGCAGCCCGGCGTCGCGCAGGCGCTTGTTCACCTGGTCGAGGTTCTTGCGGACGAGTTCCTTCTCGGCCTCGGTGATGCGGCCGCGGTGGGGCTCGCCGGCGTGCTCGAGGGTGGCGTAGTTGACCTTGCCGCGGCCCGAGCGGCCGGCCGCCGCCGACCCGCCACCGCCGCCGCCCGAGCGGGGCCGGCTGCGGTGCTTGGCGATCAGCGCGTCCTGAATGGCCGACTCCATCACGCCCGCCCCGGCCAGCAGGTTGAAGTCGTCGAGGCTGACCACCATGCGCTCGCCTCTGCGGGAGCCGGGGGCGATCCACTCGACGGTGACGAAGCGGCTCGCGCCCTGAAGCGACTCGACTTCCTCGGGCAGCACCTCGAGGGTGACCGGCAGGTCGGCGTATTCGGGGTGCTCGTGGACCACGAGCTGTCCTAACGACTGCTCGTCAGCCTCCTTGCCGGAAATGTCCGACACATGGACGACCTTGACTGCCATCAGGGCGGATTCCTCCTCGGAGCGAAAAGGTTTGCCGGGGCGAGCTGACGGTAATCGAAAAAGTCGGGGCAGGCAAACACTCTGCGCCGCTAGGATGCGCGCCAGTGGATGCCGATTCCGTGCCTTCAAGCACTCCGAGGCGCTCCCGCTGGCTGACGGTCGCGGTGGTGGCCGTGGTCGCGGGCTTTTTCGTGGCCACGCTGGCCGCGCGTTGGAACGACGTCATTTCGTTGAAATGGCGGCTGGAGCCCGGGCTTTTCGCGGCCGCGACGGTGCTGCTGGCGCTTTCCTATGGACTGGTCGCCGGCCTGTGGGGCCTGGCCCTGCGCCGAGCCGCCGGGACGCGGCTGGCCGCCGGGGCCCGGATCTGGTTCCTGTCCAACCTGGCCAGGTACGTCCCGGGCAACGTCTGGAGCTACGTCGGCGCGGTCGAGCTGGCCCGCCGCGAGGGGGTGGCCCGCCGCACCACCCTGGCCGTGATGGCCCTCACCCAGCTCCTCTCGGTCGGGGTCGCGCTCCTGGCCGGCCTCCCCGTCCTCCTCGCCGAGCGGGCCCGCCTGGGCCGCCCGGCCCTCCTGGGCGCGGCCGTGGTGGTGGCCGCGGCCGCCCTGGCGGCCCTGTTCCGCCGCCAGCTCCTGGCCCTGGCCCGCCGCCGCCTCCCCGGGCTCGACCCGGCCGACCTGACCCCGTCGCCGGCCACGGTGGCCCTGCTGGTGGTCGGCTACGCCTGCTACTGGGCGGTCACCGGCCTGGCCTTCGCCACTCTGGTGGCCAGCATGTACCCGCTTGCCGCGGCCGACGTCCCCCTGGTCGTGGCCGCCTACGCCGCCGCCTACGCCGCCGGCTTCCTGGCCCTCCTCACCCCGGCTGGCCTCGGCGTCCGCGAAGGCGTCCTGGTGGTCGCCCTCGCCCCCGTCCTCCCGGCCGGCCCGGCCCTGGTCGTCGCGCTGGTCTCCCGCCTCTGGATGATGCTGGTCGAGCTGGCCGGCGCCGCCCTCACCCACCTGCTGGCCCGCCGCCGCGCCCGGGTGTAAGACACCGGCCGGGCGTGGTGTTGAAGAGAGTGAGAGGTACCGTGGCCACACGCGAGCTTGGAGGAGCTGCTGGTGCGTGCCGTGCGGGATGAGGCTGGGACCCGGACCGGGGGGCGGGAGCGGTTCGCCGCGGTGTTCCGGGAGCGGTACCCGGAGCTGTACGGGCTCGGGTACCGGCTGCTCGGGGACCATGGCGAGGCCGAAGACGTCGTCCAGGAGACCTTCCTCAAGCTCGACGGCCACCCGGTCCTGGAGCGCCCCGACCCCGAGGTGGCGGCCTGGCTACGGCGGGTCTGCCTGAACACCGCCTACAACCGGCTGCGGGGCCAGCGCCGGGCGGTGGCCCGGCTGGACCGGGCGGGCCGGGCGGCGCGGGCCGACGACGAGACCGACGCCGGGGCGACCCCGCTGCTGGACGTGCTCCGGGCCGAGCAGCAGCAGGCGGTGCGCCGGGCCCTGGCCTCCCTGCCCGAGCGGCAGCGGGCCTGCCTGCTGCTGCGCCACGCCGGCTACTCCTACGCGGAGATCGCCGCCACCCTCGACCTGGCCGTCGGCTCGGTCGGGGTCCTGCTGGCCCGCGGCGAGCGGGCCTTCCGCGAGGCCTACCTCGACAGTGACGACCCCGACCCGGGAGCCTACGATGCCCTGCCCTGACCTCGGTGCCCTGCGGGCGTCCATCGACGACGCCCCCGGCACCCCGGCGCCGCTGCACGACCACGTGCACGCCTGCGCCGTCTGCGCCGACACCCTGGCCGAGCTCCAGCGCAACGCCGAGCTGGCCGCCCC
>JASLBL010000437.1 GCA_030146615.1 Actinomycetes bacterium
GGCCGGCCGGGCCAGGGGCTGCCCGCCGGCGTCGCCGATCCCGCCGGTGAGCCGGCGGATGGCGAACCCGGTGGCCAGCAGCCCGGCCGCCCCGACGGCGGCCCGGAGCAGCTCCCGCCGGGTCCGCCCGAGGCCGCTGGCCGGGGCCGGGACCGGGTCACGCTCCAGGCGGCCGAGGGCGCCTTGGAGGACGCTCACGTAGGCGACCGCCGCCACCGCCACCACCGCCCCGTACACCAGCAGCGACGGCGCGCCCGGCTGGGCCCGGTAGCTGGCCAGGGCGACCAGGCCGAGCAGCCCTCCGGCCAGCCAGGCGGCCCGGCCCCGGCGGGTGGGGCCCGTCCTGGCCACCAGCACGGCCGCGGCCCCGCCGGCCAGGATGCTGCCGACGGTGAAGCCGACCGCGAACAGCCGCAGGGCCCAGTGGCCGAGCAGGTCGATGAAGAACACCGCCACCGGGCCGGGGATCAGCCGCAGGAGGCGCTGGGCGAGCCCGAGGGGCGGGAACGGGAAGCTGGCCTGAACCAGGTGGACGAGCCCGAGCACGGCCGTGGCCACCACCATGGCCGCCGTGCCGGCGACGAAGGACTCGGAAGTACGCAGACGTCGTTCCATCAGAACCACGATAACTCCGCAGACCCCGATCCATGTGGGGGGAGCTCGCTCCCCCCACGGCCCCCCAAGATCAGCGGCGGCGCTCGTGGCGGCCGGCCCGGCCGGGGACCACCCGGCGGGCGTGGCGGCCGCCACCGTTCCGGGACCGGGTGGCCGGCTGGTCGCCGTTGGTGTGCGCCCGGGGGGCGGCGCTCGGGGCCTCGGGGGTCGGGCGGCCGGTGGCCGACCAGTACTGGGCGACCACGTGGGCCGTCTCCTCCACCACCAGGGCCTCGACCGCCTCGGGGGGCTTGCCGTCCATGCGGCGCAGCCGCCGGGGCACGACCTCCTCGGTGGCCAGGGTCCGGCGCTCCAGCCACTCGCTGGCGGCGAGCATGCCCATCAGCCCCAACGGGAACAGCACCGTGAGGGCGATCGCGACCAGCAAGTTGGAGAACAGCATCTCACCGTGAAGTACGCACGGACCGGCCGACCCGGCTCACCCCGCGGCGCTCCCGGGTCCGCCAAACCCTACCGGCTCGGCGCTCCGGCGCCAAAACGCCTGCCCACGCCGGGCCGCCACGTCCACGAAGGCGCGTAGCAGCCGGTGCTGGACCGGGTCGGCCGCGGCCGTGCTCTCGGGGTGCCAGAGCACCCCGACGGTCCAGCCCTGGTCGCGCTCGATCCCCTCGACCAGCCCGTCGGGTGCCCAGGCGACCGGCCGGAACCCCTCCCCCAGGCGGTCGAGGCCCTGGTGGTGGTGGGAGAGCCCCTCGGCCTCGACCTGCCCGAGGGCCTCGGCCAGGCGGCTGCCAGGCTCGACCCGCAGGCCATGCAGCGCCCGCTTGGCCTCGTTGCGGTGCTCGACGAGCGGCTCGGCGACGTCGCCGGCCTCGGGCAGGTGCTGGATCAGGGTGCCGCCGAAGGCGACGTTGAGCAGCTGGACCCCCCGGCAGATCCCCAGCAGGGGGACCTCCAGCCGGACCGCCGCCCGGGCCAGGGCCAGCTCCAGCTCGTCGCGGCCGGGGTCGGTCCCGTACTGGGTCGGGTGGTCGGCGGCCCCGTAGTGGGCCGGCTCGACGTCCCCGCCGCCGGCCAGCAACAGGCCGTCGAAGGGGGCCAGGACCTCCTCGGGGTCGCCGGGCTGGCCTGGCGGCAGTAGCGCGACCCGGCTTCCGGCCGCCCGGAGGGCGGCGACGTACGGCTCGGGCAGGGCGTAGGCGCCCTCCCAGTTCCCAACCCGCCCGGGTCCCAGGTGGTAGGTGGGGATCGCGACGAGTGGCGCCGTCACCGGCGCGGCGAGCTTTCGCCGAGGGTGTCGGCGGCCTCGGCGCCCCGCTGGCCCAGCGGCCGCTCCGGGCCGGTGGTGGTGTCCCTGGCCGTCTGGCGCTCGATCTCGGCGTCGAACTCGGCCCCGAGGAGCACCGCGAAGGCCGAGAGGTAGAGCCAGAGGAGCAAGATGATCACCGCCGCCAGGGCGCCATAGGTCTGGTTGTACTTGCCGAAGTTGTCCACGTACCAGCTGAACCCGAAGGAGCCTAGCAGCCACAGCACCAGGGCGACCACCGCCCCCCAGCTCAGCCAGCGCCAGCGCGGGTTGGCCCGGTCGGGCGCGTACCGGTACAGCACGGCCAGGGCGACCAGCACCAGCAGGGCCAGGATGACCCAGCGGCCGATCGACGCGGCCAGCTCCCCGGCCTCGCCCAGCCCGAGGTCGTCGATCACGGCCGGGAAGACCGTGATCAGGGCCAGGGCGACCACCGCGACCACGATCGCCCCCAGGGTGAGCAGCAGCGACAGGCCCCGCAGCTTGAGGAACCCGCGCGTCTCGCGCTCGTCGTAGACCAGGTTCAGGCTTTTGACCAGCCCCTGGACGCCCCCGGAGGCGCTCCAGAGCACGGCCAGGAGACTGAGCGCCAGCCCGATCGACAGGGCCTGCTCGCCGGCGTTGACGACGTTTCGCAGCTGCTCGGTGATCAGCTGGTCGGCGCCCGAGGGCAGGCCCTTGGCGAACTCGCCGACCTGGGACTCGACCTCGGCGGGGTCGGCGACCATGCCGTAGACAGTGACCAGGGCGATGATCGCCGGGAAGATGGCCAGCATGGCGTAGAAGGCGACGCCGGCGGCCAGCAGGGAGACGTTGTCCTCCTTGACCTCGGCCATGACCCGCCTGAGGATGGCGAACCATCCCCGGGGCGGGATCTGGCTGGGCCGCTCGGCCTCCCTGCCGGCCGCGTCGCCGTTGTTACGCTCGGGCACGTTCCTCCCCTTACAGCCCCTAGGTCGGTGAGGAGCTGGAGCTGCTGGCCTCGGAGCGGACGTCCTGGGCGTTCTGCTTGGCGCTGTCGGCCAGCCCCTGGCCGTGCTCCTGGGTTTTCTCCTTGGCGGTCTCGGTGGCGGTGCTGGCCACCTCCTGGGCGACCTGCTTACCCCGGTCCAGGGCCTCCTGGCCAGTCTCCTTGACCTTGTCCTTGACCTGGTCGGCCACCGGCCCCAGGCGCTCGTCCTCGACCCGGGTCGAGGGCACGGCCAGCCCGGCCAAAAAGCCGATGGCGGCGGCCCCAATCGCCAACCCCAGCGGGTTCTCCTTGGCCAGCCCGGCCACCTGCCGGGCCTGCTGCCTGACCTCGCCCCGGCTCGGGGTGGACTCGCCGACCCGGTCGGTGGCGCCGGTCACGGCCTCCTTAGCCCGGCTGGCGGTGCCGCTCACCTTGGACTTGACGTTCTCCACCTTGTCGCTCACCGCCTCCTTGGCTCGGGAGGGCACATCAGCCTTGTAGCCAACGGCCTCCACGGTCTCGCTCATCTCGGCTCGGGTCTGCTCTATGTCCTGTCGGATCGCATCTGGGTCTTGGCCCATTCCACGTCCTCCTTCACCGTCTCGATGGTCTGCTCGGGCACCGGCGGGGTCGCCCGCTTGACCCTGGCCTGGC
>JASLBL010000448.1 GCA_030146615.1 Actinomycetes bacterium
CCCGGGCCCCCGGAATTCGGCCCCCCGGAGGGGGAGCGTAGCCGACCGGCTAGTGGGCTTCCCGCGGCTGTCCACAGCCCTCCGACGGCGGCGGCCGAAGAGACAGTCCGGGTGGCCGTGGCCAAGCTCGATACGCTGATGAACCAGGTCGGCGAGCTGGTGGTGGCCCGGATCGCCGCCGACCAGCAGCTGGGCGAGCTGCGCCGGCTCCAGAAGGACCTGGGCCAGTGGGAGCTGGCCTGGCGGGCGGCCCGACCCGGCCGGGCGCCCGACGCGGCGTCGCTGGCCCGGTTCGTGGAGGCCGGGTCGGGCCGCCTCGCCGGCATCCGCCGCCAGGTCGACCTGCTGGCCCGGGGTAGCCAGGCCGAAGGGCGCCGCCTCGGCCAGGCCGTCGACGAGCTTCGTGAGGAGGTGCGGCGAGCCCGGATGCTGCCGGTCTCGACCCTGTTCGACGGCTTCCCGCGGCTGCACCGGGACATCACCAGGGAGCTGGGCAAGGAGGCCGACCTGGAGGTCAACAGGGGCGATGTCGAGGTCGACCGGGCCGTGTTGGAGCAGCTCAGGGCGCCCCTTACCCACTTGCTGCGCAACGCCCTGGACCACGGCCTCGAGACCGCCGAGGCCCGGGCCCGGGCCGGCAAGCCCCGCCGGGGGTCGGTGGTGGTCGCGGCCGTCCAGCGCGAGGGTGTTCTCCAGGTCGAGGTGGCCGACGACGGCGCCGGGATCGACCCGGCCCGGGTCCGGGCCCGGGCGCTCGAGCGCGGCCTGCTCACCGCCGAGGAGGCCGAACGGGCCGGCGACCGGGAGGTCCTGGACCTGGTGTTCCGCAGCGGCTTCTCGACCGCCACCCGGGTCACCGGGCTGTCCGGTCGCGGTGTCGGCCTCGACGTCGTCCGCGAGCACGTGGAGCGGCTGCAGGGCACCATCGCCCTGGACACCGAGGCCGGGCGGGGCACCAGCTTCCGCCTCGAGCTGCCCCTGACCGTCGCCACCACCCTGTGCCTGCTGGTCGGCGCGGCCGGCCGGTCCTTCGGGCTGCCGGTCACCAACGTGGTCCGCATCGAACGGGCCCGGGCCGAGGAGATGGGCTGGGTCGGCGGCAGCCAGGTCGTCCCGGTCGACGGCCGGCCGCTCCCGCTGGTCCCGGCGGTCGCCCTGCTCGGCCTCCAGCCGCAGGCCGGCCCCGGCGCCGGCACGGTGGTCGTGGTCGGCTCGGCCGAGCGCCGCACCGCCCTGGCCGTCGAGTCCCTGGTCGGCGTCCAGGAGGTGGTCATCAAGCCGCTGCCCTGGCCGTTCGCCCGGGTCGGCGGGACGGCCGGGGCGGCCACCCTGGCCTCGGGCGAGGTCGTCATGATCCTGAACGCGGCCGACCTGACCCGACCTGGCTACGCCGCCGAGCCGGGCCCGGCCACCGCCGCCGGGCCGGCCCCGGCGGGCCCCGACCCGGCGGGCCCGGCGACCGTCCTGGTCGTGGACGACTCGGCCGTCACCCGCACCCTGGAGAAGAGCATCCTGGAGGCCGCCGGCTACCAGGTGCGCGTGGCCGCCGACGGCGCGGCAGCGCTCGACCTGCTCGGCCGCGAGCCTTGTGACCTGGTCGTCACCGACATCGAGATGCCCCACCTGGACGGGTTCTCGCTGACGGCCCGGGTCCGGGCCGACGAGCGGCTCCGCGACCTGCCGGTGGTCCTGGTGACCTCGCTCGACTCCGAGGAGGACCGGCGCCGCGGGGTCGAGGTCGGCGCCGACGCCTACATCGTCAAGGGCGCCTTCGACCAGGACCGGCTGCTCGAGACCATCCGGCGCCTGATCTGATGCTCCGGGTCCTGGTGGTCGACGACTCCGAGGTGGCCAGGCGGCTGCTGGCCGAGGTCCTGGGCCGCGACCCCGGCCTCCAGGTCGTGGGCGAGGCCTCCAGCGGAGCCGAGGCGCTCCGGCTGGCCGAGCGGCTGCGGCCCGACGTCATCACCATGGACGTCCAGATGCCCGGCATGGACGGGCTGGAGACCACCCGCCGGATCATGGAGCTGCATCCGGCGCCGATCGTGGTCGTGTCCGGCGGCCACGATCCCGACGACCTCGCCCACTCTGTCAGGGCGCTGGACGCCGGGGCCCTGACCGCGCTGCGCAAGCCGCGCGGCCCGGCTCACCCCGGCTTCGCGGCCGAGGTGGCCGAGCTGGTGGGCACGGTCAAGCTCATGGGCGAGGTCAAGGTGTTCCGCCGCCGCCCGGCCGCGCCCCCGGCACCGGCCGCGACCCCCGTTGCCGCGACCCCGGCCGCGCCGACCTCGACCCCCCGGCGCCCGGCCGAAGTGGTGGCGGTGGGCGCCTCCACCGGCGGCCCGGCCGCCCTCGCCACCGTCCTGCGTGGCCTCCCGGCGGCCACTCCGGTCCCCATCCTGGTGGTGCAGCACATCACCCCGGGCTTCGACGCCGCCCTGGCCACCTGGCTGGACGAGGCGACGCCGCTGCCGGTCCGCCTGGCCGTTGACGGCCGGCCGCTGCGGCCGGGCGAGGTCGTCATCGCCCCGGCCGGGACCCACCTCGGCCTGTCCGGCGCCGCCCGGGTCGAGCTGGGCCAGGGCCCGCCCGTCGACGGGCACCGGCCGTCGGCCTCGCACCTGTTCGCATCGGTCGCCCGGGTCTTCGGCCCCCGCGCCGTCGGCGTCATCCTCACCGGGATGGGCAGCGACGGCGCGGCCGGGCTGCTGGAGATGCGCCGGGCCAGGGGGAGGGTGCTGGCCCAGGATGAGGCCTCCTGCGTGGTCGCCGGCATGCCCGGCGCCGCCGTCGCCGCCGGCGCGGTCGACCAGGTCGTTCCCCTCGGCGAGCTGGCGCCCGCGTCGCCGCCGCCTGGTCGCCGGCCTGCTAGCATCGCCAGGCCATGGACAAGCAGCAGGAGTACGTGCTTCGGACGGTCGAGGACCGCGACGTCCGCTTCATCCGCCTCTGGTTCACCGACGTGCTCGGGTTCCTGAAGTCGTTCGCCATCACCCCGGCCGAGCTCGAGGACGCCTTCGAGCGGGGCATGGAGTTCGACGGCTCGGCCATCGAGGGCTATGCCCGGGTCCAGGAGGCGGACATGATCGCCAAGCCCGACCCGGGCACCTTCCAGGTGCTGCCGGGCCGGGGCGACGGCGGTGTGGCCCGGATGTTCTGCGACGTGCTGACCACCGAGGGCGAGCCGTTCGACGGCGACCCCCGGTGGGTGCTGCGGCGCAACCTGGAACGGGCCGCTGGCCGCGGCTTCACCGTCTACGTCATGCCGGAGCTCGAGTTCTTCCTGTTCGGCGACGCCGAGACGGGCCGCCCGCTGGACATCGGCTCCTACTTCGACCAGACCGCCCTCGACCTGTCCCAGGACTTCCGCCGCATCGCGATCGCCATGCTGGAGCGGATGGGCATCTCGGTGATGCAGTCCCACCACGAGATCGCCCCCAGCCAGCACGAGATCGACCTGCGTGAGGCCGACGCCCTGACCATGGCCGACAACGTCATGAGCGCCCGCCTGGTGGTCAAGGAGGCGGCCCTGGAGGAGGGCCTGCACGCCACCTTCATGCCCAAGCCGCGCGAGGGGGTGGCCGGGTCGGGCATGGACACCCACCTGTCGCTGTACGAGGGCGACCGTAACGCCTTCTACGACCCCGGGCAGGAGGCCAACCTGTCCAAGACGGCCCGCAGCTTCATCGCCGGGCTGCTCGTCCACGCGCCCGAGTACACCGCCGTGACCAACCAGTGGATCAACTCCTACAAGCGGCTGGTTCCCGGCTTCGACGCCCCGACCTACGTCTGCTGGGCCCAGCGCAACCGCTCGGCCATGGTCAGGGTGGGCGGCTACCGCTCCGACCGGGTCGACGTCGAGGTCCGCTCGCCCGACCCGGCCGCCAACCCGTACCTGGCCTTCGCGGTCCTGCTGGCCGCCGGCATGAAGGGGATCGAGGAGGAGTACGAGCTGCCCCCGGAGGCCGGCGACAACCTCCAGGAGATGACCGAGGCCGAGCGCCGGGCCGCCGGCATCCGGCCCCTCCCGGTCGACCTGCACGAGGCCTTGAGCGCCATGGAGCAGTCCGAACTGGTCGCCGAGGTCCTCGGCGAGCACGTCTTCGAGTACTTCCTGCGCAACAAGCACCGCGACTGGGACAGCTACCAGCGCTACGTCTCCCCGTTCGAGCGCGAGCGCTACCTGCCGCTGCTCTAGCGCGCCGGGCGAGTATCGGCGCCGCACCCCGCGTCACGATGGAGGAACAGGAGGCCGGTAACGTGCGCGCCGTGCATACTCGGCCGGAGCTCTAGGCGGGCGGGGCCCCGGGGCGCTCTCCACCCTGGCCCGGCTCGGCTTCGACGAGCCGGCGGCGGCCGCCGACGACCTGGAGCGGCCGGCGGCCAG
>JASLBL010000520.1 GCA_030146615.1 Actinomycetes bacterium
GCCTGTCCGGGATCATGCAGGCCGGCGCGGTGGCGTTCGAGACGGTCCGGTGGGCGGGCGTCGCCTACCTCGTCTGGATGGGCGTGTCGCTGCTCCGCGACGGCGACGGCCTCCAGCTGGACCAGCAGCGCGCCTCGGCCGACCCGGCCGGGCTGGTGGTGCGCCGGGCAATTCTGGTAAATCTCCTGAACCCGAAGCTGACCGTGTTCTTCTTCGCCTTCCTCCCCCAGTTCCTCGACAGCCCGCCGGGCCTGCTCGATCCGAGGCTGGCCGGGCTGGGCGGGGTCTTCATGCTCGCCACCCTGGCCGTGTTCGTCGTCTACGCCTGGGCGAGCGCCAGCGTCCGCGACCGCGTGCTCGCCGCACCGGCCGTCCGCCGGTGGCTCCAGCGGTCGCTGGGGGCGCTGCTCGTCGGGTTCGCGGCCAGGCTCGCCGTCACCGACCGGTAGTCGCCCAGGCCTCGATGGCCGGGCGGAGGGCGCGGAACGCCTGGCCGCGGTGGGAGGCGGCGTCCTTGGTCGCCTGGTCGACCTCGGCGCTGGTCAGCTCCCAGCCGTCGGGCAGGAACACCGGGTCGTAGCCGAACCCGCCGCTCCCCCGCGGCGCCTCCAGGATCCGCCCCGGCCAGGCCGCCTCGGCGTGCCACTCCCTGCCCTCCGGGGGGCTAGGCTTGAGCCCCCCGGACCCCCCCGCTTCGGGGTCCACCAGCACGGCCGCGCAGCGGAACCGGGCCGTGCGCCGCTCCGGTGGGACCCCGTCCAGGGCGGCCAGGAGCTTGTCCAGGTTGGCCCGGTCGCCGGCGCCCGGGCCGGCGTAGCGGGCCGAGCGGACCCCGGGGGCGCCGCCGAGGGCGTCGACCTCCAGGCCGGAGTCGTCGGCGACCGCGGCCAGCCTCGACCAGGCGGCATAGGCCCGGGCCTTGAGCAGGGCGTTCTCAAGGAACGTGTCGCCGGTCTCCTCGACCTCGGGCGGGTCGCCGAGGCCGGCCTCGGCCAGGCCGACCAGCGCCACCGGCAGCCCGGCCAGGATCGTCCGCAGCTCGCGCAGCTTACCCTGGTTGGCGCTGGCCAGCAGCAGGCGCGGCAGCTCCACCTAGCCGGCGCGGCCGTCGGCCAGGTCGAGCGACGCCGGGCCCAGGGCGAGGCGGCGCAGAGGCGGGATGGCCGCCTGCTCCAGCATCGGCCCCAGGGCCTGCTTCTGAGCCTTGACCAGGTCGGCGATGCCGGAGGCGGCCAGGTCGAGCAGGGTGTTCAGCTCGGCCCGGCTGAACGGCTCCCGCTCGGCCGTGCCCTGGACCTCGACCAGGCCGCCGAGGCCGGTCATGACCACGTTCATGTCGGTCTCGGCGCGCACGTCCTCCTCATACGGAAGGTCGAGGCAGGGGATGCCGTCGACCATCCCGACGCTGACCGCGGCCACGTGGTCCCGCAGCGGGAACGACTTGATCCGCTTCTCCTGCATCAGCCGGTGGCTGGCCGCGAACAGGGCCACCCAGGCGCCGGTGATCGAGGCGCAGCGGGTGCCGCCGTCGGCCTGGAGGACGTCGCAGTCCACCCACAGGGTCGACTCCCCGAACGCCTGGGTGTCGGTGACCGCCCGCAGGGACCGGCCGATCAGCCGCTGGATCTCGTGGGTGCGCCCGCCCGGCCGGCCCTTGGCGACCTCGCGGCCCGACCGCTCGCCGGTCGCCCCCGGGAGCATGGCGTACTCCGACGTCACCCAGCCCTTGCCGCTGCCGCGCAGGAACGGCGGCACCCGGTCCTCGTAGCTGACCGCGCACACCACCTTGGTCCGGCCCAGCTCGACCAGGGCCGAGGCGAAGGCCGTCTCCTGCCAGCCGAGGGTGATCGTGACCGGGCGCAGCTGGTCGGGGGCGCGCCCATCTTTTCTGGCCATCAGATGCGGTGAACCTCCAGTTCGGTGGCGACGCCCACCGGGCCGCCGTAGGCCTCGGCGGCGCGGGCGGTGGCGGCCGCGGTGTCGCTGCCGGGACGCAGGTGGGTGAGCAGCAGCCGCCTGGCCCGAGCCTTGGCCGCCCACTCCCCGGCCAGCTGCGGGGTCAGGTGGATCGGGGGGGCGCCCTCGGGCCACTCCGACCAGGCGGCCTCGCACACGAACAGGTCGGCCTGGTCGGCCAGGCGCCCAAGGGCGTCGCAGGAGCCCGAGTCGGCCGAGTAGGCGACGGTGCGGCCGCCGGCGGTGGCCCGGACGGCGTAGGTCTCGACCGAGTGCACGGTGGCCACCGCCTCCAGCCGCAGCGGCCCCAGGTCGACCCGCTCGCCGTCGTGCAGGTCGTGGACCTCGAAGGTGCCGTCGATGGGCTCGCTCTCGCCGGTGGACAGGAACGGCCGCACGTGGCTGACCCAGTCGGTGGGGCCGAACACCGGCACCGGGGCCGGGGGCGGCTGGAAGTCGCCGTAGCGCAGGGCGTAGTTGGCCGCCAGCAGGTCGCCGACGTGGTCGACGTGCAGGTGGCTGACCCAGATGGCGTCAAGCGTCGGCAGCTCGGCCACCCGGAGCAGGTTGGAGAGGGTGCCGGGGCCGGTGTCGACCCAGACCCGGGTCGCCTGGTCGCCCTCGCCCGCCTCCAGCAGGTAGCCGGAGCAGGCGCGGCCGGCGGCCGGATAGGTCCCGGAGCTGCCGAGGACGGTGAGCCGGATCACGACGCCTCGGCCTCGACCGCCACGGCCGCGCTGCGCCGCTCGACCAGTCCGACCTCCGGGCCGAGGAAGCGGGCCCCGACCCGCCGGAACTCGTCGGGGTCGCCGGAGGCGAGGAACCGGTGGGCCGGCCGGGCCCCGTAGGGGGCGTGGAGGTCGGCCTTGGTGAGCTCGGCGAAGACGCTGCGGGCGGTCCACTCGGCCGAGTTGACCAGGAACACGTCCGGGCCCACCAGGTAGCCGATGACCCCGGTGAGCAGCGGGTAGTGGGTGCAGCCGAGGATCAGGGTGTCGACCTCGGCGGCCAGCAGGGGGGCCAGGTAGCCGCGGGCCAGCTCCAGGATCTCCGGGCCGGTGGTCTCGCCCCGCTCGACGTACTCGACGAACCGGGGGCAGGCCTGGGCGACCAGGGTGACGTTCTCGTGGGTCTCCTCGATGGCCTCGCGGTAGCGGCCGGAGCGGATCGTCCCCTCGGTGCCGATCAGCCCGACGTTGCGGTTGCGGGTCAGGCGCACCGCGGCCCGCACCGCCGGCTCGATCACCTCGACCACCGGCAGCGGGTAGGCGGCCTTGAGCTCGTCGAAGGCGGCCGCCGAGGCGCTGTTGCAGGCGACCACGGCCAGCTTGACGTCCTCGGCCACCAGCAGGTCCATGATCTCGGAGGCGAAGGTCCGCACCTGGGCCTGGGACCGGGGGCCGTACGGGAACCGGGCCGTGTCCCCGAAGTAGATGACCGACTCGTGGGGCAGCAGGTCGATCACCGCCCGGGCGACGGTCAGCCCGCCGACGCCGGAGTCGAAGATGCCGATGGGTCGTGGGTCCATGCGACGGACGATACCGCAGCCGGGTGGCCCGCTAGGCCCAGAGCTGGCCGCGCAGGCCGGCCTCGGCGGCCTCCGGGTCGGCGCCGTAGGCGCCGGTGGAGAGGTACTTCCAGCCGCCGTCGGGGGCGAGCACGACGATGTCGGCCTGCTCCAGCGGCTCGGCCACCCGCAGGGCGACGTGCAGGACGGCCCCGGTGGAGATGCCGGCGAACACCCCCTCGGTCGCGGCCAGCTCCCGGGTGCGGGCCAGGGCGTCGTGGGAGCCGACCTTGATCCGCCGGTCGAGCACGGTCTCGTCGAAGATGGGCGGCACGAACCCCTCGTCGAGGTTGCGCAGCCCGTACACCAGGTCGCCGTACTCGGGCTCGGCCGCCACCACCTGCACCAGCGGGTTCTGCTCCTTGAGGAAGCGGCCCACCCCGACCAGGGTGCCGCTGGTGCCGAGGCCGGCCACGAAGTGCGTCACCTCGGGCAGGTCGCGCCAGATCTCCGGGCCGGTGGTCTCGTAGTGGGCGGTGACATTCGCCGGGTTGCCGTACTGGTAGAGCATGACCCAG
>JASLBL010000540.1 GCA_030146615.1 Actinomycetes bacterium
TCGGCCTGGTCGACGTGTTCCCGGTCGGGGCGGTGACCGTCGGCCGGCGGGGGAGCGAGCTGGCCGAGCTGGGGGCCATGGCCCGCTCGGCGGCCGCCGTGGACTGCTTCTCCGACGACGGCCACCCGATCCGCGAGGCCCGGCTGCTGCGGCTGGCCCTCGAGTACGCCCGGGCCTTCGACGCCGTGATCGCCGACCACGCCGAGGACGCGTCGCTGACCGACGGCGCCCAGATGCACGAGGGCGAGGTGTCGGCCATGCTCGGGCTGGCCGGGTGGCCGGCCGCCGCCGAGGAGATGGTGGTCGCCCGCGACCTGCTCCTGGCCGAGCTCACCGGCGGTCGCCTGCACCTGTGCCACGTCTCCACCGGCGGGGCGGTCGAGCTGATCCGGGCGGCCAAGGCCCGCGGGGCCCGGGTCACCGCCGAGGCCGCCCCCCACCACTTCAGCCTGACCGACGAGGCCGCGCGCTCCTACGACCCGGTGTTCAAGGTCAACCCGCCCCTGCGCGAGAAGGCCGACGTCGAGGCGGTCCGCCTGGGCCTGGCCGACGGCACCCTTGACGCCATCGCCACCGACCACGCCCCCCACGCCCGCGAGGACAAGGAGGTCGAGTGGGGCAGCGCCCCGCCGGGCATGCTGGGTCTGGAGACAGCTCTGGCGGTGACCCTGACCGAGCTGGTCGAGCCCGGCTACCTGGAGCTGCCGGCGGCGGTCGAGCGGCTCACCGCCGGCCCGGCCCGCTGCCGGCGGCTCGGCGGCCATGGCGGCCCGGTCGCGCCCGGCGCCCCGGCCAACCTGGCCGTTTTCGACCCGGCGGCCAGCTGGACGGTGGACCGGGCCAGGCTGGCCAGCCGGGCCCGCAACACCCCCTTCCACGGCCGCCAGCTCCGCGGGCGGGTCGTCCACACCCTGCTCCGCGGCGCCTTCACCGTCCGCGACGGGCGGGCGACCCGGTGAGCGGCCGGCGGCGGTGGACACCGTGAGCTGGGTGCTCGGCTCGGCGGCGGTGCTGGTCATCGCCGGGCTGGCCGCCTGGCTGGTCCTGGGCGCGGTCCGGCGCACCGTCAACCGCCAGGAGGCCGGGCTGCCGTCGCTGCCCGCCTGCCCGCCGGCCGGGCCGGCCCTGCTGACCTACCAGGCCCGCTACCTGGGGACCACCTTCGCCCCCTCGACCGTCCGCCGCTTCAACGGCTACGGCCTGCTCGGCCGGGGGCTGGTCGGCCTCAACCTGGAGGCGGGCGGGCTGCGGGTCGAGCGCGACGGCGAGCCCTGGTGCATCCCGGCCGGCAACCTGCGCGGGGTCGAGGTCGCCTCCCACCACGCCGGCAAGGAGGTCTACGCCGACAAGGTGCTGGTCGTCGACTGGCAGCTCGGCCCGGCGACCCTGCGCTCCGGGTTCGTCCTCGACGAGGCCACCGCCCCCGGCTGGGCGGACCGGCTCCGGCCGCTGGTGCCCCGATGAATCGGGCCGAGGCCCTGCTGGTGCTGGAGGACGGCACCGCCTTCCGGGGCGAGGCGTTCACCTCCGCCCCGGCCACCGTCGCCGGGGAGGTCGTGTTCAACACCGCCATGAGCGGCTACCAGGAGGTCCTGACCGACCCGTCGTACGCCGGCCAGCTGGTCTGCATGGCCGCCCCCGAGGTCGGCAACTACGGCACCGCCCCGGCCGACGCCGAGTCCGACAAGGTCCAGGTGGCCGCGTTCCTGGTCCGGCAGGCGGCCCGGCGGCCCTCCAGCTGGCGGGCCGAGCGCAGCCTGGCCGAGGAGCTGGAGGCGGCCGGCGTGCCCGGGATCGAGGGCCTCGACACCCGCCGGCTGGTCCGCCACCTGCGCCAGCGCGGGGCCATGCGGGGCGCCGTCTCGACCGAGGTCGCCGACCCCGAGCAGCTGCGCCGGCTGGCCATGGCCGCCCCCGACCCCAACGGCCTGGCCATGGTCGACCGGGTGACCAGGGCCGAGCCGGTCGAGCTGCCCGCCGAGGGCACCGAACGCCACCGGGTCGTGCTGTACGACTTCGGGGCCAAGGCCAACATCGCCCGGCGGCTGCGCCGGCTCGGGGCCCGGGTGCTGGTCGTCCCGGCCGCCACCCCGGCCGCCGAGGCCCTGGCCTGGCGGCCCGACGGGGTGATGCTGTCCAACGGCCCCGGCGACCCGGCCACCGTCGGCCACGGCGTCCGGGCCACCCGGGAGCTGCTCGGCCAGGTGCCGGTGTTCGGCATCTGCCTCGGCCACCAGCTCCTCGGCCAGGCCGTCGGCGGCCGAACCGTCCGGCTCAAGTTCGGCCACCGGGGCGTCAACCAGCCGGTGGTCGAGCTGGCCACCGGCCGGGTCGCGGTCACCAGCCACAACCACGGCTTCGCGGTCGACGGCGACAGCCTCCCGGAAGGCGTCCGGGTGACCCACGCCAACGCCAACGACGGCGTCGTCGAGGGCCTGGAATGCCTGGACGTGGCGGCCTTCTCGGTCCAGTACCACCCCGAGGCCGCCCCCGGCCCCCACGACGCCCACCCCCTGTTCGAGCGGTTCGCAGGCCTGATGGAGGGAGCCCGACATGGCTGAGCAGCGCACCTTCCGCGCCCTGGGCGGGGTCGACCAGGGCGCCCTGCCCCCGGCCGGGGAGGTCGCCGACGCCCTCCGGGCCGAGTTCGAGCGGGTCTTCACCCTCAAGTCGAGCCTTCGGGGCGAGGCCGAGGCCGCCGTCTCGCCCACCGGCCGGCGCACCACCGCCCAGGACGAGGCCAAGCTCCGGACCCTGGTGGCCAGCGTCGAGGGGGCCAGCCGGCTCGTCATCCGCCTCCGGCTGCTCAGCCCGTCCCAGGTCAGGGCCCTGTGGGCCGAGGCCATGGGCCGGGGCCTCTACGACGGCTGGGACGCCGGCCAGTCCGCCTACGACCGACCGACCGGTGGGGCAGCAAGCGCCCCCCCGGACCCCCCCCAACCAGCTCCCCCGGGCGGGGCCCCGCCCGAGGTCCGCCGGGGTGACGCCTAGTGCCGCTGCGCGAGGACCTGCGCACCATCCTGGTCGTCGGCTCGGGGCCGATCGTCATCGGGCAGGCGGCCGAGTTCGACTACTCCGGCACCCAGGCCTGCCGGGCCCTGCGGGGGCTGGGGCTGCGGGTCGTGCTGGTCAACTCCAACCCGGCCACGATCATGACCGACCCCGAGGTCGCCGACGCCACCTACCTGGAGCCGCTCACCCCCGGCCCGGTGGCGGCCGTGCTCGAGGCCGAGCGGCCCGACGCCCTGCTGCCCACCCTGGGCGGGCAGACGGCCCTCAACCTGGCCGTGGCCCTGCACGAGAACGGCACCCTGGAGCGGCTCGGGGTCGAGCTGATCGGGGCCACCGTGGACGCCGTCCGCCGGGCCGAGTCCCGGGTCGAGTTCACCGAGACCTGCCTGGCGGCCGGCCTCGACCTGCCCCGCGGGGTCGAGGTCGGGACCGTCGCCGAGGGCCTGGCCGTGGCCGGAGACCTCGGCCTGCCGGTGGTCATCCGGCCCTCGTTCACCCTCGGCGGCTGGGGCGGCGGCATCGCCCGGACCCCGGCCGAGCTGGAGCGGCTGCTGGCCGAGGGCCTGACCGCCAGCCCGGTCGGCCGGGTCCTCATCGAGGAGTCGGTGCTCGGCTGGAAGGAGTTCGAGCTCGAGGTGATGCGTGACCGGGCCGACAACGCCGTGGTCGTCTGCTCGATCGAGAACGTCGACCCGATGGGCGTCCACACCGGCGACTCGGTCACCGTCGCCCCCCAGATGACCCTGTCCGACCGCGAGTACCAGGAGATGCGCGACGACGCCCTGACCGTGCTGCGGGCCGTCGGGGTCGAGACCGGCGGGGCCAACGTCCAGTTCGCCGTCGACCCTCGCACCGGGCGGCGGGTCGTGATCGAGATGAACCCGCGGGTGTCGCGGTCCTCGGCCCTGGCCTCCAAGGCCACCGGGTTCCCGATCGCCAAGGTGGCCGCCCAGCTGGCCGTCGGGTTCACCCTGGACGAGATCCGCAACGAGGTCACCGGCAAGACCGCCGCCGCCTTCGAGCCCACCCTGGACTACGTGGTCGTCAAGGTCCCCCGGTTCAACTTCGAGAAGTTCCCCGGGGCCGACCCCGAGCTGACCACCCGGATGAAGTCGGTCGGGGAGGTCATGGCCATCGGCCGGACCTTCCCCGAGGCCCTCCAGAAGGCCTGCCGGTCGCTTGAGACGGGCCGCGACGGCCTCGGCAACCAGGCGGCCGACCCGGCGCCGGGGTCACCCGAGGCGGCCCCCGAGGCCCTGCTGGCCGCCTGCGCCCGGCCGACCGCCGACCGGCTGGAGGCGGTCGAGCGGGCCCTGCGGCTGGGCCGGACGGTCGACGAGGTCGCGGCCGCCTCCGACATCGACCCCTGGTTCGTGGACGGGATCGCCCGCATCGTCGAGGTCGCGGCCGAGGTGGCCGTCGCCGCCTCGATCGACGACCTCGGACGGGGCCTGCTCTGGCGGGCCAAGCGCCACGGCTTCTCCGACCCCCAGCTGGCCGCGGCCGTCGGGGCCACCGAGGGCGAGGTCCGGACCCGGCGCCGGGCCCTGGGGGTCGAGCCGGTCTACCGGTCGGTCGACACCTGCGCGGGCGAGTTCGAGGCCTCCACCCCCTACCACTACTCGACCTACGAGGAGGAGAGCGAGGTCCCGGCCACCGGCCGGCGCCGGGTGGTGGTGCTCGGGTCGGGGCCCAACCGGATCGGCCAGGGGGTCGAGTTCGACACCGCCTGCGTCCACGCCGTCCAGGCCCTGCGCGAGGCCGGCTACGAGACGGTGATGGTCAACTGCAACCCCGAGACCGTCTCGACCGACTACGACGTCGCCGACCGCCTCTATGTCGAGCCGCTGACCTGCGAGGACGTGCTCGAGGTGTGCCGGGCTGAGGCCGCCGGGGGCGACCTTCACGGGGTGATCGTGACCATGGGCGGCCAGACCCCGCTCCAGCTGGCCCAGGGGCTGGCCGCGGCCGGGGTGCCGCTGCTGGGCACCCCGCCCGACGCCATCGACCTGGCCGAGGACCGGGGCCGGTTCGGGACGGTCCTTGAGCAGTGCGGCCTGGACGCCCCGCCCTGGGGCCAGGCGGCCACCGTCGAGCAGGCCCTGGCCGTCGCCGACCGGGTCGGCTACCCGGTCCTGGTCCGGCCCTCGTACGTGCTCGGCGGCCGCTCCATGGAGGTCTGCTACGACGCCGACGGCCTTGCCCGCTCCAGCGCCCTGGCCGCCATCGGTGGGGCGTCCATCGGGGGGCCCGGGGCGGGCCCCCCGAACCCCCCCGGGCACCGGCCGGTCCTGGTGGACCGGTTCCTGGAGGACGCGGTCGAGGTCGACGTCGACGCCCTCTGCGACGCCACCGGCAACGTGCTGGTCTGCGGGGTCATGGAGCACATCGAGGAGGCCGGCATCCACTCCGGCGACTCGGCCTGCGTGCTCCCGCCGATCACGCTGGGGGCCGACCAGGTCGCGGCCGTCGAGGAGGCCACCGCCCGGCTGGGCCGCGCCCTCGGGGTGGTCGGCGTCCTCAACGTCCAGTTCGCCTTCAAGGGCGACCGGCTGTACGTGCTCGAGGCCAACCCGCGGGCCAGCCGCTCGTTGCCGTTCGTGGAGAAGGTCACCGGCCTGCCCGTGGCCAAGGCGGCGGCCTGGCTGATGACCGGGTCGACCCTGGCCGGCCTCGGCCTCCGGGCGGCCGAGCCAGCCCACGTCGGGGTCAAGGAGGCGGTGCTGCCGTTCGCCCGCTTCCCCGGGGCCGACTCGCTGCTGGGGCCGGAGATGCGCTCCACCGGCGAGGTCCTGGGGATCGACGCCCGCTTCGGGGCCGCGTTCGCCAAGAGCCAGGAGGCCGCCTACGGGGCCCTGCCGGTCAAGGGGGTGGCCTTCCTGTCGGTCCGCAACGCCGACAAGCGGGCCATCGTGCTGCCGGCCAAGCGCCTCGCCGACCTGGGCTTCACCCTGGTCGCGACCACCGGCACGGCCGGGGTCCTGCGCCGCAACGGGATGGAGGCGGAGATCGTCCGCAAGGGCCACGAGGGGCCGGACAACGTGGTCGACCGGATCCGGGCCGGGGAGATCGACCTGGTTGTCAACACCCCCGCCGGGCCCGGGGCCAGGGAGGACGGCTACGACATCCGCATCGCCGCCGTGGCCGCCGACATCCCCTGCATCACCACCCTCTCCGGCCTCACCGCGGTCGTCCAGGGGATCGAGGCCCGCCTGGCCGGCGACCTGGCCGTCCGCCCCCTCCAGGCCTGGCATGCGGAGGGGTCCGGGGAACCCCGAGGGGGTGCCCCGGTGGGTCGGGACGGCGCATGAGCCCGGTGCAGGAGCTGTGTGAGGTGCTGGAGCGGCGCAACGTGGGGGAGTACCACTCGCTCACCCTGGCCGCCCCCCAGATCGCCGACGGGGCCCGGCCGGGGCAGTTCGTCCACCTCCTGGCCGGGGAGGACCGGTCGTTGCCGCTGCGGCGGCCGTTCTCGATCTACCGGGTCGGGCGCCCGGGCACGGTCGAGATCGTCTTCGACGTGGTCGGGGCCGGGACCAGGACGATGGCCGGGCTCCGCCCGCACGACGTGGTCGACGTGCTCGGGCCGCTCGGCCGGCCGTTCGACCCGCCGGAGGAGCCGGCCGGGTGCCTGCTGGTCGGCGGCGGCTACGGCGCCGCCCCGCTGTTCTTCCTGGCCACCGAGCTGCGGGCGCGGCGCTGCCGGGTCGACCTCGTGATCGGGGCGGCCACCGCCGGCCGCCTGCTCGACGCCCTGGAGGCCAGGCGGCTCGGGCACAGCCTGACCGTGACCACCGACGACGGGTCGGCCGGCCAGCGCGGGCTGGTCACCGACCCGCTGCCCGGCCTGCTCGCCGGCACCGGGGCCGAGCGGGTCTACGCCTGCGGCCCGATGCCGATGCTGGCCGCGGTCAGCCGGGTCGCGGCCGCGGCCGGGGTGGCCTGCCAGGTCGCGGTCGAGGAGCAGATGGCCTGCGGCACCGGGATCTGCTTCTCCTGTGTCCTGCCGGTCGGGCCTGGCGGGGGGTCCGGGGACCTCAAGCGTAGCCCCCGGGAGACCCGGATGGCCCGGTCGTGCCTGGAGGGGCCGGTGTTCGACGGCAGCGCGATCGCCTGGGCCGAGTTGGGCTACCCAGAGCTGGAGCCGGCGGGGTGAGTGTCGAGCTGTCGGTGGACCTCTGTGGGGTCCGGCTCAGGACCCCGGTCCTGGCCGCGTCCGGGTGCTTCGGGTTCGGGCGGGAGATGGCCGGCTGGGTCGACCTGGCCGCCCTCGGCGGCATCGTCACCAAGTCGGTCAGCCTGGAGCCCCGCCGCGGCCGCCCGACGCCGCGGACGGCCGAGACCCCCTCGGGCATGCTCAACGCCATCGGCCTCCAGAACCCGGGCGTCGAGGCGTTCTGCGCCGGCGACCTCGCGTTCCTGGCCGACGCCGGGGCCACCGTCGTGGCCAGCCTGGTCGGCCGCACCCCGGCCGAGTTCGGGCGGCTGGCGGCCCGCCTGGACGGCGAGCCCGGGGTGGCTCTGGTCGAGGTCAACCTGTCCTGCCCCAACGTCGAGCACCGCGGCGAGGTCTTCGCCACCGAACCGGCGGCCGCGGCCGAGGTCATGCGGGCGGTCAAGGCCGCGACCTCGGCCCCGGTGCTGGCCAAGCTCACCGCCGACGTCACCGACCTGGTCGCCGTGGCCAGGGCGGTGGTCGATGCCGGGGCCGACGGGCTGACCCTGATCAACACCCTGGTCGGCATGGCCGTGGATGTCGGCCGACGCCGGCCCCGGCTGGCCGCGGTCACCGGCGGGCTGTCCGGGCCGGCGATCCGGCCGGTGGCCGTCCGCTGCGTCTGGCAGGTCGCCCAGGCCCTCCCCGGGGTGCCGATCGTCGGCACCGGCGGCGTGGTCACCGGCGAGGACGCGGCCGAGTTCCTGCTCGTCGGGGCGACCGCGGTCGCCGTCGGCACCGGCAGCTTCATCAACCCTCGAGCGGTGGTCGAGGTCGCCGACGGCCTGGAGCGCTACCTGGCCGCCCAGGGCGCCGGGTCGCCGGCCGAGCTCCCGGCCCTGTTCAAGGCCGAACGCTGACCAGGGCCGCCCCGACCGACCGGGGGCCTAGGCTTAAGGCCCCCGGACCCCCGATCGACCGGGGGCCTAGGCTTGAGGCCCCCGGACCCCCGATCGACCGGGGGCCTAGTACTCCAGCCGCACTTGTTGTTCGCGTCGTTGGTAGTGTGCGCGGCGGGCGCGGGCCTGGTGGCGGCGCCGCCATCGTGACCAGGCCAGCACCAAGCCGGGCTGGACCGGTGTGGTCCAGACCAGGGCGACCAGCAGCCGGCGGACCTCGG
>JASLBL010000571.1 GCA_030146615.1 Actinomycetes bacterium
TGACGGGTGTCCAGTCGCAGCTCGGCGTGGATGGGGCCGTAACGGAGCCCGAGCGCCCCGGCGGCGCGCTCGACAACCCTGAGGGCTTCGCACAAGATCGGCTGGGGCAGCCGGGAGGGCGTCAGGAGCACGGTCTCTTCAAAGGTGGGGCCCTCCGGGGTATCGGGTTTGTCGAACACTGCGGTGATGGTCAGCTCGCCGCCGGTCAGCAGCCCATCGACGCTCAGCTCCCATCCTGGAATATAGGCCTCGACCAGCAGCGGCTCATCCACCGGCCGTCCCGCACCGCGGAGGATCTGGCGGATGCGCCTGGCCGCGGCCACGCCGGCCGCGCCGTCGTCGGCTCGCAGCACGCCCTGGCTGCCGCTCAGCGACACCGCCTTGACCACACAGGGGTACCCCACCTGCGCCGCCGCCTCCTGGAGGGCATCCTCCGAGGCGTCGGCGGGCACGGTCCGGAACGCTGGCTGGGCCACGCCGGCGGCCGCCCACCGGCGACGTTGGGTGGCCTTGTCGGCCGCGGCCCGCACCGCCTCGACCCGGTTGTGGGGCAGGCCCAGGCGGGCGGCCACCGTCGCCGCCAGGACCAGCATCGGGGTGTCCACGGCTACCACCGCGTCGACCGGGCCGCTTTCGGCTACCAGCCTGGCGACGCTCCGCTGGGGGTCGTTGGGGTTGACAGGCACCACCGGGTGACCGCCCAGCGGTAGGGCGCCGTCGCTGCCGACCACTAGCTCCAGGCCCATCTGGCTCGCCGCGACCAGGAAGTCGGTCGCCCGGTAGGTGCGGGCGGGCACCAGCAGCAGCACGCGGGCCATCGTCAGCTCCGCCGTGCTCTGCACGCGGCCGGCAGCGCAACGCTCGCGGCCACGGTGATCAACGCTTCTCGGCCGAGAAGAACGGCGTGGTTCCCGCCGCATGGTCGGTGACGTCGGCCAGGCCAACCAGCTCGGGAACGCGCGCCAGCAACAGCGGCTCGATGCCCTGCCGGAGGGTCACCTCCGCCAGGCTGCAGCCCTGGCAGCCGCCCTCCAGGCGGATACGGGCCCAGCCCTGGTCGACCTCGACCAGCGTCACCTGACCGCCGTGGGCGGCGATTACCGGATTGATCTCTGCATCCAGGACCCCGCGTACCCGGTCGGCAAGGCTCTGGCTACGATCTGCTGGTGGCGGTTCGGCGTGGGGGCCGACGAGCCGTACGCCGGTGAGCTCGGGGACGGCGGCGCGCAGCAGCTGCTGGATGCGGGAGGTCAGTGGGAGCACCGCGCCCGGGGAGCCGCGCACCTCCAGGGTCGCAACGCCACCCTGGACGTCGACGACCCGCACGGTCCCGCCGCGGGCGATCACCGACGGGAGCACGCTGCGCTCCAACGCCATCGCCACCCTGTCGACCAGGTCCATCGCCCAGCAGCCTCCTAGCCCAGCGCGCGCGGCGGTAGCGCCGCGGCGGGCATGGCCCGACCGGCCGCGGCGAGCGCGGCGTCCAGGTCAGCCAGCAGGTCCTCGGGGGCCTCGATGCCGATCGACAGGCGCAGCAGGTCCTCGGGCACCGGGGAGGAGGGCCCCTCCTGGCTGCGCCGGTGCTCGATCAGGCTCTCGACCCCGCCCAGCGAGGTGGCCCGCTTGAACACCCGCACCGCGCCCAGCACCGCCATCGCCTGCTCGGCGCCGCCCGCCAGCCGGATCGACAGCATCCCGCCAAACCCGCCATGCATCTGCCGGGCCGCGATCTGGTGACCCGGATGGGACTCGAGGCCCGGGTACAGCACCGCGGTCAGGGCGGGGTGCCCCTGGAGGTGGCGGGCGATGGCCAGGGCGCTGTCGGAGGCGCGGTGCACGCGCAGGAACAGGGTGCGCATGCCGCGTTGCAGCAGCCACGCCTCGAACGGGCCCGGCACGGCCCCGGCGTTGCGCCGCCAGGAGCGGATCCGCTCCCAGAAGGGGTCGCGGCGGGCGGTCAGCACCGCACCGGCCAGCACGTCGCTGTGGCCGTTGAGGTACTTGGTGGCCGAGTGGATCACCAGGTCGGCGCCCAGCTCCAGGGGTCGGGTGTGCACCGGGGTCGCCACGGTGTTGTCGACCGCCACCCGGGCGCCGGCGGCGTGGGCCACCTGGCAGATGCCGGCCAGGTCGGTGATCTCCCACATCGGGTTGGCCGGCGTCTCGACCCACAGCAGCCGGGTGCGGCCCGGACGGATCGCTGACCCGACGGCCGCCAGGTCGGTGGCGTCCACGAACTCCACGTCCAGGCCCCAGGTGAGCGCGAACTCGGCCAGCCACTTGCGCACCCCCCAATACAGCACCCGGGAGACCAGCACATGATCGCCCGGCAGCAGGGCCTGGAAGATGGCCGTGGCGGCCGCCATCCCGGAGGCGAACAGCGCGCAGGCGCAGCCCGCGCCCTCCAGCGCGGCCAGCAGGCCCTCGGCGGTCTCGTAGGTCGGGTTGTCGGCGCGGGTGTAGACGCGGTCCTGGGGGTAGGAGCCGTCCGGCTGCTGCTCGTAGTTGGTCGAGGGGTTCAGCACCGGCGTCAGCCCGCCCGACACCGGGTCGGCCTGGCCGAGGGCCTGGGCGGCCAAGGTCTCCGGTGACAGTGACGGTGGTGGTTGCATCGGCCCGTGGCCTCCTTCGCGGGGTGTTGTAGTTCATCGAGGTCGGTGATGGCCCGTGGGGCAGGATGACACGGGGTTGCTCCGGAGACTGGATCACGAGCGAGCGTAGGCGAGGGCATCCTCAAGGCTCATGGTGCGTCCTTGCGCCCACGCTCGGTCGATCTGGGTGTCAGTGAGCTGCCGTCGGGCGGCATCTCGTGGATGCTCAGTCGCCCACCGGCCCGGCTCCACCGTGAGTCCACCGCCCACGGACTCACGGAGGCGGTCGGCGGCACCGGCCATCACGACCGCTCGTTCGGGCTGTCCGAGGGCCGCCGCCGCCTGTCCAAGCCGATCCAGGTCGAGGGCCACCCCGGCTAGATCGCCTAGTACTCCAGCCGCACTTGTTGTTCGCGTCGTTGGTAGTGTGCGCGGCGGGCGCGGGCCTGGTGGCG
>JASLBL010000589.1 GCA_030146615.1 Actinomycetes bacterium
CCGGCTGCTACGGCCTCCAGATCGACGGGCCCGGGTTCAGCCAGGTGCTGGTGGTCGAGTTCGGCTGACCCAGGGGGCGCCGCGGGTGCGGCGCTGGCGCAGGGGAACTCCGGCATGGAAGGTGGCGGCGCCGTCTTCACCCGGCCAGGGTGAATCGGTCGCAGCATGGGCAGGCTGCTCAGCACGATCCCGGACAGGATGGCCGCGCCGCCGGCCGCCTGGGCCAGCCCGACCGGGTCGCCGAAGGCGGCGGCGCCGGCGGCCGCGCCGACCAGCGGCTCCAGGTTGACGAAGGCGCCGGCGACCTCGGCCGAGACCCGGGCCTGGCCGTAGGCGAAGAGGGTTGACGGCGCCAGCGTGCCCGCCAGCGTCAGCCCGGCGGCGGCCAGCAGGCCCCCCGGGCTGGCGGGGAGGGCGGGGAGGGCCTCGGTGGCGGCGGCCACGGGGAGGGCGGCGACGGCGGCCGCGAGGAACTGCAGAGCGGTGACGGCGACCGGGTCGCGGCCGGGGAGCAGGCCGGCCTGGGCCACGGTGAAGGCGGCCGACAGCACCAGGGAGGCCAGGACCAGGGCGTCGCCGGCGAAGCTGGACCCGCCGCCCCCGACGGCGGCGACCAGGCCGACGCCGGCGAACGACACCGCGGCCCCCGCCCAGGCCACCGGCTGGGCCAGCCGGCGGTGCCGGAGGGCGGCGAGGACGGCGACGAGCACGGGGGTGGCCCCGACGAGCAGGGCCGCGTGGCTCACGCTGAGCTGCCCGCCTGGTCGGGCTCTCCCCGGCGGCCACGCTGCACCGCGTCCGCCGGCTGAAGGAGTCGGGCGTGATCCGGGTGGTCACCGCCCGGCTCGATCCGGCCGCCGCCGGGTTCCCCCTGCACGTGTACGTGGCCGCGAGCCTGGCCCGCCACGACCCGCGTTCCACCCGGGCGTTCGAGGACCAGGTCCGGGCGATGACCCAGATCACCGGCGCCGACAACGTCGCCGGCGAGATGGACTACCTGCTCACCGTCGTGGCCCGGGACGTGGCCGAGCTTCAGCAGGTCCTGGCCCGGCTGGCCACCCACGGCGGGGAGCGGCTGGTGACCTACCTGCGGCTGGAAGAGGTCAAGCCGCCCTCGCCCCTGCCGCTGGCCCCCACCCCGCCGGCCCCGGCCCGTGCCCGCCGGGCCCGCTAAGACATGTTTCACTAGGCGGTTGACCAGTTGACGAGGCCCAGCCACTTGGCATCACGGTTCGCCGACGCGCGGTCTCGTCGATGCCGTCGACGATTGCTAGGACGCTGCGTCGCGGCTGGTCAGCCGCACCGTTGTCGCGGGTCATCGGAGACGGTCCTGCTGGTCGCGATACGTCGGAGTCAGTTCGGTCCATCGGGTCTGCCAGTCCGCGGTCGGGCGGCCGGCCAGGTGCGCGGCGAGGTCCTCGACGTGTGCCTGCCATCCGGCACCGTGGGCGGCCGCCTCGTACAGGGTCAGCCCGCGCTCCTCCAGTACCAGACGGGTCTGGTCGCCATCGGGAAAGAGCTCGACCTCGATGACGGTCTGGTCGTCTTGCCCGGGAGACATCGTGACCAGGAGCCGTCGAGGGGGCTCGCACACGTCGACCCGTCCCGGACCTTCCCAACCGCTGGTAAACGTGGCCCGGAACTCGCCGCCCAGCCGCAGGTCGCCGTCGACCCGCGCGACCCAGCGCGCCAACCGCTGCGGATCGGTCAGTGCCGACCACAGGTCCTCGGCGTCGGTGCCGAAGGCATCTTCCATGCGGACGACTGCCTTGCCGTTCACGGCCCGCAGCGAACCCACGACGGTGCCGGGTTCCGTGCGTTGAGGCGTCATGTGCTGCTCCTTCGCTGTCTTTTCCCTCGGGCTACCTCGGTGTGCAGTGCATTCAGTCGCTGCTCCCACAGCGCTCGATAGCGCCCCAGCCATTCGTCGACCTCGGCCAGCGGTTCAGGCCGCAGGCGGTACACCCGCCACTGCGCCTGCTGGCGCAACTCGACCAACCCCGCCTCGCGCAGCACCCGCAGGTGTCGAGAGACTCCCGGACGAGCGATCGGCAGCAGGGCAGCCAACTCGCTCACCGTGGCCTCGCCCTGCCGCAGGGCTTCCAGCACCGTCCGCCGGCTGCCGTCCGCCAAGGCATGCAACACCGCATCCATACGCTTGAATGTACCCGATCAGCTACGTAACTGTCTAGATACATAATAGGTGGCACGCCGCGGTGGCGTTTGAGCCGGTTGACGCCGCACCCGCCACCGGATGCCATCAACGAGCTGGCGTTTGCTCCACTTCGGCGGCCGGCCCGGCTTCCTGCCCTTCGGCAGCAGCGGCTCCAGCACCGCCCACTGCGCGTCGGTCAGGTCGAACCGCCTCGTCAATGAAACACGGCCTAGCCCGGGGCCGCGCCGGGCAGGCGCAGCCACCGGTAGCCGAACCCGTCGAGGTCGAGCGGCTGGCCGGCCTCGGCCGGGCCGTACCGCCGGTTGGCCAGGACCTCGGCCAGGGGGCGGCCCGCCTTGGCGTCGTCGAGCTCGACGGTGACCGGCACCGCCTCGGGGCCGAGGTTGTGCAGCACGAGCACGCCCTGGCCCGCCCAGTCGCAGCGGTGGGCCAGCACCGTCCGCTGGTCGGTGTCCAGCACCCGCCAGCGTCCCCAGCCGAGCTCGGGCAGCTCCTTGCGGGCTCGGATGGCCCGCTCCGTCCAGTTGAGCAGCGACTCGATGTCGCGGCGCTGATCGGCCACGTTCACCTTGTCGGGCGCGCACGGGCCCTCGGTGACCAGCGGCACGGCCGGGTCGCCGGTGGTGAACCCGGCGCCAGGGCCGGCGGACCACTGCATGGCCACCCGGACCGCGGCCCGGCCCTCGACCCGCTGGTCGTCGCCGAGGCCGATCTCCTCCCCGTACAGCAGCACCGGGCTGCCGGGCAGGGTGAACAGCAGGCTGTAGAGCAGCTCGACGCGTCGCCGGTCGCCGTCCAGCATGGGCGGCACGCGGCGGCGGATGCCCCGGCCGAAGCTGCGCATGTCCGGGTCGGGGGCCAGTGCCGCGAACACCTCCTCGCGCTCGGCGTCGGTGAGCTTGTCCAGGGTCAGCTCGTCGTGGTTCTTGATGAAGTTGGCCCACTGGTTGGCCTCGGGCAGCTCGGGCAGCTCCCGGAGGGTGGTCACGATCGGCGCCGGGTCCTGGCGGACCAGGGCCAGGAACACGTGCTGGTTGAGGATGAAGTTGAACAGCATGTGCATCTCGTCGCCGTCCTCGTCGCCGAAGAAGCGGCGCTGGTCGTCGGGGGGCAGGTTGGCCTCGGCGAGCAGGATGGCGTCGCCGCGGCGCCGGTTGGTGAAGGCGCGCAGGTCGCGGAGGTAGCCGTGCGGGTCTTCGTCCGGCCGGGACTCGGTGCCGGCCAGCTCGATCACGAACGGGGCGGCGTCGACCCGGAAGCCGGACAGACCCAGCTCCAGCCAGTAGCCGACGACCTTGGTGATCTCGTCCCGGACCCGCGGGTTGGCGATGTTGAGGTCGGGCATGTGGGAGTAGAAGCGGTGCAGGAACCATTTCCCGGCGACCTCGTCGTAGTCCCAGTTGGAGTCCTCGGCGTCCGGGAACACCACCCCCTGCGGCCCCTCGGGCTGCTCGTCGGCCCAGACGTAGAAGTCCCGGAAGGGCGAGCGCTCGTCGGCCCGGGCCGACTGGAACCAGGGATGCTCGTCGGAGGTGTGGTTGACGACCAGGTCGGCGATCACCCGGATGCCACGCTCGTGGGCCGCCCTCAGGAACACGACCAGGTCCCCGAGGGTGCCGAGGCGCGGGTCGACGCCGTAGAAGTCGCTGATGTCGTAGCCGTTGTCCTTGTTCGGGGTCGGGTAGAACGGCATCAGCCAGACGCAGGTCACGCCGAGCCCGGCCAGGTAGTCGACCTTGCTGGTGAGCCCGGGGAAGTCGCCGACCCCGTCGCCGTTGCCGTCACAGAACAGCTCGACGTCCAGGCAGTAGATGACCGCGTTCTTCCACCACAGGTCATAGGCCTTGGCGCTCATGCCTGGCTCCCCCGCACGGTCAGCTCCGGGATCACCTTGGTCCCGAAGGCGTCGATGAACGGCTGCTGGTGCTCGGCCTGGCCGACCTCGTGCAGGTAGATGCGGTCGAAGCCGAGGTCCAGGTACTCGCCCAGCCAGGCCGTGTGGCGGCCCAGGTCGGCCGAGACGAGCACCGCCGAGCGCACGTCCTCGGGGGTCACGAACCGGGCCGCGGCGTCGAACTCCTCGGGCAGGGCCAGCTCCATGGCCAGCACCGGGTCGAAGACGTTGCTGCGCCACTGGTCGTAGGCGACGGCCAGGGCCGTCTCCTCGTCGGCGGCCCAGGACAGGTGCACCTGGAGGAACAGCGGCTTGCCCTCGCCACCGCCGGCCCGGAAGGCGTCCACCAAGGCCCGCAGCCGGTCGTGGGGCTGGTTGAGGGTGACCAGGCCGTCGGCCCAGCCGCCGACCCAGGCGGCGGTGTCGGCGCTGATGGCCGCCCCGATCAGCGGCGGCGGCCGCTCGGGGAGGGTCCAGAGCCGGGCCCGGTCGACCGTGACCAGCCCGTCGTGGCTGACCGTCTCCCCGGCCAGCAGCGCCCGGATGACCGCAACGGCCTCGCCCAGCCGGGCCCGGCGCTCGGCCTTGGCCGGCCAGCGGCCGCCGGTGATGTGCTCGTTGGAGGCTTCGCCGCTGCCAAGGGCCAGCCAGAACCTCCCCGGGAACAGCTCGCTCAGGGTGGCCGCGGCCTGGGCGACGATCGCCGGGTGGTAGCGCTGCCCGGGCGCGTTGACCACCCCGAAGGAGAGGCCGGTCGCCTGGAGCGCCGCCCCCAGCCAGGACCAGGCGAAGCCGCTGTGTCCCTGGCGGCTGCTCCAGGGCGCGAAGTGGTCCGAGCACATCGCCGCCTGGAACCCGGCCGCCTCGGCCGCGACCACACAGCGCAACAGCGCGCTCGGGGGCAACTGCTCATGGGAGGCGTGGTAGCCGATCACTGGCCCGGGTCGGGGCTGACTCATGTGCGCTCCTGCTCGGTCGGAGGTCCGCCTTCGCCCTATCCGCTGGAGCGGCCGCCCAAGCGCGCGTTCCCGGACGACGCCTTCCTGGGGATGTGCGGCCTCCACGACCAGGAATCCTTCACCGACGACGTCGAGATCGCCTGGCCCCTGGCCTATTGGCGGACCTGGATGGCTTCGACTACGTCGCCGAGCTCCAGGTGGACGAGATGGCCAGGCAGCCTGCCAGCTCGTGGCCGCCGAGTTCGAGCCGCATGGCGGGGCACCGTACGGCCGGCCGGGGTGAGCCGGCATCACACCATCGGGGTGATTCAATGAGGCGGCGGGCGACGGAAGGAGCGCGGATGACCGAGCGGGCGGCGGGCGGCGAGGCCGCCGGGGTGGTGGCGGTGGCCGGGGAGGCCCTGGTGGACTTCGTTCCCGGCGGCGGGGACGGGCTGTTCCGGGCGGCGCCCGGGGGGAGCCCGGCGAACGTGGCCGTCGGGCTGGCCCGGCAGGAGGTCCCGACCCGGCTGCTGGCCCGGATCGCCGACGACCTGCTCGGCCACCGGCTCCGGGCCCACCTGGACGGCAACGGGGTCGACCTGTCGTTCGCGGTGCGGGCGGCCGAGCCGACTTCGCTGGCCATCGTGGCCGTCGGGCGCGACGGGGTGGTCGAGTACGACTTCCGGGTCGAGGGCACGGCCGACTGGCAGTGGGCCGACCACGAGCTCGCGGGCGCCCTCGACGGCCAGGTGGTGGCGCTGCACGCCGGGTCGCTGGCCCTGACGATGCCGCCAGGGGCCGACGTGCTCCAGCGGCTGCTGGCCGGCGCCCGCGCCGACCTGACGATCTCGTATGACCCCAACTGCCGGCCGCTGCTGATGGGCTCCCCCGACGCCGTCCGGGGCCGCATCGAGGCCCTGGTCGGCCTGGCCGACGTGGTCAAGGCCAGCGCCGACGACCTGGCCTGGCTGCTCCCGGGCCGGGCTCCCGAGCAGGTCGCCGAGTCCTGGCTGGCCAGGGGCCCGGCGATGGTGGTCATCACCCTCGGCCCGGGCGGCCTGGTGGCCGCGACCCGCCAGGCGGGCGTCCTGCGCCGACCCGGACGGGCGGTCGAGGTGGTCGACACCGTCGGCGCCGGCGACGCCTGCATGGCCGCCCTCCTGGCCGGCCTGCACCGCGGCGACCTCCTCGGCGCCGCCCGCCGCCCGGCCCTCCAGGCCATGGACGCCGCCACCCTCACCACCCTGGTCGACGAGGCCGTCCTGGCCGCCGCCATCACCTGCACCCGCCCCGGCGCCGACCCCCCGACCGCCGCCGAACTGCGCTCTATTGCCGAAGGGCGCTTTCCGCTAGGCTGATCCCCTTCTGCCCGTTTCGCCCCCTTCTTGCGGAGGGGCGTGGACGAGAGGAGCCGTCATGCGGCGAGTGCTCCGGCCAATCCGTCTCGGTGTCCTTGGGACCTGTCTGCTGCTGGTGGTTGGGCTGGTGGCGGCCCCCTCGGCGGCCGGCGCCGCCGGCGGCGCGGGGGAGCGGCCGTGGATGGACGCCTCCCTCAAGGCCCGGGAACGGGCCGAGCTGCTGCTGGCGGCGATGACCCTCGAGGAGAAGGTCGGGCAGATGACCCAGGCCGAGCGGGGGGCCGTCACCGACGACCCGACGCTGGTCACGACCTGGCGGCTGGGGTCGGTGCTGTCGGGGGGCGGGTCGGTGCCGACGCCGAACACGCCCGAGGCGTGGGCCGACATGGTGGACGAGTTCCAGGCCCGGGCGCTGGAGACGCGGCTCGGGATCCCGCTGATCTACGGGGTCGACTCGGTGCACGGGCACGGGAACCTGGTCGGGGCGACCGTGTTCCCGCACAACATCGGGCTCGGGGCGACCCGCAACCCGCGGCTGGTGGAGCGGATCGCCGAGGTGACCGCCGAGGAGACCCGGGCCACGGGGCCGCAGTGGATCTTCGCCCCCTGTGTCTGTGTGGCCAGGGACCTGCGCTGGGGGCGGACCTACGAGAGCTTCGGCGAGGACCCGGGCCTGGTCATCAAGATGGAGACGGCGATCGACGGCCTCCAGGGCCCGCGGGCGCGGGAGCTGGACGAGCCCGGCCGGGCCCTGGCCACGGCCAAGCACTACGCCGGCGACGGCGACACCGAGTTCGGCACCGGCGAGGGCGACTACACCATCGACCAGGGCATCACCGTGACCAGCCGGCGCGACTTCGCCCGGATCGACCTGGCCCCGTACGTGACCGCGGTCCGCAAGCACCGCGTCGGCAGCGTGATGCCGTCGTTCTCCAGTGTCGACTGGACCGAGGACGGGGTCGGCAACCCGCGCAAGATGCACGCCCACCGGGACCTGATCACCGGGGTGCTCAAGCGCGGGATCGGTTTCAGCGGGTTCGTGATCTCCGACTGGGAGGGCATCCACCAGCTCCCCGGCGACTACGCCACCCAGGTCCGCACCGGGGTCAACGCCGGCATCGACATGTTCATGGAGCCCTTCAGCTACCAGGACTTCGAGACCACTCTGCTGGCCGAGGTCGCCGCCGGCCGGGTGTCGGAGGCCCGGGTCGACGACGCCGTGCGCCGCATCCTGACCAAGAAGTTCGAGCTCGGCCTGTTCGAGCGCCCGTTCACCGACCGGACCCACCTCTCCGAGGTCGGCTCGGCGCCCCACCGGGCCCTGGCCCGCCGGGCCGTGGCCGAGTCCCAGGTCCTGCTCAAGAACCGGGGCAAGGTGCTGCCCCTGTCCGGCCACGAGCGGATCTATGTGGCCGGCAGCAACGCCGACAACATCGGCAACCAGGCCGGCGGCTGGACAGTGGCCTGGCAGGGCCTGTCCGGCGACATCATCCCCGGCAACACCATCCTGGAGGGGATCCGCCAGGTCGCCCCGGACGCCGAGGTCACCTTCAGCGAGGACGCCTCGGCCCCGACGGCCGGCAACGACGTCGGCATCGTGGTCGTGGGCGAGACCCCCTATGCCGAGGGCTTCGGCGACGTCGGCGGGCCGGTGTGGCAGGACAACGGCGTGGCCCGCGAGCCCAAGACCATGCGGCTGAACCCCGCCGACCGGGCCGCCGTTGACCGGGTCTGCGGCGCCATCGACGACTGCGTGGTGGTGGTCGTCTCCGGCCGGCCGATGGTCCTGACCGACCAGCTCCGCCAGATGGACGCGCTGGTGGCGTCGTGGCTGCCCGGCAGCCAGGGGGAGGGCGTCGCCGACGTCCTGTTCGAGAGGCGGCCGTTCACCGGCCGCCTCTCGATGACCTGGCCGCGCTCGCTGGAGCAGGAGCCCATCAACGTCGGCGACCGCGACTACGACCCCCTGTTCCCCTACGGCTGGGGGCTGCGCACCTGAGCGACGACACCACCTAACCGCCGGTGAACGGCTGGAGGTTGCCGGGCACGCCGGCCCGGGCGGCGCCGGCCACCTGGTAGCGCTCGAACCGCAGGGGCAGGCCGGCGGCGAGCAGCACGCTGGGGTGGTCCATGAGCTGGAAGTGCAGGTGCGGCTCGCTGGAGGTGCCGGAGTTCCCGCACTCGGCCAGCTGCTGGCCGGTGGCGACCCGGTCCCCGGGCCGCACCCGGACCGAGCCGCGGCGCGGGTGGGCGAGGACGGCGTAGACCCCGCCGCCCAAGTCGAGCACGACGTGGTTGCCGAGGATCCGCCCTGGTCCGAGCAGCTCGCGGACCATCCCCTCGGCCACCAGGTACAGCAGCCCCGGCACCGAGTTGCGGCTCCAGTGGTCGCGCTCGGCGTCATGGGCCCGGACCACGGTGGCGGCGGCCGGGGCCAGGACCGGCTGCCCGAACCCGGGGAAGTCGCCCGGCCGCCGGGCCAGCGGCCACCAGGCGAACCCGGGCCGCCACCCGCCGGCGGGGTCGTGGACGAGGTCGGCATAGGGTCTGGCCGTAGGCGTGCAGGTGGTGGCTGGGCACCCGGTCGGCCGGGCTGTTCCAGGCCAGCCACGGCCCCGCGACCGGCAGGGCCACCTCGACCGGCGGGCGCCGCACGGTCCCGATGCGCAGGTAGATGGCGAAGGCGACGGCCAGCAGGGCAGCAGCGGCCAGCGGGGCAGGTCGACGAGGAAGCTGTCGACCGCGATCGCGGCCAGCCCCAGGCACATCAGCGGCATCCGGACTCGGGCCAGCACCCGCCGAGGACGAGCGGCTGCTGGACCTCATTCACGACGCCCTGGCCCGCCTGACCGGTTAGCGGCGCGTTGGCCGGGGCTGGGAGCCTCGGGAAGTATGGGAAGGGGCCCGAACTGGCACCCTCCCCGGCACCTCGCCGTAGTCAGGCGGTCCGGGACGGATGCCCGTGAGCATCAGGTCGCGGAGTGGGTGCTGGCGGCGGTCGCGATCGTGCTCACGCTGGTCATCCTGGTCGGCCAGATGGTCGGCGGCTCGGATCCCCCGGCCCCTGGGGCCGCCCCAGAGGCCACCCGGCCGCCTGTCACCAGTCCGGGGGCCACCCGCCAGCCGGCCGCGAATCCCCCGTCGGCCGGCTGGCTGGCCCTCGGCGGGGCCCGGGTCGAGGCCGGTGAGCCGGCCGGGGCCGGGCGGCGGCCGGGCCGCTTCACCGCCACCGGCGCCGGCGACCAGGGCATCGCCCTGGCCGGGCTGGGACGCTGCGTCCCCGGCCGGGTCTATGCCGCCACCCTCCTGGTCCGGGCCAGCCGGCCGGGCACCCTGCTCCAGGTGACCCTGCTGGAGGTGGCGGCCGGCCGGCGGGTCGCCTCCGACACCATCGGGGCTGTGCTCGGCGACGCCGGCTGGCGCCGGGTCGAGGTCACCCACGAGGCCCACCGGTCCGGGACCGCCCTGGCCGTCGAGGTCGTGCTCCCCCGCGGGTCGCCCCGGTCCACCGTCCTGGTCGGCGATCTGGTCGTGGAGGCCAGCCAGACCCACCCGACCGCAGGCGCCGGCTAGGCGCCCAGCGCCATCGACGCCTCGGCGGCCCGGTCGCGGATCACCCGGACCAGCGTCCGCTGCTCGACCTCGAAGCGCCTGGCCGGGACCGAGATCCCGAGGGCGGCCACCAGGGTGTTGCGGCCGTCCCGGACCGGAGCGGCGATGCAGCAGGCCCCGATGGTGAACTCCTGGAGGTCGAAGGCGATGCCCCGTGCTCCTCGGGCAGCTCGGCCAGGAACAGCTGGCCAAGGGCCAGGCTGCGGGGCGGCCCGGCGACACCTCGGCCAGGCCCTGCTCGCGCATGGCGCTGAGCAGGTAGTAGCCCGAGGACAGGCTGATGTTGAGCCGGCGGGCCAGCGCCTTGATGGGGATGCCCCCGCGGGTACTGGGAGATGATCTCCAGCGCCAGGAAGGCGTGCTGGGCGGTTGACAGGGTGCGACCGGAAGCTCGGCGCCGTTGCCCGTTTATCGCATCCGGCACGGCAGCCCCTTTCCGCGGGGACCGGATCAGGGCAGCTTGCCGAGGGCCTGCGGGGCGCCTAGGGGCCGGGTTCCGCTCCGCGAAACGTCAGGTCGTAGCGGGTGGCAAGCATGCCCCGGCAGAAGCTGGCGTTGCCCTCGACGCTCACCCGGGTCAGGCGGGCGAACTGAAGGTGGCGCTCCAGCAGCTCGGGCGGGATGGGCCTGCCCTCGGTATCGACCACCAGCGGCGCCTCCGGGCCGACGTCCAGCCCCAGCTCGGCCCGGCGCTCCAGGTAGGCGGCCAGCTCCGGCGAAGCCGGCACGTCGCCCAGGCGCAGGCGGCCCAGCTCGGCGGTGGTCGTCCCGGCGTCCAGCAGGGCCTTGACCAGTCGCTGCTGGCGATTGACGAGCGCCTTGCGCCGGAACACGGTACGCAGCTCGTCGAGCTCGTCGTCGGCCAGGCCGTCGAAGGACGCCTGGAAGCCGCGCCGCTGGGCGATGCCGCTGTTGATCTCCTCGGAGGTGAAGTGGTCGTCGAGCACGACCTCGGCCCGGCGGACCCCGGGCACCGAG
>JASLBL010000598.1 GCA_030146615.1 Actinomycetes bacterium
GGAATCTGGTCAGCAACTGGAGTTTCGAGCAGGACTTGCGCGGTTGGGCGGCGGTCGGGCCGGCTACGGCCGGTCGTGAGTTGCAGGGCCGGACCTCCGGGTCGTCTGCGGCGGTGCGGACCACCGGCGGCCAGCCTCAACGGGTCGGGCTGGTCTTGCTCAAGGCGGTGCCGTTGGTACGGCAGGGTAGCCGCTATGTGGCCTCGGCCTGGGTGCGCTCGACTCCACCGGGCCTCAAGGTCACCCTGCGGCTGGTGACGACGGGCGGCGGCAGCTCGCAGGCGGTCACCACCACTCCACCTGGGGACCGTTGGGGCCGGGTCACCGTGGCCCACACGGTCGCTCCGGCCCAGGCCAGTCTCGATCTTCAGCTCATGGCCGCGGGGGTGCGTCCCGGCGAGACGTTGCTCATCGACGAGGTCGAACTGCGAAGCGGATGACCTGGGATACACAGCCGGCCTTCAGGCGCCGGAAAGGAGCGAGGTGAACGACAGAGCTGACGGCAGAGAGCTGAACCTGCTGCTGGAGGATCCTCAGCAGCGGGTCGGCCGGCGAGGGTTTCTGCGGGTCGCCGCATTGTTGGGGGCGGCCGGAGCAGCCGGCGCGATGACCGGAGGATTCGCTGGGTACCTGGCTGGGCGGGCCAGCCAGGACGAGGGCCAGCAGGATTCCGTGGCAGGAGGCGTGGCCGGTCCCCGGCGTCGGGAGCAGACCCTCAATATTTACAACTGGTCGGACTACATCGACGAGAAGACCGTCCCGCTGTTTCAGGCCTGGACCAACATCCGGGTCAACTACGACGTCTATTCCTCCAACGAGGACCTGTTGGCCAAGCTGCGCGCCGGCCCAACCCAGTACGACATCATCGTGCCGACCAACCAGTTCATTCCCACCTACCGGCGCCTCGGCCTGTTGCAGCCGCTGCGCCAGGACCTCATCCCCAACCTGACCAACCTGGACAAGACGTTTGTGGAGACCGACTACGACCCGGGCAACAAGTACACGATTCCCTGGCAGTGGGGCACCACCGGCCTGGGCTACAACAGCAAACGAGTTCCCGGCGGCACGGTCGACTCCTGGACGGCCCTGTATGAGCCCAACCCCAGCCTTGGTGGCCGGCTCTCCATCCTGCGTGAGATGACCGACCTGATCGGCTGCACCCTCATCTACCTCGGCAAGGATCCCAACTCGACCAACGACGCCGACCTGCAACAGGTCGTCGACACCTTCAAGCGGCTGCGGGGCAAGGTCAAGCAGCTGAAGTTCTCCAGCGACACCTATATCGACGAGCTGGCCGCCGGGGAAACCTGGCTCGCCCACGGCTGGAGCGGCGACGTGTTCCAGGCCCAGGGCGACAACGCCGACATCAGCTATGTGATCCCCAAGGAAGGCTCGCTGCAGTGGGCTGATGTGATGTGTGTCCCTAAAGACGCCCCTCACCCCCAGAACGCCGCCCGGTTTATGAACTATGTGCTCCAGCCCAGGGTCGCCGCCCGCATTTCTAAGTATGTGTCCTACGGGACTCCGGTGCCGCTGGCCAAGGCCCTGCTGCCCCCTGAGCAGCTGGACGACCCGGGTATCTATCCGCCGTCGTCGATCAAGCTGTCGTTTCTCACGCTTACTGATGAGCGGATCAAGAAGCTGCAGGGTGTCTACGACACCATCGTCGGCGGCTGAGGGCAGCAGCGGAAGCAAGGGGAGGTGGGGCATACCGCGGTGGAGGCCAATGCCGTCCCCACCGGGGGAAAGGGATTCGCCAACTATGCAACTTTTCAGCAGCTATGTCACAAAATGCTTGACCTCGCAGAGTTGTCCTGAAACAGTACTCTCTCGCCGTCCCGACTCGGGCAGATCGGCCCTGATGGCCGACCACGAGCCGGCCGTGGTCACGAGGCCGGCAGCTTGAGATAGATCCTGGGCGTTGGACGCCACCTCGCAGACCAACAACATCCGGCTGGAGTCAGGTAGCACCATGGGGGATTGAGGTTTATGGCGCGAACCCAATTGTTCGGTTGGTTGCAGCAAGCCGCCTCGGTGGCGGCCGAGGCGGCTACCCGCAATGTACCCGCCGACCAGGTAATCGCTGAGCGTGCCGAGCCGCAGATAAGCCGTCGTGACCTGCTGAAGCTGGCCGGAGCAACCGGGCTGGCTGCGGGTGTGTCCGCGCTCGGGGCGCGGCCGGCTGGTGCGGCTGATGGCCCTCGGATCGTGGTCGTGGGCGCCGGTCTGGCCGGGCTCACCTGCGCCTACCGGCTCAAGCAGGCGGGCTATGCGGCGACGGTCTATGAGGCCGCCGACCGGGTCGGTGGGCGCTGCTGGACGCTTCGCGGCGCGTTCGCCGACGGGCAGATCGCCGAGCACGGCGGGGAGCTGATCGACCAGGGTCACACCGCGATCCGCCAGCTCACTCAAGAGTTGGGGTTGAACCTGGACAACCTGCTGCAGGCCGAGGCCAATGACACCGAGCCGTGCTACTACTTCGACGGTGCCTCCTACCCGTTCGCCGAGGCGACCAACGACCTCAAGGCGATCTGGATGCCGTTGCACCGCGACGTGTCGCAAGCCAGCTACCCGACGCTGTACAACAACTACACCCAACGGGGCTATGAGCTGGACCACCTGTCGGTGCGTGACTGGATCAACCAGACCGTCCCCGGGGGGATCGGCTCCCGGCTCGGGCAGCTGCTGGATGTGGCCTACAACATCGAGTACGGCGCCGAGACCAGCGAGCAGAGCTCGCTCAACCTGCTGTATTTGCTCGGCTACTCCGGGCAGGGCCAGCTGCGGATCTTCGGCCCGTCCAATGAGAAGTATCACGTGCGCGGCGGCAACGACCAGATCGTGACCCGGCTGGCGGGCAGGCTGGCCGGCCAGATCCAGCTCGGCAGCGCGCTGGTCGCGATCAAGCAGAACGGGAACCGGACCTACACGCTAACTTTCCAGAGCGGCTTGGCGACCAAGACGGTCACCGCCGACCGGGTGGTGCTGGCGCTGCCCTTCTCGATCCTGCGGTCGTCGGTGGACTACAAGAACGCCGGCTTCAAGGCGCTGAAGCAGACCGCGATCAGCGAGCTGGGGATGGGGACCAACTCCAAGCTCCATGTCCAGTTCAGCGACCGGCACTGGAACGATCTTGGCTGCAACGGCGAGACCTTCGCCGACACCGGCTACCAGAACACCTGGGAGGTCAGCCGCGCCCAGCCGGGCGCCTCGGGGATCTTGGTCGACTACACCGGCGGCAACATCGGGGCGTCCTTTGGCACCGGCACCCCCAAGGAACGGGCCCTCCAGTTCCTGGGCCAGCTGGAGCCGGTGCTGCCCGGCATCTCGGCCAAATGGAACGGGCGGGCCACGGTCGATTTCTGGCCCGCCTATCCTTGGACGAAAGGCTCCTACTCCTACTGGAAGGTCGGCCAGTACACGAAGTTCGCCGGCGTCGAACGCGAACGGGAGGGCCGTGCGCGTAACTGCCACTTCGCCGGCGAACACACCTCAGTCGACTTCCAAGGCTACCTGAACGGTGGGGTCGAGACCGGCCAGCGCGCCGCCACCGAGGTCATCGCTGCCCTTCGCTGACCGCTGGTGTAAGGACCAAGGCCTCGCCGTGGGCCGTACGACGGCAGCAGCATCTCGCGGGCTGCCCATGGTGAATAACTGTATGCAAGCTGCGGAATCGGTTACCCGATCGTCTCGTAACTGAGTGATATGTTCAGAGGCGGAGTCCGGGATGACCGCTGAGGAGCTGGCCGAGACTCGTACGCTGCTCACTCTGGCGCCACCGATGTGAATTGGTCGTGGGCAGTGAGCGCTGGACGAGTTGCTCCCGGCTCCCTGGGCTGAGGCCAACCTTCGGAACCCAGCGCTGTCCGCTAGTGCTTGGCTGGGGCGGAGACCGCGGCGGGGGCGGGCGGGTCGGGCAGGAGGACCCGAAACGAGGAGCCGCCGCCGGGGCGGTCCTCCACCCAGGCCCGACCACCATGCAGCTCACTGAAGCGGGCGACCAGCGTCAGTCCGATGCCGACGCCAGGGGCGTGGCGAGGGGCGTCCGGGCCCTGGCGGAACGGCTCGAACAGGGCGGCCCGCAGCTCGGGCGGTATCCCGTCGCCGGCGTCTTCGACTGCGATCAGCACGCCGTGGTCTTGGCGGGTGGTCCTGACCCAGACCGGCGTATCCGGACTGGTGTGCCGGTCGGCGTTGGCCAGCAGGTTTTCCACGATCCGCTCGACCTTGCTCGGGTCCACCTGGACGACCACCGGCTCCACGGCCACCTCAAGCCCCCGACCGCTCTCCTGCTGCCACTGCTCGGCGATGCGGCAGACCAGCGAGGCCAGATCGGTCGAGTGTAGCTTGGGCGTCAGGATTCCCCGGTTGAGCCGGTCCAAGTCCAGCAGGTCGCTCAGCAGCCGCTGCAGCTTGTCGGCGCTGGTAACCAGTCGGTCAAGCAGGTCCCCAACGTCCTCCTCGGCCAGCCTCGACCGCGCCCGCCGCAACGTCAGCGCGATGCCAACCACCCCGGCAAGCGGGGTGCGCAGCTCATGGGACACGGCGTTCAAGAAGATGTTCTTCATCTCGTCCAGCGCCCGCAGCTCCCGGGTGGCCTGCCGCTCGCGTTCAAGCGCCTGATGCTCGCGCGCAAGCGCCTCCTGCATTGCCTGCTCAGCCCGTTTCTGCTCAGTGATGTCGATCATGATCCCGTGCCAGAAGCTTGGCTCACCATGCTCGCCGCGCACCAGCACGGCATGATCGCGAACCCACACCACCCGACCGTCCTTGGCGATCTGGCGGTACTCCATGCGCCAGGGGTCCCCGCTCTGTTCGCAGCGCGCGTCCTCGGCCAGTACCCGCTCGCGGTCATCCGGATGGAGGAGCGTCTTCCAGAATCCGGGCTGCCCGGCCTCCTCTGGCGTGTAGCCAAAGACCTCTTCGACCCGCGGGCTCTCGTACACCCACGAGCCACCCAGCGCATGGACCTCCAGGTACACGATCGCCGGGAGCTGCTCGAACATCTCTTGGTAGCGCGCCTGCGACCGGCGCAGCCGCTCTTCGATCCGGGCCCGCCCGGTCAGCTCCCGCTGGGCGGCCGCAAGGCGCCCAGCGTGGTCGATGGCGACCCCGGTCAGCTCAGCAAACCCACCCAACCGCTCCATCTCGGGCTGGTCGAACACCCGGCCCGGCTCGCTGGAGGCCACCCCCAGCACTCCGACCAGATCCCCCCTCGAGATCACCGGCAGGCACAGCGCAGCCCGCATCCCGTGCTGGCCGCCAGCCTCCCGCAGCCGACCAGGCCAGGCCTCGTAGTCGGCCACCGCCAGCGGCGCGCCGGTCCGCCACACCTGGCCTGCTAGCCCCTCACCGCCGCGGAGGCTGCGGCCAGCGCTGTCGGAAAAGCGGCCAGCCCCATACTCCACCACCAGCCGCTGGCCGTCCCCGTCGACCAGCCAAAGCAGCGCATCTGCAGTATTGGCCAGCCGCGCGGCCCAGCTCACCACCAGCTCGGCCAGCTCGCCCAGCTTCGGCCGATCGGTGCGGCTGGGTAGAGCCTCGGGCGAGGGCTCTGGCGCTGCACCCGCCCACCTCGCCCAGGCGTCGGCCCACATGGCCAGCACGCCCCCTTCCCGCTCAATCTATCTATCAGGACCGCCACCCGGCCCGGGAGCCGGTGGAGGTGCAGCATGCAAATCCGAACATTACTGCCAGAACCAGCAGATTGGAAACGACCAACAACAGCGATCCTCCCCTGCCGGGCGACCGCTGACCCAGCTCCCTTCGGGTTACCCCGTGGCAGGTCGCCAGGTGATGTCGCCTGGAGTCTGCGTGTGCTTACGAGGCGTTCAGGCGGCCACCGCAGGGATCAGCGGCATCCGTGAAGGCTGCGGACCGCTGCCCTGGCGGGAACCTCACCCACCGGGGCGACCCTGCCTTCGACACGGCCGACTTCGTCGACGTTTCCGGGCCGGGCAACCTGCGCGTGGATTACGTGCTGCCGAGCAGGAACCTCCGGATCCTCGACGGCGCGGTGAGCTGGCCGCTGTCCACCGACCCGCTGTTCCGGCTGGTGGAAACGTTCCCCTTCCCCACCTCCGACCACCGTCTGATCTGGGTCGACGTGCCCGTGCACAGACACCATTGGACCGCCCGGTTGACTACAACGCATAGACCGCCCGGGTGACTACAACGCCTGCTGCTCGGCTGGGCCGCCGCGGTGGGGACGATCCCGACTGGCGGCGAGGAGGCCGGTCGGCCTGCCCTCCTGGCGTGTGTCCTACCCGCCGCGAGAAAGGTGCCGCATGCCCGTCACCATCGGCATTGACCCGCACAGGGCCTCCCACACCGCCGCCGCGCTCAGCGAGCGCCACCAGGCCGACCGCGCCAGCCGCGCCGGTCGGACCGTCCGATCACCGTCCTGGGAGCGGGAGGTGCAAGGCCGCGACCGCTGACCCGCGGGGGCTGCGCGGATTCGGCGCGCCATCCTCGCTAGACGCAAAGGCCAGCGCTGTCTGGTAGCAGTCTGCCTCTGACGGTGGCGACGCCGCTGGTTCTTCCCAGCTGGATTGTCATGCCCTCGATAAGCATGGCGTTTGCCAGGGCTGGGCTGTTGACAGGGCGATCTCGGCCAGCCGTAGGGGCGGCCAGGGCTCCGGGACGATGATCTCCGTCCAGCCGTCGCCGCCGTGCAAGCGCTCGGCGTGCAGGATTGGCCCGAGCCGACGGACTGGCCCGTATACGACGGCTTGGCTTAGGAGCGCTGCAGCGTGCTCCAGGAGCCGTCCACGGCGGCGAATGCTTGGCTGTACCGGCGAGCATTGCCGTTGAGGCTCTCGACCGCATCCGCGGCCACCGCCTCGCGGTGCGCAAGGCGGTTGAGCAGCAGCTCACCTGCTCTTGCGTCTAGCTCGGGAGGGCTTAGGGCTGCACGGGCGCGCTCCCGGGCCCTGGTCAGCGCTGCTCGGTCATCGTTGGTCAGGTCTTCCTGGGCGTAGTGGCGGCCGCCTACGAAGATGTCCTTGCCCACACCTCCTTGCCCCATACTCCCAGCAGGTGGTTCAGGACCCCCCCGCGGTGCCGAACCAGCCCATCCCGCGGAGACCTGGTCGCCCGATGGCGATCGGGATGCTGTTGGGACTCCTCGCTTCCGCCGTCCTGGTGTGGTGGCTTACACGCCGGCAGGGGCCGAGGTCCAGACCCTCGACGCCTGAGCAGGGACCGGAGATGCCATCCCCAGCCTGACCAAGGAGCTGCTCGGCACCTAGACAGTACGGCCCCGGGCGTAAGCCAGGGCCTTGCTGCTGGCCCCCCGGGGGTCCCAGACTGGCGGCATGCTACTGTTGTCCCCCTAGGGGACAACAAATCGCAATCCTGCGGAGGTGCCATGCCGAGGGCCAGGGTTCCGGGGATCGTCCTCTTCCGTGTCAGCAAAATACAAGGAACCGCTGTGCGGATCGGCATTTCTGCAGGTCGCGTCCGACCGTAGGGGTCGCAGATGTGACAGGGCCCGTCGTCGACGACCGGCTTCGGCGCGAGCACGACGCCGCCGTTCGGCCGCCCGCCACTCGGGAGCTATCACTGCCTCGTCGCCGGGCCGGCCGACCGCGGCGATGGCGACCCGACCAGGATCGTGACCCAGGCTAGGTCGAGCTCGCGGACCAGGCTCGCGCTCAGGGCCTCTAGGAGGGCGCCATAGGTCGATTGTTGGCTGCCCGTGGTCCCCTACAGCTATGGCTGTACGACAAGCCTGCCCTGTAGGCAGGCATGGGGGTTCCCATCATGGCAAGACCACGACCAACGGCAACCACAGGAACGCCCACCCGGGCGCCCAGCAAGCCTGCTGGCAAGCCTTCTACGAGCAACCGGTCGGCTTCCGGCCCGCAGAAGGCCAAGAATGGCCGGGCATCGGCATCCAAGGTGACCACTGCCAAGGCGAAGCCGAACCCGTTCGATGACATCGCCCGACAGGTCAACGCCGACCTGGAGGCCAAGGACCGGGAAGCCGGTCGGGACGACCTGACGCCGGCACTGGCGAAGTCCGTCGACCAGGCTAAGACGAAGCGGGCAGCCCCCAAGCCCGCAAAGCCTGCCCGGCCAGCCAAGGTCCAGGCGACCGGCAACGGCAAGATGGCCTTCGGCGGTCGGCCGGTGTCCAACCCGGCCAAGGTCGCCGAGCGGGCGAAGCAGCTCGGACTCCGAGTCCGTTCCGACGCCGACGTTGACGCCATCGCTGCGCGGCTACGGGCAACGCCTAGCGCCGTGTGGGCGTGGTTGGAAGCACGCAACCGGAAGCAGCCGGCCAAGGCAAACGACAGCGCCAAGTCGGAGCAGCAACAGCCGAAGCAGGGGAAGCCGGCCAAGGTGCCGACCATCACCTTGACCCACGTCTGGGCTGACAAGAAGCCGGATTGGCTGTACCGGTGCACGCTGGTCACCCGGTACGAAGTCCGCCCCGACGGGACGGTCTGGTCGACGCTGGATCAGGTGCTTGGTTCTGACGGCAAGGTCCTGGAGGACTTCTGGCGCTTGCCGTTGGACTACCGGCCAACCCAACAAGTCCAGAGTAACGGCCGGAAGGTCGTCCTGAAGGACCGCACCATCGCCGGGCTTCAGACCTGGCTCATCAAGCAAGGCTTGACCACACCAGAGGACGTCACGGTCTGACGACGACGCTATGACCTAGACCACGGCCAAGCAGGAACCCGACCATCCATCCGTCCGGGGCGGGATGGATGCCGCTCCGATCGTGAGCCGGTGTGTCAACCCAGCTACCGGAGCGCTCGGCACCCTGCAATCCGGCGAGATCGGCATGCTCCGGCGCGAGGAATACTTGATCCAGTACGAGGCGCTGGCGGACCAGGACAACTGGCGTGGCACCGTGCGCGAAGCCGACTGAGCCGGGGTGGAGCAGAACCCGGACCATGCCCTCAGCTTGACCCTCGATACCCTCCGCGGCGAGGCGTTCATCGATCGGGCGCGAACGGCGCCCTATCCCGAGCTGCAAGCGGCCCTCGCTGCAACGAAGGGCAGCTAACCTCCTGACCTTCGACTTCTCGAACCCAGGAGCGAGCGCTTCTGCCAGGTTCAGGCCGCCGCCCGTAGCTGCGCCTTGGCGGTGGCCGCGTACAGCTCCACGTCGGCGTCTGACAGCATCTGGTCGAAGCCGAGCGCGGAGCGCAGCAGGGTGGCGGGAACGATGGCCACGCCCTGGGCGCGCAGGCCGCCGCCTTGGACGTGGGCGTGATGCACGCACAGCAGCGGGGCGACCGGGATGCCCAGGAGACGACCGAGGGTCAGGGCCTGCCAGCGGATGGTGGCTAGGGCGCGGTCCAGGCGGTAGTGGTTGTGCCAGATGAGCCCGTCGGCGCTCTGGTAGACCTGTCCGGTCCACTGCTTGGAGTCGATCACGAACACCCCGCTGGGACCGATCGCCAAGTGGATGCTCCTATGGCGGTCAAGGCGCCAGTCGCTGACGGGTCGCGGCGGTCTTGGCTCATGGTCGTAGGACTGCGAAGACCTCCCGGGCCACATAGCGCTTCAAGCAGCGGATGGCTTCCTTCTTGGACTTGCCCTCGCGGATCCGGCGGTCCAGGTAGTCCTTGGTCGGTGGGTGGCAGCGCATCCGGACCAGGGTGATGCGCCACAGGGCGTGGTTGGCCTGGCGGTCGCCGCCGCGGTTGATTCCCTAGGGAGGCTGGGGTGTCAAGTGGGCCTGGTGGCCTGGTTGACGATCCTGCTTGGGGTGGTCAGGCTGGCGCGGGGAA
>JASLBL010000615.1 GCA_030146615.1 Actinomycetes bacterium
CCCCGGCCCGGCGGGGCGGACCTAGGTGAAGGCGGCCAGGCCGGTGACGGCCTGGCCCAGGATCAGGCTGTGGACCTCGCTGGTGCCCTCGTAGGTGAGCACCGACTCGAGGTTGTTGGCGTGGCGGATCACCGGGTACTCGAGGGTGACGCCGTTGGCGCCCAGGATGGTCCTGGCCGTGCGGGCGATGGCCAGGGCCTCGCGGACGTTGTTGAGCTTGCCCAGGCTGACCTGCTCGGGGGCGAGCCGGCCCTCGTCCTTCATCCGGCCCAGATGCAGGGCCAGCAGGGTGCCCTTGGACAGCTCGACCAGCATGTCGGCCAGCTTCTGCTGGGTCAGCTGGAACCCGCCGATGGGGCGGTCGAACTGCTCGCGGGTGGTTGCGTACTCGAGGGCGCTCTGGAAGCAGGCCCGGGCCGCCCCCATCGACCCCCAGACGATCCCGAAGCGGGCCTCGTTCAGGCACGACAGCGGGCCGCGCATGCCCCGGACCTCGGGCAGGACGGCGTCGGCGGGCAGCCGGCAGTCCTCCAGGTGAAGCTCGGAGGTGACCGAGGCCCGCAGCGACAGCTTGCGGCCGATGTCGCGGGTCGAGAGCCCGGGGGTGCCGGCCGGGACCAGGAAGCCGCGCACGCCCTCGTCCTCGGTGCGGGCCCAGACCACGGCGAGGTCGGCGATGCCGCCGTTGGTGATCCACATCTTGGTCCCGTTGAGGACCCAGTCGCCGCCGTCGCGGCGGGCGCTGGTCCGCATGCCGGCCGGGTTGGAGCCGAAGTCGGGCTCGGTCAGACCGAAGCAGCCGACCACCTCGCCGGCGGCCATGGGCGGCAGCCAGCGCCGCTTCTGCTCCTCGGAGCCGTAGCGCCAGATCGGGTACATGGCCAGCGACCCCTGGACCGAGACGAAGCTGCGGGCCCCGGAGTCGCCGGCCTCCAGCTCCAGGCAGGCCAGGCCGTAGCTGACGGCGTTGGTGCCGGCGCACCCGTAGCCCTCCAGGTGCATGCCGAGCAGGCCGAGGTCGCCGAGCTCCTTGGCCAGCTCCCGGGGCAGCTCGCCGCGCTCGAACCAGCCGGCCACCTCGGGCAGGATGCGGTCGGCGACGAAGCTGCGGGTGGTGTCGCGGATCAGCCGCTCCTCGTCGGTCAGCAGCCGGTCCAGGTCCAGGAAGTCCAGTGGGGGTGGTGGGGTCATGAAGGGTCCTCCTGCTCCTGGTCGGGGACGACGGCGATCCCGACCAGCTCGACCTTGGCCACCGGGTCGAACAGCCCGGCGACCTCGAACAGGGCCGTGGCCACGTAGTGGCGGCCCAGGTGGCGCCGGTAGATGGTGCCCAGCTCGGCCAGGGCGGCCCGGTAGACGTCGACCTCGGTGGTGTAGACGTGCAGCGACACCAGGTGCTCGGGCGACCCCCCGGCGGCGGCCAGGGCGGTGACCAGGTTGCCGGCGGCCACGTCGAACTGCTCGGCCAGGGCGACGCCGACGATCCGCCCGTCCGGGCCCTGGGCGGCCTGCCCGCCCAGGTAGACGGTGCGGCCGGGGGCGGCCACGACCGCGTGGGCGAACCCGACCGGCGCCGCCAGCCCCTCGGGGTTCACGATCCGGTGCGGGCTGGTCATCGGCCCCGCCAGGTGGGGGAGCGGCCCTGGGTGAAGGCGGCGTAGAACTCGCGGTGGTCCTCGGAGCCGAGCAGCAGGGCCTGGGTGACCGCTTCCAGCTCCAGCGCTCCCGCCAGGGGCAGGTCGAGCTCGCGGGCCAGCAGGACCTTGGTGGCGGCATAGGCCAGGGCGGGGCCGTCGGCCAGGCGGCGGGCCAGCTCGGCGGCCGCCTTGGGCAGCTCGGTGTCGTCGACCACCTGGTTGGCCAGGCCGAGTTCGGCCGCCCGGTCGGCGTCGACCCGGTCCCCGAGCAGCAGCAGCTCGGTCGCCCGGCCCAGCCCGACCAGCCGGGGCAGCAGGTAGGCGCAGCCCATGTCGGCCCCGGCCAGCCCCACCTTGGTGAACAGGAAGGCCAGGGAGGCCGAGCGGGCCAGCAGCCGGAGGTCGGCGGCCAGGGCGATGACCGCCCCGGCCCCGGCGGCGACCCCGTTGACGGCCGCCACCACCGGCATCGGCAGCTCCCGTAGCCCCTGGACGACGGCCCCGGTCATGCGGGTGAAGTCGAGCAGCTCCCGGGGCCCCATGGCCTGAAGGGCGCCGATGATGTCGTGGACGTCCCCGCCCGAGCAGAACCCGCGCCCTCGGCCGGTCAGGACCAGCACCCGCACCCCGTCCCGGCTGGGCAGCTCGGCCAGCAGGTCGCGCAGGTCGGCGTAGACCTCGAAGGTGAGGGCGTTGAGCCGTTCCGGCCGGTCGAAGGTGACGGTGGCCACCCCGGCCTCCTCGCCGTAGCCGAAGTGCTCCCACCGCCCGGTGAACCCCGCCGATCCCCGAAACGGGCTCACGGCCGTCCCTCCTCGCCCCCCTGGTCGCCGCCCCCCACGGTATCGCGGAACAGCTCGCGGGCGATGATGCCGCGCTGGATCTCGGAGGTGCCCTCGTAGATGCGGGGGGCGCGGACCTCGCGGTACAGGTGCTCCAGCAGGTGCCCGCGCTCCAGGGCCCGGGCCCCGAGGACCTGGACGGCCTGGTCGACCACGGCCTGGGCGGTCTCGGTGGCGTACAGCTTGGCCATGGCCGCGGCCGCGGTGACCCCGGGGGCGGCAGGGTCGGCGTCGTACCGGCTGGCCGCCTCGTAGACCAGCAGCCGGGCCGCCTGGGTGCGGGTGGCCGCCTCGGCCAGGGCGTGGGCCACGGCCTGGAACTCGGCCAGCGGCCGCCCGAACGCCCGCCGCCCGGCGGCGTGGGCCACGGCCACGTCCAGGGCGGCCTGGGCCATGCCGACGGCGAAGGCGCCGACACTCGGCCGGAACCGGTCGAGGGTGGCCATGGCCAGCCCGAACCCCTGGTCGACCCGCCCAAGGACCTGCTCGGGCCCGGCCCGGACCCCGTCCAGCTCCAGGCGCCCGATGGCGTGGGGGGCGAGCAGCTCCAGCGCCTCCCCGCCCAGCCCGGGGGCGTCCCCGGGCACCGCGAACGCGGTGATCCCCCGCGACCGGGCCCCCGGCGTGGTCCGCGCGAACAGCGTGTACACGTCGGCCTCGGGCGCGTTCGAGATCCAGGCCTTGACCCCGGTGAGCCGGAACCCGTTCCCGTCCGCCTCGGCCCGCAACTCCAGCCCGCCCGCGTCCGACCCCGCCGCCGGCTCCGACAGCGCGAACGCCGCCACCGCCCGCCCGGCCGCGATCTCGGGAAGGAACCGCCCCCGCACCTCCGGGGTCGCGGCCACCGCGATCGGGTGCCCGCCCAGCCCCTGGAGGGCCAGCGCCGTCTCGGCCTCGGTCGACTCCCGGGCCAGCGCCTCCCGCAGCAGGCACAGCTCCATCGCCGACGCCCCACCTCGCCCGCCCGGCCCGCCGGGCAGCACCCGCTCCAACAGCCCGTGCTCGCCGAGCCCCCGGACCAGCCCCCGGTTCACCCGGCCAGGTCGCCCGGCCGCGGCCAGCGGGGCCAGCACCGCCCTGGCCAGCTCCCGGACCTCGCCGACCAGCCGTTCCTGCGCCGCACTGAGCGCAAAGGCCCGCCCTGGGTCGTCGGTCACGAGCAGCCCTCCTTTTCCAGAGGGAGCCTAGCCGACCGCTAGCGGCGGCGGAGCCACAGCGACGCCGAGGCCGGCTGGACGGTCTGGTCGACCACGGTCAGCAGCTCGGCCGAGAGGGTGTCGAGATCGACCTGGTCGCGGAGGCGGCCGCTGAAACGGTCGACAGTCCGGGCGGCGTCGTAGCGGCGGCGGTTGAAGCGCCGGTCGACCAGCTCCTGGAGCCGGCGGCGGGCCGGCTGGAACAGGGCGGCCACGGCCAGGGTGGAGGCGGCCACGGCCAGGGCCGAGTCGCCGGTGGCCGGGTCCAGCAGGCGCCCGAGCAGGAACACCAGGCCGGCGTAGACGCCGACCAGCAGGGCGGTGAGGAGGGCGTAGACCAGGGTCCGGTTGATCAGCCGGTCGATCTCGTACAGCCGGTACTTGAAGACGGCGATCGCCACCGCCACCGGGATCAGGCCGAACAGCGGGAACAGGTAGCCGGCGCCGAGGGCCAGGGTGGTGGCGACGAACACCACCACCACCGTCATCACCGTGTAGACGAACCACTTGACCTGCTGGCGCTCCTCACCAGGGGCGCGCCGCAGGCGCAGCACCAGCGACACCAGGGCGGTGAAGAGCACCAGGAGCTGGCCGCCGAGCAGCCAGTCGAAGGCGGTGTCGGCCACCGGGGCCACCGGCAGGCTCACCGGCGGGGTGACCTCCGGGTAGTAGAGCCGGACGGCCTTGGGGGAGAGGGCGGCGCTCAGCGACAGCGACGCGTAGACGGCGACCGCGAGCCAGGCGAACGGCCGCCAGCGCCGCGACGGCAGCCGGCCGTGGGGGAACAGCAGCAGCAGGAAGGCCAGCAGCGCGAAGGCGGGATGCCACACCACCCCTTCCGCCCAGGCCGCCCACTCCGGGCCGGGCAGCGAGCCGGGGTCGCGGACCACCCCGCGGTCGACGTAGGCGCCGGTGAAGGAGCCGAAGGCCATCACCACCCCCCAGCCGAGCAGCAGCCAGCCGACCGCGTTGCCGGGCCGCCGGCCGCCCAGGTAGGCCCCGACGGTGATGAAGACCAGGCTGAGCACGGCCAGCGCGCCCTCCCAGGCCCGCACCACCAGGGCGGCGTTGACGGCCAGGGCGGCCCCGATCAGCCCGACGGCCAGCCCCCACAGTCCCCAGGCGAGCCGGACGGCGACCGGGGCGGTCACGACTCGCCGGCGCGCCGCCGGGTGAAGGGCCGGCGCAGCCAGCGCACTGGCGTGCCCAGGGTCCAGACGAAGGTCCGGACGGCCGCGTTCTTGGACAGGTTGCCGGCCTTGCGCCACTGGCGGCGCCGGTCGACGCAGACCACCTGGGACTGCACGTCGGGCTCGTCGACCCCGAAGTGGCGGGCCAGGTTCTCGGCCGTCTGCACCCAGAACCGGCTGTTCAGGCGGTTGCCGCCGAACACGTAGCCGAGCTCGTACAGCGGGTCGTTGGTGCGCTCCAGGGCCTGGATCTGGACGACGGTGACGTCGCCGGAGGTCTCGGCCGAGAAGGTGATCCAGCCGGCCAGCATGTGCCCCTCGGGGGTCATGAGGGTGAACGACTCGTCGTCGGCGTACAGCACCAGCACCCCGGTGGACAGCTTCATCCGGCCGGGCAGGCCCAGATTCAGCAGGGCGACCTCGCCGGGGGCGATGCCCTCCAGGGGAGCGTAGAACCAGTTGCGCTCCGGCCAGAACCGCTGGAACTCGGCCTTCCAGGTCTTGATGACCTCGGCCGGGGAGACGTCGGCGCCGCGCAGCTCGACCCGCATGGTCTTCTGCCACATCTTGCCGAAGCCCTGGACCGGGCCGACCACCCGCCGGCCGGTGACGTTGAGGTTGACCGCCTCGGCCGGGACCTCGTCCAGCTTCAGGGTGGTGACGTTCTTGGCCCAGTAGGCCGCGTCCCGCGGCTGGCTGTCCATCGTGCGCTCCTCGGTGTCAGGGCGCGTCGGCCTCGGCGAACGCCTCGGCCTCGCTGTCGAAGATGCCGATCGCCTCGTCCAGGCGGGTCAGCTCGAAGATCTGGCGGTAGTGCTCGTTCAGCCCGAAGGCGACGAGCCGCTGGCGCTGGCGGTTCGCCCGGACCAGCAGCGTCACCAGCATCCCGATGCCGCCACTGTTCATGTACTCGAGACCGCTGAAGTTGAGGACGATCGTGCGGGTGAACTTGCCGCTCGCCCTCGTGTAGGCGTCGGCCAGGGCCTTCTCGGCCGACGCGGTCACGTCGCCCTTGAAGTCGATGACGCTGGCCCGGCTCGACAGCTCGCGGACATCGGTGATGAGGCTGCCCTCGGTCATTGCTTGGCCCTCCCTTTGCTGGACCGGCGGGTTCAGGTGGAGACAGTGGCGGTGACCGCGCTGTCCTCGTCGGCGTAGATGCCCATGAAGTCGCTCAGGCGGGTGATGGCGAAGATCTGGCGGTAGTGCTCGCTGAGCCCGAAGGCGCGCACCGTGCGGTGCTCCTTGCGGGCCCGGGCCAGCAGCCCGACGATCAGGGCGATCCCGGTCGAGTTGATGTAGTCGACCGCGGCGAAGTTGAGCACGACCGTGGCCGGGTTGTCCTGGACCGCCTGGTCGTAGGCGGCGAGCAGGGCCTGGTCGGCACCCAGGTTGATCTCGCCGCGCAGGTCGATCACCCCGGTGCTGTCATGGGATCGGACCTCGGCCCCGAACTCAGTTCCGGGCATCTGGTGCCTCCTTGAGGTGCATGGTCAGCTCGATGGTGTGGTGCTGCTCGTCGACGGCGGTCTCCAGGGCGTCGACCATGTTCTGGATGAGGAACAGGCCCCAGCCCCGGGGGGTCTGGAGGCCGGCCAGCTTGGCCTCCAGATCGGGCGTCTCGACCTCGGGGAGGGCACGCTCGCCGCCCTGGTCGGTGATCCGCACCTTCACGTCGGTGTCGTCGGCGACCACGCTGACCCCGACCGGCAGCTCGGGCCGGTTGCCGTTGCCGTGCTCGATGGCGTTCATGGTCGCCTCGCCGACGGCGGTCTTGAGCCGCTCCAGGCGAGGGCCGTCCAGCCCCAGCCCGGCCACCGCCTCGGCCACCTGGTCGATGGCCAGGCGCTCGTTGCCGGGCTCGCTGGCCACCTCGAAGGCGGCCAGCTGCCGCTCGGCGCCCGCGCGATCGGGGGCCCCGGGGGCGGCCGGGCCGCCGCCGGCGGCCCGCCGGCCGAGGGTGACCAGGGTGATGTCGTCCTCCTGCTCGAGGTCGGGGCCGACAAAGTCCTGGAGCTCCTTGAGCAGCCGGTCGATCAGGACCTCGCCGTCGGAGGCCTCGCCGGTCAGGGCGGCGACCCGGGGGAAGCCGAACATCTCCCGCTCGCTGTTGTGGGCCTCGGCCAGCCCGTCGGAGTGGAGCAGGACCGTGTCGCCGGGGGCGAGGGTGGCCTCCTTCTCCTCGTACTCCATCTCGGGCAGCAGCCCCAGTGGCATGCCGGTGGCCCGCAGCTCGGTCACCCCGCCCTCGGTGCTGACGTAGGGGACGTTGTGGCCGGCGTTGGCGTAGCGCAGCTGCCCGGTCTCGGGGTTCAGGACCGCGTACAGGCAGGTCACGAACATGTGCGCCGGCATCTCGTCCACCAGCAGGTTGTTGACCCTGGTGAGGACCTCGCTGGGGGCGACCAGCCGGGGGGCCTCGGCCCGCAGGATCGAGTGGGTGGTGGCCATGACCAGCGCCGCCGGGACGCCCTTGTCGGTCACGTCGCCGACCACGATCCCGACCTGGCCCTCGGGCAGCTTGATGAAGTCGTAGAAGTCCCCGCCGACCTCGCGGGCCGGGCCGTAGAAGGCCGCGAACTGCCAGCCGGGCAGGTTGGGCAGCTCCTCGGGCAGGAACTGCTGCTGGATCAGCTGGGCGACCCGCAGCTCCTGCTCGATCCGCTCACGCTGGCGGACCTCGGCCTCCTGCTCGCGGACCAGCTGGGCGACCCGCACCGCCGGGGCGGCGTGGCCGGCCAGGTCGTTGAGCAGCTTGCGGTCGTCGGCTGAGTACTCCTGCTCGCTGCGCCGTGGGCCCAGGTTGAGCAGGCCGATCAGCTCGCCCTGGCTGACCAGGGGGACGACCAGCTTGATGCCGGCCTCGCGCAGGCCCTCCAGGGCCGGGGAGTCCAGCTGCAGCGCGCCGATGTCGACCGCCCCGGTCGCCCCTGAGAAGTAGGCCACCAGCGGGTCGTTGGGCGCGATCTCGACCGGCGGCGCCTCGACCCGCTCGGGCGGCGCGGCCACGGGCTCGGTCGATGGCCGGACCCGCGGCTCGCGCCGCAGGACCCGCCGCAGGTTGCTCGGGATCGTGGTCATGGCACCTCCTTGGGAGCGGTTGTACCGTCCCACCGCTCCGGCATCGTTACGGACTCCGTCACGACCCGGATTTCTTGGCCGGCCCGGTGCTTGGTACGTCAATAGTGACCGCGTAGAGTGGCGGCGAGGAGGGGGGTGCATGGCGGAGCTGCGGATCGCGCTGCTGGGGCCGCCGCGGGTGGAGCGGGACGGGGCGCCAATCGAGGTCGACACCCGCAAGGCGATCGCGCTGCTGGCGTATCTGGCCATGCAGCCCGAGCGGCACGGCCGCGACGCCGTGGCCGGGCTGCTGTGGCCCGACTACGACACCGACCACGCCCGGGGGGCGCTGCGGCGCACCCTCTCGACCTTGAACAAGGCCGTCGGGCCGGGGTGGCTGGCGGCCGACCGGACCACCGTCGGGTTCGCCCGGACCAGCTTCTGGCTTGACGTGGCCGAGTTCGAGGCCCTGCTGGCCGGCCGGCGCGAACACGGCCACCCGCCCGAGGAGGCCTGCCCGGCCTGTGTCGCCCCCCTGGCCGCGGCGGCCGGGCTGCACCGGGGCGACTTCCTGGCCGGGTTCGGCCTGCGCGACAGCACCAGCTTCGACGACTGGCAGTACTTCCAGGCCGAGCGGCTGCGGCGCGAGCTCGCGGGGACGCTGGAGCGCCTGGCCATGGCCCAGATCGGCCAGCACCACTGGGAGGACGCGGTCGACGCCGCCCGCCGCTGGCTGGCCCTGGACCCGCTGCACGAGCCGGCCCACCGCCAGCTGATGCGGATCTACACCTGGAGCGGCCGCCGCGGGGCCGCCCTGCGCCAGTTCCAGGCCTGCCAGCGGGTCCTGGAGGACGAGCTCGGGGTCGAGCCGCTGGAGGAGACGGTCGCCGTCCACGAGGCCATCCAGGCCAACCGCCTCCCCCCGCCCCCGGACCCGGTGCCGCCCATGCCGGCCTCGGGGGCGCCGGTACCGAGTCCCCCGGTGGGGGAGCGTAGCGCACGGACCGCGGGGAGTCCTCCGGCTGTCCACACCCCCCCGGCGGCGGTGGTGCCGCTGGTCGGGCGGGATCGGGAGTGGGCGGCCCTCCTGGAGGCCTACGCCGCCGTCGGGCCGGATGGGCGGCTGGTGGTGGTCGAGGGCGAGGCCGGCATCGGCAAGACCCGGCTGGCCGACGAGCTGGCCGGGCACGTCCGGTCGCTTGGCGCCTCGGTGGTCCGCGGCCGCTGCTACGAGGAGGAGGCCGGGGTCGCCTACGGGCCGTTCATCGAGGGGCTGCGGGGCGTGCTGGCCGCCGGCCCGTCCCTGGACCGGGTCCCGCGGCACTGGCTGGCCGAGGCCAGGCGGCTGCTGCCCGAGCTTGCCGAGGCCCCTCCGGGGCTCCCCGAGCCGGGGCCGCTGGACGGCCCGGCCGCCGGCCGCCAGTTCTTCGAGGGGGTCAGCCAGGTCCTGCTGGCCGCCACCGGCGAACCAGTCCCGGGGGTGCTGGTCCTCGACGACCTCCAGTGGGCCGACGAGGCCTCCCTGGACGTGCTCGCCTACCTGGTCCATCGGCTCGAGGGCCGGCCCCTGCTGATGGTCGCCTGCTGGCGGTCCGAGCAGGTCCCGGCCGACGCCCGCCTGCGGCGGCTGGCCGCCGAGGCCCGGCGGGCCGGCCGGGGCGACGTGCTGGCCCTGCCGCGGCTGGACGCCGCCGGGGTGACCGACCTGGTCAGCGCCGTGGCCCCGGCCCGGGCCGGGGCGGCCGGGCTGCTGTATGAGCGGACCGAGGGCCTGCCCTTCCTGGTGCTGGAGTACCTGGCCGCGGTGGGGGAGGACGGCGAGCTGCCGGCGCTGCTCCCGGGCGGGGCCCGCGACCTGCTGGCGGCCCGGGTCCAGGGGGTCGGCGACGCGGCCCGGCAGGTCCTGGCGACCGCGGCCGTGCTCGGCCGCTCCTTCGACGTCGACACCGCCCGGGCGGCCAGCGGCCGCAGCGACGAGGAGGCGGTGGCCGCCCTCGAGGAGCTGGCCGCCCGGGGCCTGGTCCACGAGGTCGCCGGCGACGTCTACGACTTCGGCCACGGGCTGGTCCGCGACCTCGTCTACGAGCAGACCAGCCTGGCCCGGCGGCGGCTGCTGCACCGCCGGGTGGGGGAGGCTCTGGCCGCGGCCGCCCGCGGCCGCCGCCCCCAGGAGCCGCCGGCGGCCTCGATCGCCAGGCACCTGGAGCTGGGGGGCGCCACCGCCGAGGCCGCCGGCTGGCACCGGCTGGCCGGTGACCAGGCCCGGGCGGTGTTCGCCAACCGCGAGGCCCTCGGCCACTACCGGGCCGCGGTCGGCCTCGGCGATCCCGACCCGGCCGGCCTGCACGCCGCCATCGGCGACCTGGAGACCCTGCTCGGCAACTACGACGCCGCCCTGGTCGCCTACACCGAGGCCGCCGGCGCCGCCGGGGACGGCGACCGCTGGGTCGTCGAGCAGAAGCTGGGCGCGGTCTGCCTGCGCCGGGGCGACTGGGACGCGGCCGAGCGGCACCTGACCGCGGCCGTGGCCGCCCTGGGCAGCGCCGGCGCCGAGGCCCGCCGGGCCGGCCTGGCCGCCGACCGCAGCCTGGCCGCCCACCGCCAGGGCCGCCACGACGCCGCCGACCAGCTGGCCAACGACGCCCTCGAGCTGGCCGCCGAGGCCGGCGACCCCGACGCCCTGGCCAGGGCGCACGGCATGCTGGGCATGCTCAGCGCCGCCCGCGGCGACCACGACACCGCCCGCCGCCACCTGGAGCAGAGCCTGGCCATGGCCGAGGCCCTCCCCGACCCCAGCGCCCGGGTCGCCGCCCTCAACAACCTCGCCCTGGCCCACCGGGCCACCGGCGAGGTCGACCTGGCCGTGGCCCACACCCGCACCGCCCTGGAGCTCTGCGCCCGCCAGGGCGACCGCCACCGCGAGGCCGCCCTCCACAACAACCTGGCCGACCTGCTCCACCTGGCCGGCCACCACGCCGAGGCCATGGACCACCTCAAGCAGGCGGTGGCGATCTTCGCCGAGGTCGGCGAGCCCGGCACCCTGGAACCGGAGATCTGGAAGCTCGTCTCCTGGTAGCCGGCCCGCGGCCCGACGCCGGCTGTGGGAGGCTTCGCCGATGGCCCCGACCCTGACCCGCAGGCAGGTGCTGGCCGGCGGGCGGCGTCGTAGCGGTGGCGGTTGCAGCGCCGGTCCACGGCCTGCTGGATGCGGCGGCGGGCCGGCTGGAAGACGGCCGCCACGGCCAGGGTGGCCCGGCCACGGCCAGGCTGGAGCCCCCAGCGCAGCTGGAGCCGCTCGCGCAGCTGGGCGCGGCGGAACCGCAGCACCAGCGACCCGGCCGCGACCAGGATCGCCCCGTGGGTCACCAGGGCGGCGATCCAGGCCAGCACCAGCGGCAGCGTGTCGGCCGCGGTCAGCGGAGCCAGGTCGGGCCGGCCGGCCCGGTGGATGCGCTGCGTCAGCCAGAGCGCTGCCAGGAAGGCCAGGCTGTCCAGCCCCACAGGCCCCAGCCGGCCACGGCCGGCCACGGCGGCCGCCGGGCGGGCGGAGCCGGCCGGCCCGGTGACCGACGGCACCGCGACTCGGTGACCGACGACACCGGCCCTGCTTGGCCTGGTAGGGAACAATGACCAGACCGAGGTGCGACGGCTGGGGGGAAGATGCCGTTCATCGCCAAGTCAGCTGCTCCGGTCGCGCCCGTTCCGGCGGCGCGGCACTGGACCTTCGACCGGGCCGCGCTCGGCGGCCTGACCTCGTTCGTGGCCCCACCCGGGTACCTGCTGAGCGAGGGGCTGTTCGAGGCCCTCCAGCGGCAGGGGCGGCCGGTGATCTGGGTCCGGCTCGGCCCCGAGGACCGCGACCCCGGGACCTTCCTGCGCTCGCTGGTCGCGGCCGTCCAGCGCCACCACCCGGGCTTCGGCTGGGACCTGGTGGCCGGGCCGGACGGCGCCCCGGCGGGTCCGGGCGGCTGGCCGGCCCGGTTCGCTCGGCTGGCCGGGGCCGTGGCCTCGGCCGCGCCGGCCCCGGCCTCGCTGGTCGTCGAGCACGCCCACCACCTGGGCGGGCCGGCCGCGGCCGGGACGGAGGCCCCGGCACTGCTCGGGGCCCTGGTCGGGCCGCTGCTGGAGGAGGACCGGGCCTGCATCG
>JASLBL010000617.1 GCA_030146615.1 Actinomycetes bacterium
CCGGCCGCGGGAGGCGCCGGGGCCGGCCGGGAGCCGGGGGCGCGAGGCCAACGAGACGCTCGAGCGCATGCGGGAGAGCGCGGAGCGGGCCCAGCGGCGTGGCGGTGGGGCGGTGGAGCGGGCGACGGCGGCGGGGCGGCCGCGGGTGGTGCCCGACCCACCGCAGCCGGTTCCGCCACTGCCCGCGGACCCCGAGCTGGTACGGCTGGCCCAGGTGCTCCTGCCGGCCGAGATCGCCCAGCGCCGCGGCCCCGCCGCCGCCCGGCAGGCCGGCTGACCATCGCCCGTTCCCCAGGTGGGGCGTTGCGGGGGTCTGGAAGGCGGTGGTTCAATCGCCGCGCCCTGGCCGGGTTGCTGGGCGGAGCTAGATAGACACATCGAGAAGTCTCTAAGTAGATAAGTCTCTATGTCGATCCCACCGGGGGGAGGCGCCGGGGAACCGCCGGGGCGCCGGGTGGGGCGCGTCAGGAGGAGCGTTGAGCTACCAGCCCCACACGAGCGAGGACGTCGACCGGATGCTGGCCACCCTCGGCCTCGACGACGTCGACCAGCTGTTCCAGCCCATCCCCTCCGACCTGCGGGCCCCGGCCGACCTCGACCTGCCCCGGCCCCACGCCGAGCAGGAGGTGGCGGCCGAGCTGGGGCGGCTGGCCGCCCGCAACCGGCACCTGGACGAGCTGACCTGCTTCCTCGGCGCCGGCGTCTACGACCACTACGTCCCGGCCTCGGTCTGGTACCTGGCCGGCCGGGGCGAGTTCGCCACCTCCTACACCCCCTACCAGCCGGAGATGAGCCAGGGCGTGCTCCAGGCCCTGTTCGAGTACCAGACGCTGATCAGCGAGCTCACCGGCCTGGAGATCTCCAACGCCTCGCTGTACGACGGCGCGTCGGCGGTGGCCGAGGCCGCCACCCTGGCCGTGGCCGCCACCCGGCGCAGCGAGCTGCTGGTGAGCGCGGCCGTGGCCCCGCGGGTCCGGGAGCTGCTGGACACCTACAGCCAGGGCCTGGACATCAAGTTGGTCGAGGTCGGCGCCCTCGACGGCCAGACCGACCTGGAGGAGGTGCGCGGCAAGGCCAGCAACCAGACGGCGGCGGTGCTGCTCGCCCAGCCCAACTTCTTCGGGGTCGTCGAGGACGTGGCCGCGGCCGCCGAGCTGGCCCACGGGGTCGGGGCCAGGATGCTGGTCACCTTCGACCCGCTGACCGCCGGGGTGCTGGAGCCGCCGGGTCGGCTCGGGGCCGACGTCGTGGTCGGGGAGGGCCAGGGGCTGGGCAACCACCCCAACTTCGGCGGCCCGGCGTTCGGGTTCCTGGCCTGCCGGGCCGAGGACGTCCGGCGGCTGCCCGGGCGGCTGGTCGGCGAGACGCTGGACACCGCCGGGCGGCGGGCCTTCGTGCTCACCCTCCAGGCCCGCGAGCAGCACATCCGGCGGGAGAAGGCGACCAGCAACATCTGCACCAACCAGACCCTGAACGCGATCGCGGCCGCCGTGTACCTGACCTGGCTGGGGCCGCAGGGCCTGGAGGAGCTGGGGCGGCTGAGCCTGCGGGCGGCCCGCTACGCGGCCACCCGGCTGACCGAGATCCCCGGGGTCCGCCTGGCGTTCCCGGACCAGCCGTTCGTCAAGGAGCTGGTCGTCCGGCTGCCGGCCGACCCGGCCGAGGTCAGCCGCCGCCTGGTCGACCACGGCCTGCTCGCCGGCCTGCCCCTGGCCGGCCTGGCCCCCTGCCTCGAGGACGGCCTCCTGGTCGCGGTGACCGAGCGCCGGACCAAGGAGGACATCGACCGCCTGGCCGACGCCATGGCCACCGTCCTGGCCGACCTCGGCGCCGCCGGGGGGAACGGCGGGGCGGGCGGGGGGCAGCGTGCCGGCGCCGATCAGCAGCGCGACGGCGAGGGGGTGGCCCGATGACCGACGCGACCAACGGCAACGGCGGCCGCGCGACGAGCGGCGCCGGCACGGCGCCCACCCCGGCCCGGACCAGCGCTCCCGGCACCGGCTCGCAGGCGGGCTCGACCCCCACCGCCCCCTCCCGCCCCCGGGCCTTCGAGGCCGTCCCGTGGGCGGCCGGGGGGCTGGAGGGGGAGGCGGAACGGCTCATCTTCGAGCGGTCGTCGCCGGGGCGGCGGGCCTCCAGCTTCCCCGACGGTGGGGGACTGCCCGAGGTCGACCTGGACCAGGCGCTGCCGGCCGGGTTCCGGCGGACCCAGGCGGTGCGGCTGCCCGAGGTGTCCGAGCGCGACCTGGTGCGCCACTACACCCGGCTGGCCCACCGCAACTACGCCGTCGACCTCGGGTTCTACCCGCTCGGGTCCTGCACCATGAAGTACAACCCCAAGGTCGCCGAGACGGCGGCCGCCCTCCCCGGGTTCGCGCGGCTCCACCCGGCCCAGCCGGCCGAGCAGGTCCAGGGGGCGCTGGAGCTGCTGGCCCGCCTGGAGCACGCCCTGTGCGAGCTGACCGGGCTGGCCGCGGCCACCTTCCAGCCGGCCGCCGGCGCCCACGGCGAGCTGACCGGGCTGCTGATCATCCGGGCCCACCACGAGGCCCGCAACGACCCCCGGCGGCGGGTGGTCATCCCCGACGCCGCCCACGGCACCAACCCGGCCTCGGTCCGCCTGGCCGGGTTCGAGGCCACCACCGTGGCCAGCAGCCCCGAGGGCCTGGTCGACCTGGCCGCGCTCGAGAAGGTGCTGGACACCGACGTGGCCGCGTTCATGATCACCAACCCCAACACCCTCGGCCTGTTCGAGCGCAACATCGCCCGGGTCGCCGAGCTCGTCCACGGGGTCGGGGGCCAGCTCTACTACGACGGGGCCAACTTCAACGCCATCCTCGGCAAGGCCCGGCCGGGCGACATGGGCTTCGACGTCGTCCACCTCAACCTCCACAAGACGTTCGCCACCCCGCACGGCGGCGGCGGGCCCGGGGCCGGGCCCCTGGTGGTGGCCGAGCACCTGGCCGACTTCCTGCCCGCCCCAGTGGTGGTCAAGGGAGCGGACGGCTACCGGTGGGACACCGACCGGCCCCGCTCCATCGGGCGGGTCCACGGCTGGAACGGCAACTTCGGCATCCTCGTCAGGGCCTTCGCCTACCTGCTGGCCAACGGCGGCGAGGGCCTCCGAGGGGTGGCCGAGCGGGCCGTGCTCAACGCCAACTACCTGCTCGAGCGGCTGTCGGCGGCCTACCAGCTGGGCTACCCGTCGCGGCCGGTGATGCACGAGTTCGTGCTCTCGGCCCGCGAGCAGAAGGGCCAGGGGGCGCGCGGCCTCGACATCGCCAAGGGGCTGATCGACCGCGGGTTCCACCCCCCGACGGTCTACTTCCCGCTGATCGTCGAGGAGGCCCTGATGGTCGAGCCGACCGAGACCGAGAGCCTCGAGACCCTGGACAGCTTCGCCGACGCCATGCTGGAGATCGCCGCCCAGGCCGAGGCCGACCCCCACCAGCTGCACCAGGCCCCGGTGACCGCCCCGGTGGGGCGGCTGGACGAGGCCAGGGCGGCCCGCTCCCTGGTCGCCCGCTGGCACCCGCCGTCCGAGCCCGACCAGTCCGCCTCCGACCCGGCCGACGAGGGCCCGCCCGACAAGCCGACATCGTGAGCGGGCCGGGCCGGGCGTTCCAGCCCCGGTTCGGTGGGTAGTGGTCGGTGGTCACCCATGTGAACGAAGGGGGCCACCAATGGCAGAGCGGACCAGGGGCGGCGGCCGGGGAACGACGGGGCGCGGCGGCACGACCGGGCGGACGAGCCGGAGCACCGCCGCCCGCGACGACGGCAAGGCGCGGACCAGCCGGCGGCGACCGGCCGGGGCCGCCGCGACCAGCGACGTGCTCGACAGGGCCCGTGACGTCACCCGTCCCGAGCGGTCGGTCGTCCCCGATCCGCCGCCCGCGCCCGACTACCCCCGGTACCGGGTCGAGCCGGGGACGCCCATACGTCTGGCCGACGTCGACCCCGACCAGTCCGAGCACTACCAGCGCAAGAAGGACGTCGCCGACGAGCTCAAGCACCACCGCGACCGCATCACCGACCTCCAGGCCCGGCTGTACGGCGAGCAGAAGCGCAGCCTGCTGATCGTCCTCCAGGCGATGGACACCGGCGGCAAGGACGGCACCATCAAGGGCGTCTTCCAAGGCGTCAACCCCCAGGGCTGCCAGGTGTGGTCGTTCAAGGCGCCATCCAACGAGGAGGCGGCTCACGACTTCCTCTGGCGCTACCACCAGAAGGCCCCGCCCAAGGGCATGATCCACATCTTCAACCGCTCCCACTACGAGGACGTGCTCATCGTCCGGGTCAAGGACCTGGTCCCCGAGCCGGTCTGGCGGCCCCGGTACGAGGCCATCAACCAGTTCGAGTACGCACTCACCACCGACGGGGTGACGGTGCTCAAGTTCTTCCTCCACATCTCCAAGGACGAGCAGAAGCGGCGCCTGGAGAGCCGCCTGGCCGACCCGGACAAGCGCTGGAAGTTCTCCTCCAACGACCTCAAGGAGCGCGCCTACTGGGACGACTACCAGGCGGCGTTCGAGGACGCGGTCAACCAGTGCTCGACCGACTACGCGCCCTGGTACGTGGTCCCGGCCAACAAGAAGTGGTACCGCAACCTGGTCGTGGCCCGGACCATCGCCGACACCCTGGAGGCCATGAACCCCAAGTTCCCGGCGGCCGAGAAGGGTCTGGACAAGATCGAGATCCCGGGCTAGGGACCGGCCAGGGCCGACCGCAGCGCCGTCGCCGCCTCCTGGAGGGCGGCGTCGGCGACCGGGGTCACAGACCGCCAGCGGAAGAACCCGTGGACCACGCCCGGGTAGCGGCTGGCCGCGGCCGCGACCCCGGCGTCGCGGAGGCGGGCCGCATAGGCCTCGCCCTCGTCGCGGAGGATGTCGTGCTCGGCCCCGATGACCAGGGCCGGCGGCAGCCCGCCGAGGAAGGCGGCCCGCAGGGGGGAGGCGTCGGGGGCCGCGCCGTCGGCCGGCCCCAGGTAGTGGTCCCAGTACCAGCGCATCCCGGCCGCGGTCAGGTGGAAGCCCTCGGCGTGCTCGCGGTAGGAGGCGGTGTCGGCGGCCGCGTCCAGCACCGGGTAGACGAGCAGCTGGAACGCGACCTGTGGCCCGCCCCGGTCGCGGGCGCCGAGGGCGACCACCGCGGCCAGGTTGCCGCCGGCGCTGTCGCCGGCCACGGCCAGCCGGTGCTGGGCGCCGTCCAGCCCGGCCGCGTTCCGCGACGCCCACAGGGTGGCCGCATAGGCGTCCTCGACCGCGGCCGGCCAGCGGTGCTCGGGGGCCAGCCGGTAGTCGACCGACACCACCACCGCGGGCACGGCCGCGGCCAGGGCCCGGCACAGCGGGTCGTAGGTGTCCAGGGTCCCGACCACCCAGCCGCCGCCGTGGAAGAAGACCACGATCGGGAACGGCGGCTCGCCCTCGGGGGTGTAGACCCGCACCGGCAGCTCTCCGGCCGGGCCGGGCACGACCCGGTCCTGGACCGAGGCCACCGGCGCCGCCGGCCCGTTCAGGGCCGGGGCGTCCTGGATGTGGAACGCCCGGGCCTGGTCGACCGACTGGTGGTGCAGCGGCGGCCGCCCGGCCGCGTCCATCTGGTCGAGCAGGGCCCGGATCTCGGGTAGCAGGGCCACCGGCCTACCAGACCCGGGCCCGGGTCGGGCGGATCCGGATGGCCGTCGAGTAGGTCCGGGCGAACGGCCCCGGCTCGTATCCCAGGTCCTCGATCGCGGCCCGGTACTTGCTCAGGTAGGCCTCGACCCGGTCGGCCCGCGGGGTGTCGGGCTCGACGGCGGCCGCGCCCTCGAAGCTGACCACGTCGTCGCCGGCCCCGTCGTCACTGAGGTGCAGCGAGACCTTGGGGTTGGCGGTGACGTTACGGACCTTCTGAGCGTCCGGCTGGCTGTAGAGCAGAAATGTGTCGCCGTCCCACAGGAACCACACCGGGGTGCTCTGGGCCTGCCCGTCGGCCCGGACGGTGGTCAGCCAGGCCACCTGCTCGGAGCGCAGGCGCCGGTCGGCGTGGGCGTGGGCTTCCTTGGACGGGTCGAGCACGCGGCCTCCTGGCGGCTAGAGCAGCTCCGGACGGGCCCAGTCCTTGCCGAGGACGTGCTGGTCGAGGAAGGCGAGCACCGTCTCGTACCAGACCCGGACGTGGGGCGGGGTCAGGATCCAGTGGTTCTCCTCGGGGAAGTAGAGGAACTTGGCCTCGACCCCCGAGCGGGTCAGGTCGGTCCAGAGCCGAAGGGCCTCCCCGATCGGCACCCGGTGGTCGCGCTCGCCGTGGATGACCAGCATGGGGGTGCGGATCCGGCCCAGGTTGCGGTCGGGGGAGTGGTCCCGGTAGCGCTCGGGCATCGCCTCGGGCGCGCCGAACTCCCGCTCCCACCAGGCGGCGTGGTCGGTGGTGCCGTGGAACTGCTCCAGCGACCAGATGCTGGCGTGGGTGACGATGCAGCGGAAGCGGTCGGTCTGGCCGGCGACCCAGTTGGCCATGTAGCCGCCGAAGGACCCGCCCATGGCCGCCGTCCGGTCCTGGTCGACGTCGGGGCGGGCCACGGCCGCGTCGACCAGGGCCATCAGGTCGGTGAAGGGCTCGGCCCCCCAGCGGCCCCGGCCCCGCTCCACGAACGACCGCCCGTAGCCGGTGGACAGGGCGGGGTCGCCGAGCAGCACGGCATACCCGCGGGCGGCCAGCAGCCAGGGGTTCCAGCGCCAGCTCCACCCCGACCAGGACGACAGCGGCCCGCCGTGGATGAACGCCACCAGCGGGGCCGGGCGGGCCTCGGAGGCGCCGGCGGGCAGGACCAGCCAGCCCCGCAGCCGGGTGCCGTCGCCGGCTCGGGTCTCGACCTCGGTCAGGGAGCCGGGCACGGCCCGGGGCAGCCCGGGAGTCGGCAGCGGCTCCGGCCGCTGGTCGGCCGCGGCCGGATCAAGGGCGACCGCCTCGGCGGGGGAGGCCATGGTGGCCCGCAGGGCGTACAGCCGCCGCCCGCCCGGGTCCGGGCACAGGTCGGAGAAGGCGCCGTCGGCGCTGAGCCGGGTCACCTGCCCGTCGGCGTCGCCGCCGACCTCGACCCGGAACACCGGGGTGCGGCCGTTCTCGTCGGCGACGAAGAACACGGCCCGGCTGTCGGCCGCCCAGACCGGCTCCAGCGGCCACAGCTCCAGCCCGGCGGCCAGGTCGCGGCCCTCGCCGCTGGCCAGGTCGACCAGCCACAGGCCGACGTCGAGGGCGTGGTCGGGGTCGCCGTGCCAGATCCGCTCGCACACCACCAGGCGGCCGTCGGGGGAGCAGGCGACCCGGCCGACCGAGGACGCCGGGTCGTCCAGCAGGACCCGCCGCTCGCCGCTGGCCACGTCGATCACCACCAGCAGCGACCGGGGGTTGGTGACCTCGCCGGTGTCCCAGCCGCAGACCACCGTCCCGCCGTCGGGGGTGACGGCCACGTCGACCTCGTCAAGGGACCGGCCGGGGGCCGGGGTCAGCGGCCGACCCGGGGTCATCCGCTCCTCACCGTCGGGGGGCGGGGCGGCCGCGAACAGCCGCGGCTCCCTCGGCCCCAGGTAGTGATCCCAGTAGCGGATGGGGTAGGTCTCGAACAGCAGCGCGCTGACCCCGGCGTCGTCGCGGGCCTTGTCGCGTCGCTGGTCGGCCTCCAGGTCGTCGGCCCCGGGGTGGACGTCGCTGCGGTACACCACCGTGCCGGCGTCGCGGGCCACCCGCAGCAGGTCGATCCCGGCCGGGGTGGCGGCCACCGGGCGGGCCTCGCCGCCGCCGGCGGGCAGCAGCCACAGCCGGGCGACCTCGCCCTCGAGCTTGTCGTCGGGGGCGGCCTCGGCGTCCTCGCGGGTCGAGGTGAACAGCAGCGACCCGTCGGGCAGGAAGGCGGCGTTGGCCTCGCCCGGGGCCGAGCGGGTGAGCCGCCTGGGGGCCGCCCGGCCGGCCGGGTCGAGCTCCCAGAGGGCGCTGCGGAACTTCTTGCCGTCCGGGGCCGGGGTGGCCACCGAGGTGACCAGGCGGCCGCCGTCGGGGGCCAGGGCCAGGCCGGCCACCCTTGGAAGGCTCAGGTAGTGGTCGAGGTCAAAGGTCGGCTCAGGGCCCGGCTCGGCGGTCATAGCCCCGAATCTAGGTGCCCGGCGGCGGGTGCGCAACGGCGCCGAGCAGGTGCCGAGGGTGCTGGACATCGCCGCCCGCTTCGGGTACGAGTGCCCGGTCCGTTCGCGAGCGAGGAGATGGTGCGGGTGCGCAGCGACCTGTTCGGCAGCAACCTCGAGGCCGCCTCGGGTGAGACCTTCGCCCTCCAGAACTCGCGCATGCTCCGGGTCGCCCTCGACGGGGAGGTGATGGCCCGCCAGGGCACGATGGTCGCCTACCAGGGCCAGGTCGACTTCGAGTACCAGGGCTCGGGCGGCATCGGCCGCATGCTCAAGAAGGCCGTCACCGGCGAGGGCGTGCCCCTGATGCGCTGCCGCGGCAAGGCCGACGTGTTCTTTGCCAACTTCGCCGCCGAGGTGCACCTGCTGCGGCTGGAGGAGGGCGACGCCCTCAGCGTCAACGGGCACAGCATCCTGGCCTTCGAGCCGACCCTGACCTGGGACATCCGCCGGATCGAGGGGGCCTCGATGTTCGCCGGCGGGCTGTTCAACACCATCCTCCAGGGGACCGGCTGGGTGGCCGTCACCGCCCACGGGACTCCGGTGGTGCTCCAGACCGACGCCCCGACCTACGTCGACGCCCAGGCCGCCATCGCCTGGAGCGCCGGCCTCCAGACCAGCATCCACCGGACCATGAAGCTCGGCGCCCTGGTCGGCCGGGGCAGCGGCGAGGCCGTCCAGCTGGCCTTCACCGGGTCGGGGTTCGTGGTCGTCCAGGCCAGCGAGGGCCAGGGGGTCGCCCCCCACAAGCACAGCGGCGGCGGTGGTGGTGGCGGCGGCCTCGACCTCGACTTCTGATGCCGGTCGGCCGGTCGCCGGGCCGCTCGATGCCTGACCCATGCCTGGGGTACACTCGAACATGAGTTCGAATCCGCCGCTGAAGGAGGCTGGCGTGGAGGTCCAGATCCCTGGAATGCAGGACATCGAGACCGGGAGCGAGGTGAAGGTCCGCAAGCCGGGCCAGGGGGAGCGGGGCGTCTGGCGGGTGACCGGCGAGGTGGCCAACTCCGGGCCCGACGACCCCGCCTACGACCTGACCAACGTGGTCAGCGGCCGCCGCCGGATCTTCCGGGCCTCGCGGCTCACCGTGGTCCGGGCGGCCCGGCCGGGTCGCCGCTGAGCCGCCGCACCAGCAGGGTCGCCCCGACGACCGCGCCGGGCATGGCGAGCACGTTCATCAGCGGGACCAGGAACAGCAGGAACGCCGTGATCCCGAACCCGAGGGTCTGGGCCCGGTGTCGCCACACGAACCGCAGCCGCCCGGCCAGGTGCAGCCCCCGCCGCTCCAGCGGGATGGCCAGCAGCTCCACGGCCAGGAAGAACCCGACCACCAGGGCCTGGAGGACCGGGACGACGGTCTGGCCGAACACCGGGAACAGCCCGAGCACGAACAGCGGGGCCGTGCAGGCCAGGGTCATGGCCAGCAGCAGGGCCGACTCCAGCGAGGCCCTGGGGAAGGTCCGCCACCAGGGGGCGTCCTGGCCCGCGGGGCCGCGCTGCGCCCCCAGCTGGTGCTCGATCCGGTCCGAGATCCGCTCGTAGAACGGCTGGCCGATGATCTGGGCGATGACCGTGAACGACACCACCAGCACGGCCGTCGACCCCAGCAGCAGGGCCAGCCCGGTGCCGACCTGGACCAGGGTGCGGGTGTCCTCGTCCCAGCGGTCGGCGAACGGGGTCAGGGCGTCGGCCAGCTCGTCGAGGTAGACCACCAGCAGGCCGAGCAGGGCCAGCACCACCACGGCGGCCAGCAGCACGGGCACGATCCCGAGCAGCCGTATCCCGGGCGTCCGCAGGAACAGGCCGATCCCCCGCAACACGTCCGACCCCCCGGCCACCGGCCCGCCTCGCGGCCGCTGGGGGGCGGCGTCCCAGTCAGGGGACGGCGTCGGGGCCCCGGGTGCGGGCGGCCGGTCCGGCGGGTGGGTGCTCATTGGCGCCGCGAGGGGTCGGGGCTCGGCCCGGGATCGGGGTCGTCGGGGGGCGGGCGGCGGCGGGCGCGCAGGGCGAGCTCGCGGTAGGCGAGGCCGGCGGCGACCAGGCCGAGAACGGCCGCCAGGACCTGGGGGAGGAGGGCTCGCATGAACCGGTGCCGGCTAGGACTTCTTGTTCTTGCGGCGCCGGCGGCCGGACCCGAACACCGAGTCGAGGACCAGGGCCACGCCGATGGCCAGCATCCAGGAGTCCTTGGCCAGGCCGATGCCCTGCTGGCTGGGGGCGACGCTGCCCTCGCGGCGGGTCCCGGGGGCGGTGAGGTAGAGCCGGGTCAGGGAGCCGCCGAAGGCGCTCAGCCCGAGCCCGGCCAGGCCCGAGGGGATGAACCCGATGCCCAGCAGGGCCGACCCGAGGGCGATCTCGCTCGCCGACAGCAGCTGCACGAAGTCCTTGGGGTCCATGTCGGCGAACCGGGGGAAGGCCTGCACGGCCTGCCCGTGGAGCCACTTGGCCGTGTCCTCGTCGGCTCCCAGCTTCTGCAGGCCCTGGTCGACGATGATGGCGCCGGTCGCCAGCCGGACCGGGACGTGCCAGAGCTTGGTCGCCATGGGGCTCCTCCTCGAGATGGCTCGGCGGCCTGGTTGCGACAGCAACGTACTCCCTCGCCGTCGCCCGTGCCCGGGCGGCGGCTGCTGACACTCCCTTGTGCTGGTCAAGGCCTCCTGTTACGGTTCGCCGAACGAGCGTTCTACCCGGCTCGTGCTCCGGTTGGTGGGAAGAAGATCGCTGGTTCGAAGCTGGGAGGGAGCGCAATGAAGCCCCGACGTCTCATGGCCCTGTTGATCGCCTGCCTGCTGCTGGCCGCGGCCGGCTGCGGCGGCGGCGGGGACGGCGAGAGCGGTGACGGCGGGGACAACGCCATCACCTTCTGGTCGGCCGAGGACAACGCCGAGCGGGTCAAGGTCCTCCAGGGGATCGTCGACGACTTCCAGCAGAAGAGCGGCGTCCAGGTGAAGCTGGTCACCATCGCCGAGGACCAGCTGGCCTCCCAGATCCAGTCGGCCAGCGCCGCCGGCTCCCTGCCCGACGTGATGGGTTCGCTGTCGCTCGGCTTCGCCCACAGCCTGGCCGCCGACGACCTGGCCGACGGCGACGCGGCCAACGAGGTGATCGAGAGCCTGGGCCGCGACACCTTCTCCGAGCGCGCCCTCGCCCTGGTCGAGAGTGACGGCACGCCGGTCAGCATCCCTGCCGACACCTGGACCCAGCTGCTCGTCTACCGCAAGGACCTGTTCGAGAAGGAGGGGCTGGAGACCCCCGACACCTTCGAGAAGATCCAGGCCGCGGCGACCAAGCTCAACGGGTCGGGCCAGGCCGGGATCGTCGCCGCGACCAAGGCCGCCGACGGCTTCACCCAGCAGACCTTCGAGTACTTCGCCCTCGCCAACGGCTGCCAGCTGACCGACGACCAGGGCAATCTCCAGCTGACCACCCCGCCGTGCGTGCAGACCTTCCAGTTCTACAGCGACCTGATCAACAACGGCTCGACCAAGGGCGGCCAGGACGCCGACACCACCCGGGCCGCCTACTTCGCCGGCAAGGCCGGCATGATCATCTGGTCGTCGTTCCTGCTGGACGAGCTGGCCGGACTGCGCAACGACGCCCTGCCGACCTGCAGCCAGTGCCGCGAGGACAAGGCGTGGCTGGCCGAGAACAGCGGCGTGGTCACCGCGATCACCGGCCCCAGCGGCAGCGAGCCGACCCAGTTCGGCGAGGTCACCAACTTCTCCATCATCAAGGACGGCAACACCGACGGGGCCAAGCAGTTCGTCGAGTACATGCTGAGCGACGGGTACGTGAAGTGGCTCGGGTTCGCGCCCGAGGGCAAGTTCCCGACCCGCGCCGGCACCAAGGACAACCCCCAGGAGTACATCGAGGCCTGGAGCAAGCTCGAGGCCGGGGTCGACACCAAGGCGCCGCTCTCCGACTTCTACCCGGAGGAGGTGCTGACGGCGCTGACCAAGAGCACCGACACCATGAACCGCTGGGGCTTCCAGCAGGGCCAGGGCCGCCTGATCGGCGCCCAGCTGGCCGAGCTGCCCATTCCCAAGGCGCTGGCCTCCGAGATCTCCGGGAAGCTGAGCGCGGACGCGGCGGCCAAGCAGGCCCAGGCCGACGTCGAGGAGATCGCGCAGTCGATCGAGTAGCGCGGCGGGGAGGGTAGCCCATGCGCGAGGGACCGGTCGTCGGGGCCGAGGAAGGTCCCGGCGACCGCACCGAGGGTGACGCGGCCGCAACGGGCGGCCCGGGGGGCGGCGCGGCCACGAAGAACGGGAAGCCGAGACGGCGGGGTCGGACGCTGGCCCAGCAGGAGGCCCGGGCCGGGCTGACGCTGCTGTCGCCCACCCTGGTCGTGGTCCTGGTGATGGTGGTCGTGCCGATCCTGTGGACGATCGTCATCGCCTTCCAGAGCCTGCGCCTGCGCAACCTCAGGACCCGGCTGTTCGACTTCCAGTTCACCCTGGACAACTTCCAGACCGTGCTGACCTCGCCGGGCTTCCTGGACGCCCTCAAGGTCACCCTGATCTACAGCATCGTCGGCACGGTCCTGTCGATCGGCCTCGGGCTGGTCGCCGCCCTGGTCGTCCGCAAGCCGTTCAAGGGGCGGACGCTGGTCCGGGCGTCGATGCTGCTGCCGTACGTGGCCCCGGTGGTCGCGGTCACGTTCGTCTGGCAGATCATGCTCAACCCCGAGCTCGGCATCATCAACGCCATCGGCGCCGACTTCCTCGGCTGGGACGACCGGATCCCGTTCCTGGAGCAGGAGTCCGGCACCCTGAGCATCTTCGGCCTCGACCTTGGGGTCCCGACCGCGCTGATCGTGATCATCCTGTACCAGGCCTGGCGCTACTTCCCGTTCTCGTTCCTGTTCATCCTGGCCCGGCTCCAGGCCCTGCCCGGCGAGCTGGACGAGGCGGCCCGGGTCGACGGGGCCACCCCCCTGCAGCGGTTCTGGCGCATCACCCTGCCTCAGCTCCAGGGGGTCATCGCCCTACTGACGGTGCTCCGCTTCATCTGGACCTTCAACGAGTTCGACGACGTCTACCTGCTCACCCAGGGCGGGGCCGGCACCGAGGTGGTCTCGGTGCGGGTGTTCCGCTACCTCACCGGCCGCGGCGACATCGGCGCCGCCGCCGCCCTCTCGCTGGTGCTGGCCCTGCTGCTGGCGGTGCTGCTGTTCCTCTACTTCCGGTTCTTCGTCGGCAAGGTCGAGGAGGCGGATGCGATATGAGCCGGACCGACGTCGACACCGGGGTCGCCGAGCGCCCCCAGGCCCCCAAGCCCGCGGCCACGCCGTCCCGTCCCCGCCCGCCCCTCAGCCGCGAGGTCGTCGAGACCCGCGTCCTCGGGGTGCTGAAGTGGGTAACGATCGCCTTCTTCCTGATCGCCACCCTGTTCCCCTTCTACTACATGGTCGAGCTGGCCCTCCGCTCGATCGAGGACGTCGCCCTCGACCCGGGGGCGCTGTGGCCGCCCCGTGGTGCCTCCCTGGCCGCCTTCGGCGAGGTCCTGCGCAGCGTCGAGGACGGCGGCCAGGGCTTCCTGGTCTTCCTGCGCAACAGCGCCATCATCTCGATCGTCAGCGTGATCGTGACCCTGCTGGTGTCGATCCTGGGCGCCTACGCGATCGCCCGGCTGCAGTTCTTCGGCCGCCGCCAGGTCCATTTCCTGTTCCTGGCCGTCTACCTGTTCCCGGCGATCCTGCTGGCCATCCCGCTGTTCGTGTTCTTCACCCGCATCGGCCTGCGGGGCTCGCTGTTGGGCCTGATCCTGGTCTACACCTCCCAGATCGTGCCGGTGACCATCCACATGCTGCGCAACTACTTCGACACGGTGCCCGAGAGCCTGGAGGAGGCGGCCGCCCTCGACGGCGCCAACCGCCTGACCATCATCCGCAAGGTCGCGCTGCCCCTGGCCATGCCGGCGATCATGGCGACCAGCCTGTTCGTGTTCATGATCGCCTGGAACGAGTTCCTGTTCGCCCTGCTATTCCTGGTCGAGAACCGCGAGAACTGGACGGTGTCGCTGGGCCTGTCCCAGCTCGCCGGGTCGATCGAGGTCTCCAAGACGACCCTCATGGCCGGCTCGGTGATCCTCACCATCCCGATCATCATCCTGTTCTTCGCCACCGAACGCCTCCTGGTGGAAGGCCTCACCAGCGGCGCCGAGAAGGGCTGACCGTCAGGGCCCGGTGGTGTCGGCCAGGACGGCCATGGCGGCGTTGCGGCCGTTGAGGGCGATCACCGAACCGGCCGGGTGGGTGGCGGCGCCGCACAGGTAGAGGCCGGGAACCGGGGTGCGGGGGGTGAGGCGGTGCTCCCACATCTGGTCGGGCATGGTCTCGCCCTGGAAGATGTGGCCGCCGGTGAGGCCGATCCGCCGCTCGATGTCGGGCGGGCCCAGGACCTCGTACTCGGCGACGCAGTCGTGCAGGTCGGGCGCGAACTCGGCCATGGCGGCCAGGATCAGGCGGCCAATCTCCTCCCGGCGGATGTCCCAGCTGCCCTCGGCCAGGGTGTAGGGGGCGTACTGGGCGAACACGCTGACCAGGTGCCTGCCGCCGGGGGCGACCGACGGGTCGTAGGCGGTCTGGAAGTAGACCTCGGCGAAGCCGATGTTGGGGACGCCCCGCTCGGCGTCGGCGAACGCCTCCTGGGCGGCGTCAAGGCCGCGGGTCACATCGACCATGGCCCGGTGGGCCTCGAACCCGGCCCCGACGGCGGCCGGGAAGGTGGGCAGCCGGTGCAGGGCGGCGTTCAGCTTCACCACCGGGGAGCGGACCTGCCAGCCGTCCACCCGAGCCTGGTAGTCGCCAGGGACCGCGCCCGGGCCGACCAGGCGCAGGGTCCGCTTGGGGTCGGCGTTGGAGACAACGGTGGCCGCCCGGATCAGCTCGCCGCCCTCCAGCCGCACCCCCTCCCCGGGGAGGATCTCGGCCACCGGCACCCCGGTGGCCAGCTGGGCGCCGAGGTCGCGGGCGGCCTGGGCGATGGCGAAGGAGATGCGGCCCATCCCGCCCTCGACATAGCCCCACAGGGGGCCATGGCCGAGCAGGTCGCCCTGGTAGTGCATGAGCTTGATGGAGGCCGTGCCCGGGTCCCGCGGGCCGGCCCAGGCGCCGATGACCCCCTGGCCGTACAGGGCGTCCTTCATCCGCTGGTCGTCCACGTAGCGGTCCAGGGTGTCGGCGATCGACTCCTCGAACAGCACCGAGATCAGCTCGGGGTCGTGGCCGAGCCGCTTCTCCAGCTGGTCGCGGGTCGGGGCCTCGCCCTGCCAGGTGTCGCCGTCGGGACTGGTCCGCAGGGCCAGGCGCAGCCGGTCGAACATGTCCTCGTAGTCGAGCATCCCCTGGATGTCGCGCTCGGCGAAGCGGTTGGCCCGCAGGTGGGCGACGGTCCGGTGGTGGTCGACGAACTGGGCCACCGAGGTGCCGTCGGCGAACGGGACCCACAGGTTGGGGTCGGCCACGAACACCCGGTAGCCGTAGCGCTCCAGGCCCAGCTCGTCCACCACCGTCTGGTCGAGCAGGCCGACCACATAGGCGCACGGGCTGACCAGGTAGCCGGGGTCGGCAAAGGGCTGCTCGAGGGTGCAGGCCCCGCCCAGGCGCTCGCGCCGCTCAAGGACCAGCACCGACCGGCCGGCCCGGGCCAGGTAGGCGGCGGCGGTGAGGCCGTTGTGGCCGCCGCCGACCACGACCACGTCCCAGCGACGGGCGGTCAGCTCGGGCAGGGGAGCGGGCAGGCCGACCTGCCCGAGGGTCGCGGCCACGGTCGAGGCGCCCATGCTCTCTCCTTTGACTGACTGTTCAAACAATAGTGTGGGACCGGGCCCGGCGGGTCAACCGGGGGGTGGGCCGCGGAGGCGCGCTGTCGGGGACGGGGAGCGGGTATCGCGCCGGGGCTTACGTCCCGTTTACCCCCTAGGGGTATCCTGTTCCTGTGGAAAAGTCTGTGAGGAGTCGTTGTAGATGACCGCCAGTCTCCGCTTCGGCCGCATCGCCGGGATCCCCGTCGGGGCCAGCTGGAGCGCCCTGCTCATCGCGGCGCTGATCGCCTGGTCGCTGGCCGGGCGGCTGCTGCCCGCCCAGGTCCCCGGGCTCGGCCCGGCCGCCTACTGGCTGGCCGGCGCGGTCGGGGCCGGGCTGTTCCTGGGCTCGCTGCTGGCCCACGAGATCGGCCACGCCCTGGTCGCCCGCCGGGCCGGGCTGCGGGTCCGCGGCATCACCCTGTGGCTGCTGGGCGGGGTCGCCCAGCTCGAGGACGAGCCGGCCACCCCCCGCGACGAGCTCCGGGTGGCGATCGTCGGCCCGGCCGTGAGCATGGCCCTGGCCATCGGGTTCGGGCTGGCCGCGCTGGCCCTGTCGGCGGTCGGCGGCCCGGCCGTGGCCGTGGCCATCACCGCCTGGCTGGCCATCGTCAACACCGCCCTGGCCCTGTTCAACCTGCTCCCGGCGGCCCCCCTGGACGGCGGGCGGGTCCTGCGCGGCCTGCTCTGGCGCCGCCACGGCAGCCGCGTCCGGGCCGCCGTCACCGCCACCCGGGCCGGGGTATGGGTCGGGGCCGGCCTGGTCGCCTACGGCCTCCTCGGCACCTTCGGCGGCTGGGGGATCGGGACCCTGTGGACCGCCCTGGTCGGCTGGTTCCTGGTCACCGCGGCCCGCCAGGAGCGCGACCAGGCGGTTCTGCGCTCCGACCTCGGCGGCCTGCGGGCCGGCCAGGTCATGACCCCGGCCCCGGCCGCCTCCCCGGCCTGGTTCACGGTCGACGCCTTCCTGCGCAACTACGTCGAGCCCTGGCAGGCGGCGCAGGCGGCCGCCCTGCCCCTGCGCAGCTTCGACGGCCAGCCGGCCGGGGTGGTCACCGCGGCCGCCCTCTACGCCGTCCCGGCCGACCGGCGCCACATCGTCCGCGCCGGCGACGTCGCCATCCCGGTGTCGGCCCTGGTCCTGCTCGCCCCCGACCAGCCGGTCACCGACCTGGCCGGCCGGCTGGCCAACGGCCGCACGGTGGCCGCGGTGGTCGAAGGCGGCCAGCTCCTCGGCCTGATCACGGCCGCCGACCTGGCCAGGGCGACCCAGGGCGAGCGCGCCGGGGCCGTGGCCTGACGCGGCGGTCAACGTACGCCAACCTCTGTCCGATGAAGGTGGTGGGCCGGGCGTCCATGCCGTTCCCTGAGCCCTAAGAGCCGAACAGCTCGGTGTATGAGCCGCCGCCGTGGTCCGCGACGTTTCGGGAGGGCGGCTGTGGTCGGTTGGATCGTCGGGTGGAGCCTGCGGTCCCGTGGGGTCGTGGTCGTGCTGGCCGCGGCCCTGCTGGTGTTCGGGGCCACCCAGCTGCGCGACATGCCGGTGGACGTGTTGCCGGAGTTCACCCCGCCCAGGGTCGAGGTCCAGA
>JASLBL010000626.1 GCA_030146615.1 Actinomycetes bacterium
CGAGATCGGGTGGTACCTGGGCACCTCGGTCGCGCAGTACTCAAGCAGGTCGCCGATCAGTCGCAGGTGCGGCTCGGGCGGGAACAGCCACTCCTTCTGGGCGATGTACTCCTTGAAGATGTCGGTCTGGAGGGTGCCGTCGAGCCGGTCGATCGACGCCCCCTGGCGCTCGGCCGCGACCAGGTACATGGCGAACAGCATCGGCGCCGGGCCGGAGATGGTCATCGAGGTGGTCAGCTCGTCCAGGGGCAGGCCGTCGAACAGGACCTCCATGTCGGCCACCGAGTCGACCGCCACCCCGCAGTGGCCGACCTCGCCGAGGGAGCGGGGGTCGTCGGAGTCGCGGCCCATCAGGGTCGGCATGTCGAAGGCGACCGAGAGGCCACCGCCGCCCTGGGCGATCAGGTACTTGTAGCGCTCGTTGGTCTCCCGGGCGTTGCCGAAGCCGGAGAACTGCCGGATGGTCCAGGGCCGGCCCCGGTACATCGAGGGGTAGACGCCGCGGGTGAACGGGTACTGGCCGGGGACGCCGATGCTCGCGGCGACGTCCCGGTCGGGATGGTCGAGGGAATCGTAGAGGGGGGCGACCTCCTCACCGGACAGGGTGGTGAAGTCGGCCTCGCGCTCCCGGCCGGCCTCGTACCGCTCACGCCACCGCTGGCGCAGCGCTCGGAGCGCGTCGGGCCCGTCGGCCTCGGTCACGGCGTCGTTGTCGGGCACGATGGCCTCCTGGGTGGCCGGGTTGTTCCCCTGATTGTAGGCGCCGGTCCGCTTAGGCCGGGCGGCGGCCGACAGCGGTGAAGAGGGGGGCGAAGACGGTCGGGGGGACCGGCGCCGCCTCGACCTCCTGGAACGCCCGGTCCCAGCGGCGGACGTCGTCCTCGGTGGCCACGCCGGCCGTGACCATCGCCTCGCGGGCCGCCCACGACGGCGGGCGGACGGCGGGCGGCAGTTGGCTGATGAAGTAGCGGCCGCGGAACTCGAGAACCTCCAGGCCGGCCCTGGCCAGGCGGTCGGCCAGGCGCAGGCCGGCCCGGTTGTCGTCGCCTCGGGCGGCCCGGAAGGCCCGGTAGCGCTCGTGCAGGTCGGTCAGGTCGGCGTGCTCGGGCAGGGCCCGGAAGGCCGTCCCGTCGCTGTCGACGAGGTACAGGCAGCCGCCGGGGCGGACCAGGTTGGCCAGGTGGGCGACGATCGCGTCCTCGGCGCCGCCGTTGTGGGCGAGCACGTGGCGGAGCATGACCGCGTCCAGCGATCCCGGCACCAGGCCGGTGTGGTCGGCCCGGGCCTGGGCGACCGAGACGTTGCCGAGGCCGGCCGCGGCGACCAGGGCGGTGGCCGCGGCCACGGCCTCCGGGTCGGCGTCCACGGCCTGGACCCGGCCCTCCGGCCCGACGGCGTCCGACAGCGCCGGCAGCATCGCCCCCGGCCCGCAGCCGACGTCGGCGACCGAGGCCCCGAGCCCGATCCCGGCCAGCTCCCACAGGTCGGCCTCGGCCGCCCGGGCCTGCTCGGCCATCACCCGGTAGCGCTCGACCTCGCCCGGGTCGAGCTCCAGCGCGTAGCGCCGCTCCTCGCTCACCGGGGGACCACCCCGGCGGTCCCCCGGACCCCCCCGCTCACGACGCCGTCACCGTGACCCGGAGGCGGAGGTGGGCGGTGAGGCCGATGGCGGAGACGTTCCGGTTCAGGGTCGACTGGCCCGAGCTGGGGAAGGGGATGGTCAGGTTGACCACCCGGGTCCGGGTCGGGTTGGGCTGGACCTGGTGGAAGAACCGCAGGGCCAGCGGGCTCGAGCGCTCGCCGGCGCCGAGCGTCCTGGAGGGGAACGCGTACGGCTCGGAGGAGGCCTGGGGCCCGCGGATCCCGGGGCCGAGCGGGGTGAAGGTTGTACCGCGGAAGCCGGTGGCGATGCCGCCGGTCCCGTTGGGGATGTCGAGGGTGAGGGCCTGGACCTCGAGCACGACCTGCCGCACCAGTCGCCGGGCGGTCAGGGTGCCACTGGTGCCGGTGCGGCCGTCGGCCGCCTGGCCGGTGACCCGCATCGACACCGAGCGGGTCGTCCTGGCCAGGACCAGCTTGACGCTGCCCTGGGAGGCGGGCCCGGGGAACCGGAGCTGGTTGCCGCTCGGCCCGCCGAACCCCCACTGGAGTACGGCCGAGATCGGCGCGGAGGCCTCGTAGCGGACGACCACCCCGTCTTCGAGCCGCTCGGCCACGCGGGCCTGCACGCTCAGGCCGGTGGTGGTGCTGGTGGTCGACGAGGACGAGGAGGTGGTCGAGGAGGAGGTGGAGGAGGCCGGCTCGGAGGTCTGCGTGACGGTCGTCTCCGGGATGGTGGTCGGCCCGGCCGCCTCCGCGTCGCCCCCGGGGTCGCGGGCCAGCAGCAGCCCACCGGCCACCCCGCCGCCGGTGGCCAGGACGCCCAGGACGACGAGGACGACCAGGAGACGTCTGCTCACTGCGGACTCCGCGGTTGGGGCGCTGGGGGCGCGCCGGACAGCTGCCAGGCGTAGCCTATCGCGACCGATGCGCCCAGGACCCCTGCCGGCGGCGGTGCTGACCGCCGCCGGCGACCGCCGCGGCGGCGCCTTGGAGGTGGCCGCCACGGCCGTCGACGGCCTGCTCGAGGTGGCCGCCGACCCGCCCCGGCTCGAGGAGGCGGTGGCCGTCCTGCTCGCCGGCCAGCCGGCCATGGCCCCGATCTGGCACCTGGCCAGGGCCGCCCGCAGCCCCGATCCCCCGGCCGCCCTCGCTCGCCTGCGCCGCTCCCTCCACGCCGACGCCGACGCCGCCGTGGCCACCGCCACGGGTTGGCTCCGGGAGCGCCTGGCCGCCACCCCGGGCGCGGTGGCCACTGTCTCCCACAGCTCCCTGGTCGACCGGGTCCTCCGGGCCCTGGCCCACCAGGGGCCCCCATCCTCCCCGGTCGTTGGGGTGGTGGGGGCGGACGCGATCGGGCCCCAGGGGTTGCTGAACGCGACGGGGACCGCGGAGCTGGTCGCCCGGGTGCCGGTGCTGGTGGTGGCCACGGCGGTCAAGCTGGTGCCGGCGGCGGTGTTCGAACGGCTCGGCGGGGAGGGGTTCGAGGTCGTACCCCTGGAGGCGCTGGCGGCGGTGGTCGTCGGGCCCGAGGTGCTCTCCCCCGCCGAGGCCGCCGGCCCCCTGGTAGGGGAGCTCAGCCGCTGGCGCCTCTGACGGCGGCCAGGAGCTGGTCGGCGGCGCTGTAGGGACCGAGCTTGCCCGCGGCGACCTGCTCGGCCAGGGCGTCGAGGGCCTCGCCGTGGCCGAGCTCGCCGAGCTCGGCCCGGAGGTCGGCCAGGGCGACCTCCTCGATCTCCCGGGCGGCCCGTGAACGGCGGCGGCGGTCCAACTCGCCGCCGGCGGCCAGGTGGGCGCGGTGGGCGGCGACGGCCTCGACCAGCTGGCCGACCCCGTCGCCGCGCTCGGCCACGGTCAGGACCACCGGGACCTGCCAGGGGGTGGCCTCGCCCAGGTGGAGCATCTGGCGGAGGTCGCGGGCCACCGCCTCGGCGCCGTCGCGGTCGGCCTTGTTGACCACGAACACGTCGGCCACCTCGAGGATGCCGGCCTTGGCGACCTGCACGGCGTCGCCGAAGCCGGGGGCCAGGGCGACCAGGGTGGTGTCGGCCAGCCCGGCCACCTCGACCTCGGCCTGGCCGACCCCGACCGTCTCGACCATGACGACGTCGCAGCCGGCGGCGTCCAGGACCCGTACCGCCTGCGGGGTCGCCCAGGCCAGGCCGCCCAGGTGGCCCCGGGTGGCCATCGAGCGGATGTAGACGCCCTCGTCGAGGGCGTGGCGCTGCATCCGGACCCGGTCGCCGAGCAGGGCCCCGCCGGTGAACGGCGAGCTGGGGTCGACGGCCAGGACCCCGACAGTCAGGCCCTGGGCCCGGTAGGCGGCGACCAGGGCGCCGGCCAGGGTCGACTTGCCGACCCCGGGCGCCCCGGTGAGCCCGATCACCTGGGCCCGCCCGCTGGCCGGGTTGAGGGCCTCGGCGGCGTCTCGGAGCTCGTCCCGGTCGCCGTCCTCGACCCAGGAGATCAGCCGGGCCACGGCCCGCTGGTCCCCGGCCCGCAGCCGCTCCAGCAGCTCCTGAAGGGTCAAGCTTCGACCCGGACGAGCAGGGCGTCGCCCTGGCCGCCGCCGCCGCACAGGGCGGCCGCGCCGAGCCCGCCGCCGCGGCGGCGCAGCTCCATGGCCAGGGTGAGCACGACCCGGGCGCCGCTGGCCCCGATCGGGTGGCCGAGGGCGACGGCGCCGCCGTTGACGTTGACGATGCCCTCGTCCAGTTCCAGCTCCTGGGTCGAGCGCAGGGCCACGGCCGCGAAGGCCTCGTTGATCTCGACCAGGTCCAGGTCGGCGGGGGCGACCCCGGCCCGGCGGCAGGCGTCGGCGATGGCCCGCGACGGCTGGGAGTGGAGGCTGGTGTCGGGACCGGCCACCGTCCCGTAGGCGACCACCGTGGCGAGCACGGGCAGGCCGTCGGCGGCCGCCCGCTCCCGGGAGGTGACCACCACCGCGGCCGCCCCGTCCGAGATCTGGGAGGCGTTGCCGGCGGTGATCGTGCCCTCGGGCGAGAACGCCGGCCGGAGCCGGCCCAGGCTGTCGGCGGTGGTGCCGGGCCGGATGCCCTCGTCCTGGTCGACGGTGACGTGGTCCCGGCGCTGCGGGACCATCACCGGCTCGATCTCCTCGGCCAGCAGGCCGCGCTTGGTCGCCTCGGCGGCCCGTTCGTGCGAGCGGGCGGCCCACTCGTCCTGAGCCGCCCGGTCGATCCCGAGGCGCCGGTTGGTCTCGTCGGACAGGCCGCCCATATGGGCGTCGTCGAAGGCGTCCCAGAGCCCGTCGTGGACCATCGCGTCGACCAGCTCGGCGTCGCCCATGCGGGCCCCGAACCGGGCCTTGGGGACCAGGTAGGGGGCGTTGCTCATCGACTCCATGCCCCCGGCGACGAGCAGCCCGGCCTGGCCGAGCTCGACGTACTGGGCGGCGGTGGCGATGGCGTTGAGCCCGGACAGGCACACCTTGTTGACCGTCAGGGCGGGCACGGTCATCGGGATCCCGGCCCGGACGGCGGCCTGCCTGGCCGTGATCTGGCCCTGCCCGGCCTGGAGGACGTGGCCCATGACCACGTGCTCGACGGCCTCGGGGTCCACCCCGGTCCGCTCGAGGGCGGCCCGGACGGCGTGGCCGCCGAGGGCGACCGCGGGCAGGATGGCCAGCGTGCCCCCGAACCGCCCGATGGGCGTCCTGGCCCCGGCAGAGATCACCGGCTCGGTCCGCTCGAACATGGCTGGTCCCCCTTCGCCTGCGCTCCTCGCAGTCTACCGCCCGGGGTAGGCTGGCCCGCGTGAGCCTCGGGTTCGTGCATGCCTGCGAGCAGAACCACCTCAACCTGTCCGTCATCGGCGGCGGCGGCGTGGTCCAGCTCGCGGCGGGCAAGGTCGTGACCTGCCCGGTCGATCCGTTGTTCATCTACAACTACGCCTTCGGGATCCGGCTGGCCTATGACGCCGCCGGGGCCGCGGCCGCCTTCCGGGCCGCCGGGCGGGACTACGTGCACGTGCTCGCCTCGCCGTCGTCGAGGCCGGGGCTTGGCGACGACCTGGCCGGGCTCGGCTACCGCAACACCGAGAGCCAGGCCTACCGCCGGACCGCCGGCACCGGGTCGGGGGCACCGGGGCTGCTGGCCCTGGGCGACGGCGACTTCGACGCCTTCCTCGAGGTCTGGCGGGACAGCTGGGGGGCCGGGGACAAGACCGGCGGCCGCGAGGAGGCCTACCGGCGCCGCTTCCGCGACCCCCGCAGCCGCCCCTACCGGACCGCCGACGGCGGCGGGGTGCTGCTGCTGTTCGACTCCGGCACCACGACCCAGCTCTGCCACTTCGCCGTGCGCGCCTCCGCCCAGGGACAGGGGGTGGGCCGGCGGATGCTGGAGCTGGCCGCCGGCCTGGTCCCCGCCGGCCGGAGCCTGTGGCTGTTCACCGCGGCCGGCGGGTCGGCCGACCGGGCCGCCGCCGCGGCCGGCTGGTCCCTGGACCACACCGCCACCGACTGGATCCTTGAGCTCGACCCGAACCGAGCCGACCCGCACTGAAGGGACCCGCCGTGCAGCTTGGACGCCTCGACCACGTCGGCATCGCCGTCACCGACCTGGCCGCCGCCCGCATCCTGTACGAGCAGGTGCTGGGCCTCGAGGTCGCCCACGAGGAGGTGATCGAGGAGCAGGGCGTCCACGAGCTGCTCCTCCGCGCCGGCGAGGCCTACGTCCAGCTGGTCGCCCCCCTCGCCCCCGACACCCCGGTCGGCAAGTTCCTGGCCAACCGGGGCGAGGGCGTCCACCATGTCGGCTACGCCGTCCCCGACGTGGCCGCCGCCCTCACCGAGCTCCGCGCCCAAGGCTTCGAGGTGATCGACCCAGCCCCCCGCATCGGCTCCGGCGGCACCACCATCGCCTTCCTCCACCCCAAGTCCATGCAGGGCGTCCTGGTCGAGCTCGTCGAGGAAGGAACCGGCCACCGAGACCGGCAATAGCGAGGGGGGCAGGAGCCGGTCCTCCCCTGCCCCCCTCGCGTCTTGGGCTCCGGCCGGGGGAACCAGAGCCTCGACTAGCCCGAGCGTACTAGATGGGCGGACCAGTTGTCATGGCGCAAGCATCTCAGATCCAGAGTGGCGCGAGGAAGTCGAGCAGGGCCTCGTTGACGATCTCCGGCTGCTCCAGACTGGCCAGGTGCCCCGCCTCCTCCACCAGCAGGAACCGGGCGCCGGGGATGCCGGCGGCCAGGTCCCGGCCGATCTCGGGGCCGGTGACGACGTCCTCCTCGCCGGTGACGACCAGGGTCGGGACCTTGATGGTGGCCAGCACGTCGGTGGTGGCGGCACGGGCGGCCATGCCCCGCTGGGCGCCGGCGATGGCCTCCGGGGTCTGCTCGCGGATCAGGGCGGTGACCTTCTCGACCACCTCCGGCCGGTGCTCACGGCTGGTCTCGCCGAGCAGCTTGGGCAGCATGACCTCGGGCACGAAGTCGTTGCCCTCGGCCAGGACCCGCTCGGCCATCTTCAGCCGGTCGGCCCTGGCCTGGTCGCCGTCGGCCGACGCCTTGGTGTCGAGCAGGACGAGCCCGCTGACCCGGTCGGCGTGACGGCGCAGGAAGGCCAGGGCTACGTAGCCCCCCAGGGACAGCCCGCCGAGCACCACCCGGTCGAGGCCGCGGTCGTCGAGGAGCCGCAACAGGTCGTCGGCCAGCAGGTCCATGCCGGCCTCCTCGACCGCCTGGTCCCTGGCCGCCCCGAACCCCCGCAGGTCGGGGACGATCACCTGGTAGGTCCCGGCCAGGGCCTCGACCTGGGGGGCCCACATGCGCCCGTCGAGCGGGAAGGCGTGCAGCAGGACCAGCGGGGTCCCGGCCCCGCTGGTCGCGGCCGGCGGGGCCGGGTCCGGCTCGGGCGCGGCGGGCGCGGCCGCCTCGGGGCCGTCGGGTGCGGGGGTCGACATCGGTGCTCCTTGGGGTGGGGGCTAGGGGCGGACGCCCCAGTAGGCGGGAAGCGGCGGGGCCTGGAGGCCGAGGGAGTCGAGGAACCCGACCAGCAGGCCGGCGGTGAACCCCCAGACCAGCACCCCGTCGGCCCAGAACACGGGGCTGTCCAGGTCGGGGATGCCGCGGGCGGCCAGCCCCTCCTCGCCGACGATGGCGCTGAACGGGAGGGTGCCGTGGTTGGCCGGGTCGGCCAGCTGGCGAAGGGTCGGGCGGAGGATCCCGGCGACCTCGTCCGGGTTGGGCACGAGCGGGGCCAGCCCGTCCCAGACCCCGACCACCGGCAGCACGTCGAAGTCGGACACGGCCAGGTAGGTCCGGTCGAGGCTGCCCAGCACCCGGACCCCGGACGGGTCGAGGCCGACCTCCTCCTGGGCCTCGCGGAGGGCGGCCGCGATCCCGTCGGCGTCTCCCGGCTCGACCGTGCCTCCGGGCAGGCCGACCTGGCCGGCGTGCTGGCGCAGGTGGTCGGGCCGCCGGACCAGGATCAGCTCCAGGTCGTCGGCTCCCTCCACCGGGGCCAGGGCCAGCAGCACCGAGGCTGGCACCCCCTCATCCACCGGGCCACCCCCCCGGAGTTCCCCGGACCCCTCCGGGGGGTCGCCGGGGATGACGAACGGCAGCCGGGTCGCCCGGTCCAGCAGCGAGTCGCCCATCTGCCCAGGATAGGCCGGATCCGGCCCGGTCACGCCAGGAGCCCACCGTCGACCACGAGGGTGGCCCCGGTGATGTAGCTGCCGGCGTCGGAGGCGAGCAGCAGCAGCGGCCCGGCCAGCTCCTCGACGTCGGCCCAGCGGCCCATGGGGACCTGGGCGACCAGGGCCCGGCTGGTCTCCGGGTCCGACCACATCCGGCGGGTCAGCTCGGTCCGGACCCAGCCGGGGGCCAGGCAGTTGACCCGCACCCCCTGGACGGCGGCCTCGACGGCCAGGGTGCGGGTGAGGGAGATCACGGCCGCCTTGGCCGCCCCGTAGGCGCCCAGCCCGGGACTGGCCGTGAGCCCGGCGATGCTGGCCACGTTCACGATCGACCCGCCGGGCGGGAGGTGGGCCATGGCGGCCCGGCAGGCGACGAACACCGAGCGCAGGTTGAGGCCGAGGACCTTGTCCCAGCCCTCGGTCCTGGTGTCGGCCACATAGGCGGTGAACGCCTGGCCGCCGGCCACGTTGACCACCACGTCGAGCCGGCCGGTACCGTCGACGGCGGCGGCCACGGCCCCCTCCACCGCCTCCTCGTCCAGGACGTCGGTGGGCACGACGATGGCGTCGGGGGCCCCGGCCCGGCGGGCCGCGGTGGCCACCTCGGCCAGGTCCTCCTTCGAGCGGGCGGCCAGCACCACCGCGGACCCGGCGCCGGCCAGGGTCAGGGCGGCCTGCCTGCCGATGCCGCGGCTGGCCCCGGTGACCAGGGCCGTCCGCCCGTCCAGGCGTAGCGTCTCCTCCAGCGACATTGGCTACCTCTGCGCCTTGTTCACCGGGGAACCCCTTCGCGGTTCCCCGGACCCCTCCGGTGGCCGACCAGGGCCCAGGCGCCGGGGAGGAGCCCGGCGGCGAGCAGGATCTTGAGCGCGTCCCCGGCCAGGAACGGGGTCACGCCCAGCTCCAGGCCGGCGGCCAGGCCGACCCCGACGGTGGCCATCAGGAACGGCAGCCCGAAGGCGTAGATGACCAGGTTGCCGGCGACCATGGTCACCACCGTCCGGGCCGGCGTCCGGTCCCAGCCCCGCTCGGCCAGCCAGCCGACCAGCGCGGCCGCGACCAGGAACCCGACGATGTAGCCGAACGACGGGGCCTGGACCATGTCGCCGCCGCCGGAGCCCTCGGCGAACCAGGGCACCCACGGGGTCAGCCCGAGGGCCAGGTACAGCACCATCCCGGCCAGGGCCCGGCGCCAGCCGAGGGCGGCCGCGCCGAGCAGCACGGCGAAGGTCTGCCCGGTGATCGGCACCGGCGTGAACGGCAGCTTGACGGCCAGCTGGGCGGCCAGCCCGGTGAAGGCGGCGAACCCGGCCACCAGGACGGCGTCGCGGACGCGGTCGCCCGGCAGCACGTCGGCCAGCACGAGACGGCGGGGTTGGCCGAGAGCGCTCTGCGACACGGACACTGGGTGGCTCCTTCCTGCTCCTGCCTCGGAACTGCTTGATCGTGGTTGCCTTGGCGCCAATGCTACGTCGACGGGCGGCCACGCCGCGCCGCCCGCTGGAGCTCGGCGAAGCGCCGCTCCCAGCAGGCCTTGTGCCAGTGGCGGCGCTGGGACGGCTCCCCCTCCGGCCAGACCACCACGTGGAGGGTCCGGGGGAAGATCTCCTGCTGGCAGCCAGGGCAGCGGTACACCTTGGTCGCCCGGTAGGGCTGCACGAAGCGGAGGTGCCAGCCGTCGGCGACCCACTCCAACGCCAGCGGTTCACCCCGGAACCGCCACGGCGGCTGCATCGTCGGCACCGCTCGAGTGTACGCAATCGGCGTAGGCTCGTCGCCGCCGATGAACCGCTTCGAGGACGCCATCGCCCGCGAGCTCCAACTCCGGGTCGCGGCCCGGACCCGCACCATCCGGGCCCTCGCCCGCTGGGCGGCGGCCTCGCTGCCGCCGGGGGCGCTGGTCGCCGACGGGGTCGCCCTGGTGGTGTCGCGGCTGGGCGACGGCGACCCGGACGCGCTGGCCGCGCAGGTGATGACCGAGACCCCCGACCGCTTCGGCCGCAACTGGGAGTCCGGCCCGGCCCACTGATCCGGGCGTGACGGACGACACACTCCGGCGGTGACGGCCGTCATCGGCCCGGCCGCCCTCCCCGGGCGATGCTGAGGCCGCGGGGGGCGAGCCGAGCGCACGGAGGATCCCCCATGACCAGCGTCCGCGTTTCCGGGCTCCGCCCGTCGACGAGGGGCCTGCACTTCCCCAACGCCTCCCCCCACGCCTGAGCCGGTCACCCGCCTCCGCGGCCGACCGGTCCCGGCCACGGGGGCGGCGCTAGGCTGGCCGGGTGACCTCCTCGCCCCCCTCCAGCGCGCCGGCCCGCCCTGGTGGGCTGGCCGCCCAGCCCGGCTACCCGGCGTTCCTGCTCACCGCCACCCTGGCCCGGCTGGCCAGCGAGATGTTCCCGGTGGCGGCGGTGCTGCTGGTGCTGGACCGGACCGGGCGCCCGGGGCTGGCCGGGGCGGTGGTGGCGGCGACCACCCTGCCCGCGGTGGTGACCGGGCCGGTGCTCGGGGCGTGGCTGGACCGGACCAGCCGGCGGCGGCTCGCCCTGGCCAGCAACCAGGTGCTGCTGGCGGCCAGCCTGCTCGGCATCCTGCTCGCCGCCGGCCGCGCCCCCGGCTGGGCCCTGCTGCCGCTGGCCGCCCTGGCCGGGCTGACCGGACCGCTGGCCACCGGCGGCTACACCAGCATGATCCCCCTGTTAGTGCCCGAGCGGCTGCTGGCCAGGGCCAACGCGCTGGAGGCGAGCAGCTTCAACACCGCCGCCATCGCCGGCCCGGCCGTCGCCGGCGTGGTCGCGGCCCCCGCCGGCCCGGCCGGGGCCGTGCTCGCCGAGGCGGTGCTGGCCGCGCTCGCCCTGCCGGCCATCACCCGCCTCCCCCGGGTCGCGTCCCCGGCCGGCGACCACCCGGCCCCGCTGGCCACCGCCATCCGCCAGGGGCTGGCCCACCTGGCCCGCACCCCGGTGCTGCGCGGGGTGACGGTCGCCACCGCCGTCGGCATGGGCGGCACCGGCCTGCTCACCCTGGCCCTGCCGTTCTGGGCCGAGCGCCTGGGAGCCGGCCGGGCCGGCGCCGGCTACCTGTGGGCGGCCCTGGAGGCGGGGGCGATCGCCGGCGCCCTGGCCGCCGCCCGCCCCACCGCCGCCTGGCCGCCCCAGCGGGTCGTGCTGGCCGGCCTCGGCCTGTTCGGCCTCGTCATGGCGGCCTGGCCGCTGGCCCGGTCGTTCCCGGCCGCGTTGGCCCTGGTCGCCCTGGCCGGCCTGGCCGAGGGCCCGGCCTTCGCGGCCACCTTCGCGACCCGCCAGCGCTGGTCGCCCCCGTCCCTGCGCGGCCAGATCTTCACCACCGCGGCCAGCCTCAAGCTGGGCGCGTTCGCGGTCGGCTCCGCCCTGGCCGCCCCGGCCGTCTCCCGGGCCGGCGTCGCCGGCGCTCTGGTCGCCGTCGGCGCCGTCCAGCTCCTGGCCGTGGCCCTCGGCCACGCCACCGGGGCCCGCGGGTCGTTGCAGGGGCCGGCCGCGACGACCTAGTGGCGGACCTCGGCCGGCCGGCTCGTGGACTCGGGGGCGGGCGGGCTGGGCGGGAGCTGTTGGTCGAGCCAGGCCCAGGCGGGGATGGCGAGCAGGAACAGGCCGCTGGCCGAGGTGGCGGTGACGCCGGTGTCGTTGAGCAGGATGAGCAGGAGCGACCCGAAGGCGCCGAGGCCGAGGACGCGGCGGGTCCAGCTGGGGAGCTGGCGCAGTGGGGGCGGTGGGCGCAGGGCGATCAGGCCGGCCAGGAGCACCTGGAGGGGTCCGGCCCAGGCGAAGGGGCTGTTGGCCAGCAGGCGCAGGTTGCGGGCGAGCTGGTCGACCACCACCCCGGCGCCGTCGGCCGGGCCCTGCAGGAGGCGGTCGGCGAAGCGGCCGGCGTGGCTGGCCGGGCCGCCGAGACCGGCCCCGAGGGCCACGGCGACGGCCGCGGCCACGGCCAGGCCGGCCAGGAGCACGACCCGGCGGGCGCTGGGGCGGCCGGGGGCGAGCACGACCAGGGCCGCGGCCGCGGTCAGCATGGAGGTCAGGGCGCCGCCGACGTCGGCCCCGAGACGGGGCAACCCGTCGACCACGCCCAGGCCCACGAGCAGGGCGGCGGTGGCGGCCGCGGACAGGGACCCGAAGGCGGCCAGCAGCATGACCGAGGCCAGGGCGAAGGCGAAGTAGCCGTTGCCGAGGCCGTAGAAGCGCTCGCCGTCCCAGGCGCTGCCCCCGATGAGCGGCTGCGACAGCCCGTGGCCGCCCAGGACCAGGTCGGCCACGACCAGCCCGAGCAGCACCGCCCCGAGCAGCGTCGGCGCCGCCATCCGCCCCCTCGGGGCGCCGGCGGATGCCGGCCGGTCGAGCCGGAGGGCGATGGCGGCCAGGAAGGCGGCCACGGCGACGCCCGACCCGACCCAGGCGACCGCCCAGGGACCGGCGATGCCCGGGCCGCGCAGGCCGCCCGGGAGCAGGTCCTGCCAGACCCTGGCGGCGACCGGCTCGGCCATGCTGGCCAGCAGGAACCCGCTCGGGACGGACAGGGTGAGGGCGAGCAGCGACCGGGCCGCCCCCTCCACCCCGGTGGGGCCGCGGCCCCGGTTCCGCCACGTGGCGAGCAGGGCGAACAGGGCCAGCACCGCGGCCAGGCACAGCAGCGGGATCGCCCAGGTCCGGGCCGTCACCAGGGCGGCGACGCGGCGGTCGATCCGGGTGATGGCGGCCTGTGGGCCGGAGTCGTCGACGAGCTCGATCCGGGTCCCGTCGTCGGCGGCCTCGGGGCGGCCGGCGATGGTCGGGCGCACATCCTCGAGCGCGACCAGGCCCAGGCGCCGGGTCGAGTCCGAGGTGACCAGGCCGCGGCTGCCGTGCTGGCCGAGGACGAGCAGCGGGGCGGCGTTGGCCCGCCCGGGCGCGGCCCGCAGCCCGACGACCAGGACCGGCCCGGCCCCCTCGGCCGGCAGCAGGCGACCGGCCACCTCCGCCAGGGCGGCGGCGTCGGGGACGGCCAGCACCACCAGCTGGCCTGGCCGCAGCGGGATCCGCTGGTCCCCTGGGCCGAGCGGGCTGGGCGCCGGGGCCGGTCCACTCGGCCCGAGCGCGAACAGCCCGGCCACCTCCAGCCCCGGGTAGGCGAGCACCCGGGTCGGCGGCAGCCTGCCAAACCGGGCCCCCGGGTTGTCGGCCCGGATCCGGTCCACGGTGGCCGGCCCGGGCAGCCCCGAGTCCGCGGCCGGGTCGGCCTCGAGTGCGTCCATGGCGTCGACCCGCCGCCCGGCGGCGAGCGACAGCACCCTGGACGCCAGCGGCTGATGCACCGGCAGGGTCGAGACGAACCCCCCCACCCCGGTCCCCGGCCCGGCCGCCGCCAGCGCCCCATCGGTGGTCATCCGCTCCACCAGCACCACCGCACTCGGCGCCGCCAGCTGCCCCGGCACGGCCTGCGCCGCCGCCTGGGAGGGCCCAACCCCTGCCAGAACCACGACAGCGCCCACGACCAGGGCAAGGAACCAGCGCATCCTGGCATCGTAGCCGCCCCCGCCTCCCAGAGCAGCGGCCCGTCGGGGTGGGTACCCTGAGGGTATGGATGTGGCGGGGCGGTCGGTGGCTGACGCCCTCGAACAGGCCGCTGGGCTGCTGGCTGGGGCGCGGCGGATTGTGGTGTTCACCGGGGCTGGAGTGTCGACTGACTCGGGGATCCCGGACTTCCGGTCGCCGGGGGGGTTGTGGACCCGGTACGACCCGCGGCAGCTGGGGTTCCGGCGGTACGTGAGTGACCCGGAGGCCAGGAAGCTGGCCTGGCGGCTGCGGCGGGAGCTGCACCATCTGGACGCGCGGCCCAACCCGGCGCACCTGGCGTGTGTGCGGCTGGCCGAGGCGGGGCGGCTGGCCGGGGTGATCACGCAGAACATCGACGGGCTGCACACCGACGCCGGGCTGGCGGCCGAGCTGGTCTGTGAGGTGCATGGCACCGGGCGTCTGTTCGTCTGCCTGGCCTGCGGGGACCGCGGGCCGATGGGTGAGGCGGTGGCCCGGGTCGAGGCCGGGGAGGAGGACCCGGCCTGCCTGGCCTGCGGCGGGATCATCAAGGCGGCCACGGTGTCGTTCGGCCAGAGCATCCCGGCCGACGTGTGGGCCAGGGCCGAAGCCCTGACCGAGGCCTGCGACGCCTTCGTGGCCGTCGGGTCCTCGCTGGTCGTGCAGCCGGCGGCCGGCCTGCCCGGCAAGGCCAGCCGCCTCGGGGCCGCGCTGGTGATCGTCAACCGCGAGCCGACCCCCCTCGACGACCTGGCCGACGCCGTCCTCCACGGCGAGGCCGGGACCCTGCTCCCGGCCCTGGTCGACGCGACCCTGGGAACGAGCGGACCGTGACCGCGCGGCTGCTGGTCGTCCAGCACGAGCCCAGCTCCCCGCCCGGCCTGCTGGCCACGGCGGCCGCCGCCACCGGGGTCGAGCTCCGGGTGGTCGAGGCCCCCGGCGAGCCGGTGCCGGTGACCCTGGACGGGGCCGACGGGCTGGTGGTGCTGGGCGGGGTGATGGACGCCGACGAGAGCGACGACTACCCGCACCTGGCCCGGACCATGGAGCTGCTGGCCGACGCGGCCGCCCGCTCGGCCCCGGCCCTCGGCATCTGCCTGGGCGCCCAGCTGGCCGCCGCCGCCCTCGGCGGCCGCGCCTACCCCGGACCGGCCGGCGAGGAGCTCGGCTGGACCAAGGTCGAGCTGACCGAGGCCGGCCGGTCCGACCCGGTCCTTGGCGCCCTTCAGGAGCCGGTCGAGCTGTTCGAGTGGCATCACGACACCTTCGACCCGCCCCCGGGGGCGACCGTCCTGGCCGGCGGGGCCGTCTACCCCAGCCAGGCGTTCCGGCTGGGCAGCGTGGTCGCGGTCCAGTTCCACCCTGAGGTCGACGGCCCGCTGCTGGCCGGCTGGTGGGCCAGCTCCAGCCCGCCGCCCGACTACCCGATCGGCGAGGCCGTGGCCGGCGCGGCCCGCAACGGCGCCAACGCCACCCGCCTGCTGGAGGCCTTCTGCCGAGTCGCCGCCGCTTCGGCCGGCCCCGACCCGGGCCGGGGCACAATGGCGCCATGATCATCGACTGCGCGGTCTACCAGGACGGCAAGCGGAAGCCGGGCGAGCTGGCGCTCGAGGACGCCTACGAGGCCGGGAACGCCGACGACGCCTTCGTCTGGATCGGCCTCTACGAGCCCGACGAGGCCGAGTTCGAGTCGGTCCGGCGCGAGTTCAACCTTCACGAGCTGGCCGTGGAGGACGCCATCCACGCCCACCAGCGGCCCAAGCTCGAGGTCTACGACGACACCCTGTTCGTGGTCCTCAAGACGGCCCGCTACGTCGACACCGACGACACCGTGGAGTTCGGCGAGATCATGCTGTTCATCGGCCCCCAGTTCGTGGTCACGGTCCGGCACAAGCCGGCCAGCGCCCTCGGCGACGTCCGCAAGAGGATCGAGAGCCGGCCCGACCTGCTCCGCTTCGGCCCCGGGGCGGTGCTGTACGCGATCATGGACCGGGTGGTGGACGACTACCAGCCGGTGGTCAACGGGCTCGACGAGGACATCAAGGAGGTCGAGTCCGAGGTCTTCTCCCAGCAGGGCAGCAACCCGGCCGAGCGCATCTACCTGCTCAAGCGCGAGGTGATCGAGTTCCACCAGGCCACCGCCCCGCTCGCCGAGCCGCTCGACCGCCTGGTCAGCAGCCTGGTGCCGGGCCTGCACGGCGAGATGGGCGAGTACTTCCGCGACGTCCAGGACCACCTGCTGCGGGTGGTCGGCAACGTGAACGGCTTCCGGGAGCTGCTCACCAGCGTCCTCCAGGCCAACCTGACCCAGGTCGCGCTGCGCCAGAGCGAGATCGGGGTCCAGCAGAACGCCGACATGCGCAAGATCTCGGCCTGGGTGGCGATCGTGGCCGTGCCGACCATGATCGCCGGCATCTACGGCATGAACTTCGACCACATGCCGGAGCTGACCTGGGCCTTCGGCTACCCGCTGGCCCTGGCCGTCATGGCCGCGGCCTGCATCGTCCTGTACCGCGCCTTCCGCCG
>JASLBL010000683.1 GCA_030146615.1 Actinomycetes bacterium
ACCGGCTCGAAGGACGACACGATCGACGCCCAGGCCGACCCGACCCGGGCCAGGCCGGCCAGGAAGGCGGCGATGGCCACGGCCGTGCCGACCACGGCCATGGCCACCCCGGCGGCGTACGCGGACGGTGTCGCCCCTTCCAGGCCTCGTCCGCCGACCACGACCGCGGCCGCCAGGAACGAGCAGGCCGCCCCCGTGGCGACATAGGCGCTGGCCGCCAGCGGGTCGACGCCGCGCAGCAGGTACTCCCCGACCAGGATGTAGAGCGTGTACCAGCAGGCCGAGGCCAGGCCGAGGGCGACCCCGAGGCCGTCCAGGCGCTCGCCGGGCAGCCCGAGCACGAGCATGATGCCGGCCAGGCTGAGGGCCAGGCCACCGACCGTCGCCCTGTCCAGGCGCGAGCGACCGAGCGCGACCGCCCCGGCGGTGACCAGAGCCGGGTACAGGTACAGGAGCAGGCTCGCCAGGCCGGCCGAGATGCGGGTCAGGGCGTTGAAGAACAACGTCGCCTGGACCGCGTAGCCGATCCCGCCCATGGCCAGCAGCCGCAGCCCGACCGGCCAGCCCACCCGCAGGCTCCGCCTGGCCAGGAGGGCCAGGCCGACCAGCAGCGGGGCGGCCACCGCGAACCGCATGGTGAGCACCCCGATGACGCCCAGCCCGCCCTCGTACGCCTGCTTGCCGAAGATGGCCAGGCTGCCGAACCCGGCCGCCGACACCAGGCACAGGACCAGCCCGGTCCGGTCAAGGGCCCGCGCCGGCGCGGCAGGTGGGGTCACGCGGCCAGGACGGCGTCGGGATCGGGCATCGGCGGCGGCTCCGGGCGCTGGCGGGTCGGTCGCCCCTACTGTAGTGGGATGCGCTACCGGTACGTGGTCCGCATCGGGCCGGAGGACGTCGGCCAGCGGGTGGTGGTCCGCTGGCGGCGGCCCGCGCCCGGCGGCGACGAGGTGGCCGACGTGGTCGGCCCCCTAGAGGCGGCCGACGAGCACGGCTTCGCCGTCCGGAACCGCCGCGGCGAGCTGGTCGAGATCCCCCGCGACCGCGCCCTGGCCGCCAAGGTCATCCCGCCTCGCTGACCACCAGACGGGTGTGCTTGGCGACCACGCCCTCGTCCTCGTCGCTGACCTAGAAGATGCGGTCGTGGTCGTCGACGGCGATGCCCTCGATGGCCGACAGGTCGGGGAACTCGCGGACCCGCTCGGCGGTCAGGTGGCCGGAGCGGCGGCCGCCGGGCAGCGGGCTGCGCCAGTGGGTGGCCATGGTGTGGGCGCCCTCGGGGTAGTCCTCGAGCAGGACGCTGCCCTTCTCGCGGGCGTCGATGTTGCCGGTGACCACGTGCAGCTCGCCGTCGTGCAGGGCCAGGTCGCGGACCCCGGCCATGGTGCCGTCGCGGCCGACCGCGTCCAGCATCCAGAAGCCGCGCACCTCGGGGACGCCGCCGCCGGGCTCGAACAGCCGCTGGATGCCGTCCAGCTCGACCAGCAGGGGCCGCCCGTCGGCGGCGGTCGGGAAGCGCAGGCCGAGCAGCAGGGAGCCGTCGTCGCCGAAGGCCGCCCCCCTCGATGTTGAGGGGCAGGTCGTCGGTGCGTACCTCGGCCCGGCCACGGGCGACGGTGGCGACGATCAGCGCCCGGTGGCTGCGTGGCCCCAGCCGGACCGGCTCAGGGCCGCCGTCGCGCAGGGCGTCGTTGACCAGGCGGTGAAGCAGGAACGGCGGGCGGGCCACGGCCAGGGGGCGGCCGGCGGCTCGAGCACGTGGCGCACCTCGGCCTCGCGGAACCGGGCCACGAACGACCGCTTGGGCTGGAGGGGCCCGTCCTTCTTGCCGAACTGGGAGCCGAACACATAGACCCAGCCGTCGTGGCGGGCCACCGCCTCGGCGTCCTCGGTCTTGACCCGGTCGCCCTCGACGATCGCGTGCAGCCGCTCGATCGACCAGCCGGCCCCGATCTCGGCCCCGGCGGCGTGGCCCACCACCGCCATCGAGACCTCGACCGGCCCCTCGTCCAGCACCACCCAGAACGCCTGGTCCCAGCCGTGGGCCTCCAGCAGCGGCCGGTCGGCCACCGGCAGCAGCCCCGAGGCCTCGTTGGGAGCCAGGTCGAGGTCGATGCTGGCCAGCTCGTGGTCCATGGGTGACCTCCCAAGGGGACTGCCGATGGATCGGCAGGGAATCTGTGCAGCGCCGAGGCCGGTTTGTCGCACGGCTCATACATGCTGTCGGCATGGATCGCTCAGCCAATACGGGCGTACCGACGGGGCGCTGCACAGCCTCGGGTACCGCCTTGTGTGGTCTCCACGATACCTCCGTCCCGTCCTCGGTGGCCGGGCCGCCAATCAGCCGCGCGGGCTGGTCGAGGTCGAGTGCGCCGAGCATGGCCGGAGGGTCGACGCGATGGAGGTCATGCGCGACCATGCCCAGTCCGACGACGGATGTGCCGTGAGACGCGCCTACAAGTTCCGTGCCTACCCGACGTGCCCACAGGAGGGCCGCGCGGTCCGGCTGCTGCGTGATCATTGCGACCTGTACAACGCCGCCCTCCAGGAGCGGCGGGACGCCTGGCGTATGCGCAGGGTCTCGGTCGGCTACCGCGACCAGTCCGCCCAGCTCCGGGAGATCCGCAAGGCCGACCCGGACGGGCAGGGACGGCACTCCTTCACCGCCCAGCAACAGACCCTCCGCCGGCTCGACGCAACCTTCCGAGCCTTCTTCAAGCGCGTCAAGGCGACGGAGCAGGAGCAGCGGCGACAAGCCAAGGGGCAGGCGAAGGACGGCGCGAAGGCCAAGAAGGAGCGGAAGGTCGGCTACCCGCGGTTCAAGCCCTACCAACGGTTCGACCAGGTGCTGTTCGTCGCCGGGGACGGCGCCAAGTGGATGCCGGCCGAAGGCGCCCGCTGGGCGCACGCGACCTTGCAGGCGGTTGGACAGATCAAGGTCAAGCAGCATCGGCCAATCAGGGGCCGGGCGAAGACCCTGCAGCTCAAGCGAGAATACCGCCGCTGGTACGTGGTTGTGGTCACCGAGGCGGAGGCCGAGCCGCTCCCGCCCAGCGGCCGGGCGGTCGGCGTCGACGTCGGCGTGGCGCGGTTCCTCACCACCAGCGACGGCAGGGTCGTCGCCAACCCGAAGCTCCTCGACATCGCTCAAGCAAGAATCGCCCACCTGCAGCGTAGGAAGGAGCGCGCCAGACTCGGCTCCGGCAACCGCAAGCGGCTCAGGCGGGCGCTGGCCAAGGAGTGGCGCAAGGTCCGTAACCAACGGCGCGACTTCCACCACAAGACCGCCCGGGCTCTGGTCGACACCTACGACGTGCTGGCCCTGGAGGACCTGCACGTCCAGGAGATGACGGCCACGGCCAGCGGCACCTTCGAGCAACCTGGGCGGAACGTTGCGCAGAAGGCCGGGCTCAACCGGTCGATCCTCGACGCCGGCTGGGGCCAGTTCACGAGCATCCTCACCGCCAAGGCTGAAAGCGCCGGACGGCGAGTGATCCGCGTCGACCCCAGCTACACCAGCGTCGGCTGCCACACTTGCGGCTTCCGTTGCACGAGGCCACGGCAGGACACCATCATCTGCCCCAACTGCGGCGAGCAGGACGC
>JASLBL010000151.1 GCA_030146615.1 Actinomycetes bacterium
CCGAGCGGCAGACCGAGCGGGCGACCCGCCTGCTCACCGACCTCTACGGCCACTACCTGGAGCACCCCGACGCCATGCCTATGGGGGCGAGCCTGTCCACCGACCCGGTCCCCCAGCAAGCCGTCGACGCCATCGCCGGCATGACCGACCGCTATGCTCTGGCCGCCTGGAAGGCCGCGTTCGCCCCTGACACCGACTGACCGTCTGAGAGGAGCACGATGGCACGGCTGATCGTCAACAACGCCATGACCGTCAACGGCGCCTTCGAGGCCCCGTCGCCCGAGGAGTGGCTGGTCCTGGACGACGACAGCAGCACCGTCTCGCTCCACCAGTTCCACGTCGCCGACGCGATGGTGCTGGGCCGCAAGACCTATGAAGGGCTGGCCGCGGTCTGGCCGCAGCTGACCGACGACCCGACCCTCGGCCGCTACGCGGACCGGTTGAACAGCATGCCCAAGTACGTCGCCTCCCGGTCCCTGCGCGAGCCCCTGGAGTGGAACGCCACCCTGCTCGAAGGTGACATCGCCCAGAGCGTGCCGGCCATCAAGAAGCGGCACCAGGGCGACCTGATCGTCTCCGGCGCCGGCGAGCTGGCCCACGCCCTTCTCGGCCTTGGCCTGGTCGACGAGCTCTGGTTCTGGGTGAGCCCGTACCTGTGGCCGGCCGGCCCGCGGATCTTCGACGGCGTCGGGCCGGTCCGCCTGGAGCTGATCGGGTCGACCACGTTCGCCTCCGGCGTCCTCCGGCTGGCCTACCGGCCGGCCCCCGGCTCCTAGGGCGGATCCTCCGCTCGACCCGGGCTCCTACAATGGCTCGGTCGAAGGAGCAGCCATGGACCGGCCCGCTCCGGCCGCCGGGCCCGCCAGCCGGGTTGGACCCGGCCGCCGACCTGCCACGCTGGCTGCGAGCGCCCGGTCCCGAGCGGGGCCGCCGCCAAGGCGAACCTGCTTCGAGCGCTGCTCTGGTACGGGCTGCTCAGCGTCGTGCTGATCGTCATCTGGGCGATGAGCGGCCGCGACGACTTCTGGCCGGTCTGGCCCATCCTCGGGTTCATGCTGTTCCTCGGCTGGCAGGTGTTCTACGTCTGGTACGGCCCGGCGCGCTTCGACGACGACCAGCCCCGCCGACGTCCCGGCTGAGCCGCCGTCGGGGCCCGTGCGTACAATGCCGTGACCCGACGGGTCCTTCCCTCCCCTTGGGCAGTCGTGGTTCGTTGGTAACACGTCGAGGTGAAGACCGCCGTGGCCGGCCGCATCCGTGATGAGTCGATCGCCGAGATCCGCGAGGCGACCGACGTGGTCGCCCTCGTCGGCGAGTACGTGACGCTGCGCCCCGGCGGCGGCACCCGGATGAAGGGCCTGTGCCCCTTCCACCAGGAGAAGACCCCCTCGTTCACGGTCGACTCTTCGCGTGGGCTGTTCCACTGCCTGGCCGGGGAGACCCGTGTACTCACCTGGGAAGGGGCCCGGCCGATCCATGACCTCGCCGGCGGCACGCACCAGATCCTTGGCCGCGACGGGACCTGGGTCGATGCCCCGTTCTACTCGTTCGGCGTGCAACCGCTGATGCGGCTCGTCGTGAGCCGAAACGGCCAGGTGAAGGAGCTCTTCGCCACGGCGGAGCATCGGTGGTTCGTCCGCAGCGGCGCAAGCCATCACTCCGACCGGGTCGTCACGACACAAGCGCTCAGGACTGGCCACCGGCTGCTGTCCAGGTTCCCGGGGACGCGGGTGAAGCGGACGACGCCCTCCCCCTTCGGCATCGCCCACGGGATCACGTTCGGGGACGGGCACCGGAACGGTTCCGGGAGCATCGCCCAGCTGGACCCGGTCAAGGATGTCGCGCTGCTCAAGTGGTTCCCGCACAGCTTCGTCACGGAGCACGAGGACCGCATCCTTGTCCACCACCTGCCCCGCATGTTCAAGGAGCTGCCGCCGCTCGACGAATCAGCGGCGTACCTCTACGGATGGCTGGCCGGCTATGTCGCCGCCGACGGCCAGGTCGCCGAGGACGGGACGGTCATGCTCCACTGCGCCGACCGGGACACCCTCGAGTACGTCCGTGCCGTGTGCACCCGCCTCGGCATCGGGACCTACGGCATCACCGAACAGGTGCGGGTCGGCTCTCCCGGTCGCGAGCCGAGCTCGTTGTTCCGGGTCCACTTCGTCAACGAGGACCTCACCGAGGAGTTCCTTCTCCTCGACCAGCACTGGGTCCGCTTTTCTTCCTCGCCGAAGGCCTTCGCCCGGCGCGGCTGGGTCGTGCGGTCGGTCGAGCCCACCGACCGGGTCGAGGAGGTCTACTGCGCGGTCGTGGACCAGGGGCACGCCTTTGTCCTCGAGGACAACATCCTCACTGGGAACTGCTTCGGCTGCGGGGTCGGCGGGGACGCGATCGACTTCCTGATGAAGCAGGAGACCCTGTCGTTCACTGAGGCGGTGGAGCGGCTGGCCCACCGGAGCGGGATCGAGGTGCGCTACGAGGGGCGGTCGGCGGGGGAGCGGGGGAGCATGGGGCGCAAGAGCCGGCTGGTGGCCGCCCATGCCGAGGCGGTCGAGTTCTACCACCGGGCGCTGGTCTCCTCGCCGGACGGGCGGGCCGCCCGGGCGTACCTGTCGTCGCGGGGGGTGGACCGCGCGGTGGCCGAGCGGTTCCGGCTCGGATGGGCGCCCGGGGGGAGCTGGGAGGCGCTGGTCGGGCACCTGCGGGGCAAAGGGTTCCGGCCCGAGGAGCTGACCGAGGCCGGGCTTGCCCGGACCGGGGCCAGGGGGCTGCGGGACGCCTTCCACGCCCGGGTGCTGTTCCCGATCTTCGACGTGGCCGGCGACCCGGTCGCCTTCGGCGGCCGCCTGCTGGACGTCGACGAGGGCCGCGGCCCCAAGTACGTCAACACCGCCGAGACCCCGATCTGGCACAAGGGCCGGGCCCTGTACGCCCTCAACTGGGCCAAGTCCGAGATCGTCAAGGCCGGCTTCGCGGTCGTGGTCGAGGGCTACACCGACGTGATCGCCTGCCACCAGGCCGGGGTCGCCCAGGCCGTGGCCACCTGCGGTACCGCCCTGCGGGCCGAGCACTTCAAGCTGCTGGGCCGGTTCACCGGCCGGATCGTGCTCGCCTTCGACGCCGACGCCGCCGGCGGGCGGGCCGCCGGCCGGGGCGTGGCCGAGCTGGTCGCCGCCCCCGAAGCGTCGCTCTCGGCCCACGTGCTGACCATGCCCGACGGCCTCGACCCGGCCGAGTACGTCGGCCGCTACGGCGGCGAGGCCTTCCGGGAGCTGGTCGAGGCCGCCGTGCCCCTGGTCCGCTGGTGGCTCGACTGGAAGCTGGCCGAGTTCGACCTGAGCCAGCCCGAGGGCCGCACCCGGGCCATGCGCGAGGTCACCCCGGTCATGACCAGCGTCCCCGACTTCTCCCAGCGCCGCGCCTACGCCCGCTCGGTGGTGCTGCGGCTCGGCCTGGACGAGTACGGGCCCGAGTACCAGGCCCTCATCGGCGGCCAGGGCGGCGGGCGGCCGCGGGTCGAGGTCAAGGCGCCGCCGCGCTCCCGCAGCCCCCAGGCCCGGGTCGAGTGCGAGGCCCTCAAGTTCGCCCTCCAGCACCCGGAATGGACGGCCGAGGCGGCCGAGCGGTGGGCGCCGGACTGGTTCAGCACCCCGGGGACCCTGGCCGCCTTCGGTGCCCTGACCGAGGCCGGCGGTCCCGGCAAGCCCCTGGAGGCCGTCCTGGAGGCGGCCGCCACCGAGACCGACCGGCGCTTCCTGCGCGGCCTGGCCGTGGAGGCGTTCGCGGCCGAGGAGAACCGGGGGTACGCTGACGAGGTATTCCGGCGGCTGGAGGAGCTCCGCCTCACCCGCGTCATCGATCGCCTCAAGGGGACCTTGCAGCGTATGAACCCGGTGGAGCGGCCGCACGAGTACACTCGAGTCTTCGAAGAGCTCATCGCCCTCGAGGCCCGACGGCGAGCCCTGCGGGAGCCGCGGCCCGGAGGCGACGGGGATCTCCCCGAGCGCACCGCCTAGGTGGGAATGCGGCGCTCCCACCTGGCGCCGTACGGAACGAGAGGTACCTGAGCAGATGGCCATCGCCAAGGAGGCGCAGATCGACGAGGTCCGAGACCTCGTCGCCAAGGGCAAGGAACGCGGCTTCCTCACCAACGAGGAGGTCATCGAGGCCCTGGCCCCGGTCGACGTCTCGGCCGAGCAGATGGACAACATCCTGCAGCACCTGCAGGACGAGAACATCGAGGTCGTCGAGATGGTCGACGAGCTCGACGCCGAGGAGTTCGCCCGCGAGGCCCGCTCGGCCCGGGACGAGGAGCTGGCCCTCAAGGCCCCCACCAACGACCCCGTCCGCATGTACCTCAAGGAGATCGGCAAGGTGCCGCTCCTGACCGCGGAGCAGGAGGTCATCCTGGCCAAGGCGATCGACGAGGGCGAGGCCGCCACCGCCGAGATCGACAAGGCCACCGACAACGGCCGCAAGCTCACCCCGACCCGGCTGCGCGAGCTCCAGCGCACCGAGCGCCACGGCCAGCTGGCCAAGAAGAAGCTGATCGAGGCCAACCTGCGCCTGGTGGTGTCCATCGCCAAACGGTACGTGGGCCGGGGCATGCTGTTCCTCGACCTCATCCAGGAGGGCAACCTCGGCCTTATCCGGGCCGTGGAGAAGTTCGACTACAACAAGGGCTTCAAGTTCTCCACCTACGCCACCTGGTGGATCCGCCAGGCCATCACCCGGGCCATCGCCGACCAGGCCCGTACCATCCGCATCCCGGTGCACATGGTCGAGACAATCAACAAGCTCATCCGCATCCAGCGCCAGCTCCTCCAGGACCTGGGCCGGGAGCCCACCCCCGAGGAGATCGGCCGCGAGATGGAGTTCTCGCCCGAGAAGGTCCGCGAGATCCTCAAGGTGAGCCAGGAGCCGGTGTCGCTGGAGACCCCGATCGGCGAGGAGGAGGACTCCCACCTCGGCGACTTCATCGAGGACTCCGACGCCGTCGTCCCGGTCGACGCGGCCAGCTTCATCCTGCTCCAGGAGCAGCTCGACTCGGTCCTGCACACCCTGTCGGAGCGGGAGAAGAAGGTCATCCAGCTCCGCTTCGGTCTCACCGACGGCCACCCCCGCACCCTGGAGGAGGTCGGCCGCGAGTTCGGGGTCACCCGCGAGCGCATCCGCCAGATCGAGTCCAAGACCCTCTCCAAGCTGCGCCACCCCTCCCGTAGCCAGAAGCTCCGCGACTACCTCGAGTAGCAAGGCAAGCGGGAGCTTCGTGTCCGCCAGCTGGTCCCTTCTGGGCAGCGGCGTGGTCGCGCCGAGCTGGTCGCGTTCTCAGCTTACGAACGGCAAGACGGTCGAACTGGATCGGATCTACCGGTAACGCGCGCCGTAACGCTGCTGGAACGGTCGGCCACCAGACTGCTTGTGAAGCAACTCACAAAGGAGGACGCCATGCGTCGAATCCACAAGGCGCTGGCCACCCTGGCCCTGGGCCTGTCCCTGATCGGCGCGACCACCGCGGCCGCCGCCGCGGACCCGCCCACCGGCACCCAGGACCAGGCCGACCAGCGCAAGGCGCTGTACCAGTCCGAGCTGGAGCGCAACCTCCAGGTGCGCACCCAGGCCGGCGACGAGGTCGCCGTCGGGTACGGGCTTGCGGCCCAGCGCAAGGCGCTGTACCAGTCGGAGCTGGAGCGGAACCTGGCCACCGCTCCCGCCGCCGACCGTGCGGCCATCCGGCCCAGCGCGCAGACCGATCCGGCCGCACCCAGCCCCGGCGTGGACGTGGCCGCCACCTTGCTGATCGGCCTGGTCGGAGGGCTGGTCGGCGGTGCTGCGGCCATGATCGGCTGGACCACGACCCACCGACGCCGACCCCGGGCGGCCGCCGGCACCTGAGCCGCCCTCGTCAGATCACCGCAGTATCCTCGCAGGACCCGGGACCGAAGGCCCACCCAGGCCACCGGTCCCGGGTCCTTGCCACCCTTGTCAAGCCAGGATATTGCGGCCTCGACGCTCGCCCGTCACCTGCGCGACCTGCGCCTAGCACAGCGCTCGGGCGTGTGTAGTCCGCGACTACTTAGAGTAGCAAGGCAAGCGCTAGCCGCGTACCGCGCCGGCTGGCCCCCTTGGGGAGTGGTGCGGCCGCGCCTTCTGGCCGGCCTTCGGCCGGCGCCGCCTTCGGCGGCAATCTCAGCCTGACCTGGGTACCACGCAGGGTGGTAGGGCAGCGTACCGCTACCGCCTTCCAGGAACTGATGCATCCGGAAGCCGTCAAAGACATTTGACGCTACTACGGCGTCAAAGTACATTGACACCATGAGTGAAAGAGCAGACGACCAGGCAACGACCGCCCTGGCGGCGGCGACCGGCAACCTCGATCCCGAGATCGGCCTGCGCGCGGTCTCGGTCCTGCGCGGCCTGGTCGAGACCCTGGAGGCCCTCCAGGTCGACAACGCCCGTGCCAAGGGTTGGTCCTGGCAGCAGATCGCCACCCTGCTCGGCCTCACCAAGCAGGCCGTGCACCACAAGCACGGTCCCCACGCCAAGCGCAGGGACGTGCCCGGGGGCTCGCCGCCATGACCAGGAAGATGACGCACATGCCGGCCGTTGCGGCGATCCGTCCTCCCCGCAGCAGGATGACGACACTCACCCAGCAGGCCCGCGAGGCGACCCATCTGGCGCAGCTGGAAGCCGAGCGCCTGCAGCACCGCTACCTCGGCCCCGACCACCTCCTGCTCGCCCTGCTCCGCCAAGACAGCGCCGCCGCCCGCCTGCTGCGCGCCAACGGCCTCGACCTGGAGCACACCCGCGCCGACGCTGACCGCCTGACCGCCCAAGGCGTGCTACCACGGCCGCGGCCCAGCGACGCCGAGGTCCTGGCCACGGTCGGCGTCGACCTGAAAGCGGTACGTGACCGCCTCATCGAGACCTTCGGCGGCGAGGCCTGCTACTACGCTGCCCAGCGGGTACAGCTCCAGCCCCGCAGCGCCGCCCCGTGGGCCGGGATGGAGATGTTCAACACGCCAACCCTCTGGCGGCGGGCCATCGTGTTCGCCGCCCGCGAAGCCGGTAGGCGTCGCCAGGAGATCGGCCCCGAGCATCTGCTGTTCGGGCTGCTGCGCGACGCCAGGGACCCGGCCGGCACCAACCTGTACCCGAACGAGCGGCGAGAGCACGCCTACCTGGGCCTGCCCGTCCGTGGCCCCCACCCCGCTCGGCTGCTGATCGAGGCGCGCGGAGCGACCCTGGAGACGCTGCTGGAAGCGGTGCGTGGCCAACTCGACCAGGACACGGCGAGGCCGATCACAGCGACCTGACGCACGGCAATGCCCATGCCAGGATATTGCGGCCTGACGCTCGCCCACGACCTGCACGACCTGCGACCAGCACAGCACACAGGCGCGTGTAGTCCGCGACTACCTCGAATAGCAAGCCAAGCACAAGGCGACCGTGCCGACTGGCCCCCTCGGGGGAATGGAGCGGCCGCGCCGGGTGGTGCGCTTCGCGCGATTGATGCAACGGCGCGGCCGCGTTCTTGGCGGACCTGCGGTCCGCGCCGCCTGCGGCGGCAATCTCAGCCTGCCCTGGCTGATGGTCCCGCATGATCGAGGCCGCAGGTACGACCAGGCCGGCAGGCCGAGTCGTGTTGGTCCCTCAGGTTCGTTGCTCGGTCAGGGTGGCACCAGCGGTTCTTGACGGTGGTTGCGGCGGCCGCAGCCAGATCGACACTCGGGTCGGCTGCATCGTCTCCTTCACGACCGTCACTAGCTCGCCGGTCAACGTGTCCAGGTCGATCTCCTCCCGTAGCCGGGCGCTGAACCCCTCGATCGTGCGGGCGGCGTCGTAGCGGCGCCGGTTGAAGCGCCGGTCCACCGCGCCCTGGACGCGGCGGCGGGCCGGCTGGAACAGCGCCGCCACCGCCAGGGTCGCGCCGGCCACCACCAGGCTGGAGTCCCGGCCGAGCAGCCGGCCCAGCCCCAGCACCACCCCGGCGTAGCCGCCGCCCAGCAGCATCGTCAGCAGCCCGTAGGCCAGGGTGCGGCTGATGATGTGGTCGATGTCGTACAGCCGGTAGCGCAGGATCGCCGCCCCGGTGGCCAGCGGCAGGAGCGCCGCGCAGACCCCCAGCGCCACGTCGAGGACGGTGAAGTCCTCTTCGATCAGCAGGCTGGCCAGGGCGACCAGCAACGCCGCAGCGGCCAGCACCGCCCCCCAGGCCAGCCAGCGCAGCTGCAGCCGCTCGGTCCCGCGGGCGCGGCGGAACCGCGCCACCAGCGACACGGCCCCGACGATCAGCGAGACGAGCACCACGACGCCGGCGGCCGGTTGGGCGACGTCCAGCAGCCCGCGAGGGATCGCCGGGATGGCGAGCGGGTTCCCGATGGTCGGGTAGTCCGGGTACAGCGGCGTCGGGTGGACGACCGAGACCAGCAGCCACACTACGGCCGCGGCCGCAGCGACCTTGGCCCACCAGCGCCAGCGCGGTGAGGGCAGCGACCCGGTCGGGGTCAGCAGCAGGACAAAGCCGGCGCACGACAGCCAGATGAGGGTCAGGCCGGCGTGGAACCCGGCCAGGTAGCCGGCGGCCGGCAGCGTCCCCGGCCGGACCACCAGTCCATAGCGACTGTACCCGAAGGTCAGGCCCCACAGGGTCAGCGACAGGCCTAGGCCCACCAGCAGCCAGCCCACCGGGTGGCGGGACCGGCGGCTGGCCAGCACCGCCCCGACCGTGGCCGCGCTCACCGCCCCGGCCACCTGGGGGATGCTACTGAGGCGCAACCAGGCCAGCTCGGGCGTGCCGGCCCGGCGCAGCAACTGATCCAGCCAGACGGTCGCGGGCAGGGCGAGGAGGGTCAGCGCCCACAGCGACCATGCCAGCCCGGCCGGCCACCACCGCGCTCTGGCGAGTCGGGCCGCAGGGGTCACCGCCGCGCTCCCGGCTGGGCCATCGCGGCGTCAGCCGGAGCCAATGGTCCTGACTGCGGCCGTGGGGTGGCCGGTGGGCGCAGCCATAGGGACCCCTTGGTCGGCTGCATCGTCTGCTCGACCACCGCTAGCAGCTCGGTCGACAGCACGTCCAGGTCGACCTGCTCACGCAGGCGGGCCGCGAACACGGCCACCGTGCGGGCCGCGTCATAGCGGGCGCGGTTGAAGCGCCGGTCGACCAGGTCCTGGACCCGGCGGCGCAGCGGGGCAAACGCGGCCGCCGCCGCCAAGGTTCCGCCGGCCACCGCCAGACTGCCGGCGTCGCCGGCCAGGCGGGTGACGGCTGGAAGGATGAGCAGATAGGGAACAGCGAGCAAGGTGGTGACGACCGCGTAGGTGACGGTGCGGCTCACCAGGCGGTCCAGGTCCCAGAGGTGATAGCGCAGCATCGCCACCGCGACCGCGACCGGCACGCACAGCGACGCCAGGGGGAAGAGCACGACCGGGACGGCGGGCGCAACCCCGGACAGGGCCACCGGGACCATCACGCAGATGGCGGCGACCGTGGCGGTGGCGCCGGTGGCGACCCAGCGCAGCTGCTGACGCTGGACCCCATGGGCGGCGCGGAACCGCAGCACCACCGAGGCCACCGCGGCCACCAGGCCGGCCAGGAACAGCGCCACGCCCACCCAGGCGACCACGGCCGCGACCCTGCCGGCCGCGCCGCCAAGCGCCAGCGGGTTGGGAAACAGCGCCTCCTCCGGGGGCTCCGGCGCCAGGCTGCCGGCCACTTGCGCGAGGACCGCGCCGGCCACGGCGGCCGCGGCCACGGGGCGCCAGCGGCGCGACCGCAGCCGGCCGTCCGGCAACAGCAGCAGCGGCAGGGTGATGCCGCAGGCGATCGCCGGCGCCCACGCGGGCTGCAGCACGACGTAGGCGACCCGGGCGGCCAACGGCAGCGGCCGCTGGTCGCGCACGAGCTGGCCGACCCAGGGCTCCAGGGGGATGATCAGCGACCACACCAATCCGGCGGCCGCATACAGCCAGCCGATCGGGTTGGCCGGCCGCCGCAAGCTCACGATCAGCCCCACAGTGGCGTAGCCGAGCGGAAAGGCCAACGCGTAGCCGGCGCCCCTGGCCAGCACGGCGAGCGTGAGCGGCCGGGTCACCGCCAGGGTGACCAGCAGGCCGGCGGCGCAGCAGCCGAAGGTGGCCAGCCACAGCAACCACGCCAGCACGGTCCTGGTCCGGGCAGGCAGGTTCACCGTCTGCTCCTCGGCGCGAGCGGTGCTGGCATGGCCATCCTGCCAATTCAACGGTACGGGATCGTTACGACCCAACCCGCCCTTGAGCTCCGCCTGGCCCTCGGGGACGAGGCCAGGCCTCATGCTCATTCCAGCATATTGCGGCTCTGACGCTCGCCCGTCACCTGCGCGGCCTGCGGGTTGCACAGCGCTGAGGCGCTTGTAGTCCGCGACTACCTCGAGTAGCCGGGGCGGGTCCTCCGCCGACCGGTAACTACCCACCTGCACGGGCCAGTCGTGACCCTCGCCAGGGTGGCCGCCGGGGCCTTCGCGCTGTTCTACGGCGCCGCGGAAGCGATCGCGGGGATCGCCACCGGAACCCTCGTCCGGTACGTGTTCGACCTGCCCCCCCAATGCGCAGCCCGCGGCGGCCGTGACGCGCACCGTAACGGTGCCGGGGCGGTCGACGCGCACACTCTCCTTGTGAACCAGATCACAAGGAGGACACGATGAGCGTCGCCACCGCCAGCTCCCCGGCCCCCGTCCCGGCCATCCAGGACCACGGCACCGCCACCAACGCCGACGCCGGCCGCAGCCGCTGGTCGTCCAGGATCTGGGTCCTCGCCGAGGCCCTGGCCTACGCCGGCGCGTCCATCGACCCGGCCTCGGCCCTGGCCGCCCAGCGCTTCGCCCGCATCCGGGACGAGGAGCGGAGTCGCGGAAGAGCAGGCAACGCCGCGGCGTGATCGGCGCCCGGCACCGCCTACCGCGCTCCTGATCTCCCGTTCAGGGGTGCGGTAGGCTTGCGTGTCTGTGCGACGTCGAGGACGCGGGAGGTGAGGCCGCTGTGAGCAGCAGCCAACCTCCGAGTCCCTGCTGACGCCGGCTGCCGGTCGGCGTCTCCGGCGGGACCTGCCACGCGCGGTCCCGCTCCGGTCCCTGCGCAGCTTGCGTCCTCGATAGGAGATTCCCCATGGCCGAGCGCCGTTCCCGTGTCCTGCTCCCGAACCGTCGTCTCGGCCTTGGCCGTGGCTCGAACGGGCAGCGGCAGCCACCGGCGCCAGAGGTGTCGATGGAGCCGCGGCCCGTCGCCTCCGTCGCGCCGGTGGAGCAGAGCGTCGTCGCCGCCGCCATCTACCGGGACGGCCGCCGGGTGGACAGCCCCATGACGGTCGCCGAGGCCGCCCGGCGCCTGCGCGACCAGCGCGGCAACATGGCTTGGATCGGGCTCTACCGGCCGGCCGAGGCCCAGTTGGTGGCCGTGGCCGAGGAGTTCGGCCTCCACGAGCTGGCCGTGGAGGACGCCATCGTCGCCCACCAGCGGCCCAAGCTGGAGCGCTACGGCGACACCCTGTTCGTGGTCCTGCGCGCCGCCCGCTACCTGGACGAGGTCGAGGAGGTCGAGTTCGGCGAGATCCACGTGTTCGTCGGCTCGAACTTCGTGCTCACCGTCCGCCACAGCCAGGCGCCCGACCTGGCCGCGGTCCGCCGCCGGATGGAGAGCGACCCCGACCTGCTGCGCCTCGGTCCCGAGGCGGTGCTCTATGCCATCCTCGACGGCGTCGTCGACGGCTACGCGCCGGTGGTCGCCGGCCTCCAGAACGACATCGACGAGATCGAGACCGAGGTCTTCGCCGGCAACCCCAAGGTGTCGCGGCGTATCTACGAGCTGTCGCGCGAGGTGATCGAGTTCCAGCGGGCCACCAGGCCCCTGCTCGGCATGCTCTCCGGCCTGATAGCTGGGTTCGAGAAGTACGAGACCGACGAGGAGCTCCAGCGCTACCTGCGCGACGTCGCCGACCACGCCACCACCGTGGCCGAGCGGGTCGACGGCTTCCGCCAGATGCTGGCCGACATCCTGACCGTCAACGCCACCCTGGTCAGCCAGGCCCAGAACGAGGAGATCAAGAACCTCACCGAGGCCAGCTACGAGCAGAACGAGGAGATCAAGAAGGTGTCGGCCTGGGCGGCCATCCTGTTCGCCCCGACCCTCATCGGGACCGTCTACGGGATGAACTTCGACCACATCCCGGAGCTGGGCTGGGCGTTCGGCTACCCGTTCGCCCTGGCCCTGATGCTGGTGGTCAGTCTCACCCTGTACGCGATCTTCAAGCGCCGCGGCTGGCTCTGATCCGGCCCGGGCCGTCCCCCGGAACGAGGGCGCCGAGGAACAGGGCGCCGGCCACGCCGAGGCCGACCAGGGCTCGGGTGAGCGTCGTTCGCATGTCGGTTTACCTCCCTTGAACAGCAAACGGGCGCCCCGTCGGGGCGCCCGCGGTCCGGCCGGAGGCCTAGAGGCCGCTGCCGCTGCTGGTGCTGGTGCTGGTGCTGGTGGTCGAGGAGCCGGTGTTGCCGCCGACCTTGCTGGCCACGGCCTCCTTGGCCTGGTCGGCCTTTGCCGCGGCGGTCTCGGCGACCCGGTCCTTGCTCACGTTGACGGTCTTGTTGACCTCGCCCGTCAGCCGCTGGACCCCGGGGTTCTCCCGCAGCTTGCTGGTGGCCTCAACGATCTGCTGGTAGCGCTCCTGCCCGGCCTTGGTCCCGAGCACGTAACCGGCGCCCAACCCGACCAGGAATCCCGACTTGAACCGCATTGGCACCTCCTGAGGACGATCACTTCCAGCTTGTCTACCCGCCCTGGCCGATCGAAACCACGTACTGTTGCCCCTGCTCGTCGGCCACGAGGGAGGTGAGGTGGGGCTGAGGGCCGCATCCTCCCCTCCGGGCCCTCCAGGCCAGGAGCGCGGCACCGCCGAGGCGGTGCCGCCCCCCGAGAGACCGGCCGGCGCCGGTCCGGCACTGCCGGGCTGGGTCTGGCTGCTGGGCTGGGTCGTCCTCGCCGTCGGGATCGGGCTGCTGGTCCGGCTGCCCGGGCCGGCGACCCTCGACCCGGACGAGCACGCCGCCGTCCTCTACCTCGACCGCCTGGTCACCGGCGAGCGCCTGGAGGAGCCCCTTCTGTCGTCCCCCAAGCCGCTGCTCACCTTCGTCCACGGGCTGGCCTGGCGAGCCGGCCACGACTGGCGCCTGCTCGAGGCCCTCACCGTGGCCGCCTTCGCCCTGACCGTCGTCTCCCTGGCCCGGGCGGCCGCCCGCCTGGGCGGCCTGCCCGCCGCGGGCGCCACTGTGCTCGCCGTCGCCGGGTCCGGCCCGCTCGTCCTCCAGGCCGCCCGGGGCAACTCGATGGTGTTCGCCCTGGCCGGCTGGTCGGTCGCCCTCGACGCCCTGACCAGGGGCACCGGGCGGGACCAGGGCGGGCGGAGGCCGGCCTGGGGGCTGGCGGCGAGTGCGCTGCTGGTGGCCGGTCTGGCTCGGGCCGAGAGCTGGCCGCTGCTGCCCCTGGCCGCCGCCTACGGCCTGGTGGCCTGGCGCCGGGGCGACCGGCGGGCGGCGCTCCTGGTCGTTCCCCTGGCCGCCCCGCTGCTCTGGCTGGCCCACGACTGGCTCCTCACCGGCGACCCGCTGTACGCGGTCCGGGTTCCTGGCCGCTACACCGACCTCGTCTCCGGCCGCCAGGTCGTCCCCCCGGCCGACTGGCTGGCCCTGGTCGCCCGACGGTACCTGGCCGACCCGCTGCTGCCCGTCCTGGCCGCCGCCGGCGCCATCTGGCTGGTCAGCCGCCGCGCCTGGCTCTGGCTGGCCGCCCTGGGGACAACCGGCATCGGGACCCTCGCCCTCCTGGGCCTCCAGGCCTGGCAGGGCACCTACATCTCCTGGCGCTACTTCGACCCCGCCGACCTCGCCCTGCGCCTGACCGCCGCCCTCGGCGCCGCCGCCCTGGCCACCTGGGTCGCCGCCCGACTGGCAGGGCGGGGGAGCGGGAGCGGGGGATCGGCGGTTACGGTGGTGGGGGCGCTGCTGCTGGTCGGAGTGGCGTGCTGGCCGCTGGCCCCGGGCGACCCGCTGGTCGACTCGACCCTGGAACGGGACACCCGCCTGTCGGCCAACACCGCCACCGCGATCGACGTGCTGAGGCCCGTGGTCGCCGAGTCCGGCTCGGTGGTCGCGGTGTCCGGGCCGCAACGCCTCCGGGTCGCGGTCGAGCTCGGCCTGCCCCTCGACC
>JASLBL010000005.1 GCA_030146615.1 Actinomycetes bacterium
TGGCCACCCGGATCTCCCACCGCAACACCGGCCGCTACTCCGATGACCCGGTGGCCGACAAGATCATGGTGCGGGTGGCCGCCGATGAGAACCTGCACATGATGTTCTACCGCGACATCGTGGCCGCCGCCCTCCAGGTCGACCCTTCGGCCGCCGTCCAGGCGATCACCGAGGAGGTCGTCGGCTTCGACATGCCCGGGGTGGGCATCCAGGGCTTTACCCGCAAGGCGCTGCAGATGGCCCAGGCCGGCATCTATGACCTGCGCATCCACCACGACGAGATCCTGTGGCCGCTGCTGCGCTACTGGAACCTGTTCCAGATCGAAGGCCTGCAGCCGCAGGCCGAGCAGGCCCGGGGGCGGCTCGCCGCGCATCTGGCCAAGACCGACCGGCTGGCCAGCCGATTCGAGGCCAAACGGATGCGAGCCGCCGAAGCCCAAGAGCGTGCGTCCTGACCAGCTGACCACAGAGTCCGGATGCTCGACTCCTGCTCGGCTGGCCGCTGGTCAGGGTCGCCGGGTTCCGGGCTAGGGGAGCGGGTCGGGGGGTGCTGGCCGCTGGCGCTCCTCAGCAGCGGAAGCGGCCTGGCCGGGTAGGACGGGCGGCTCTGCTGGCGTCGGGGCCAGATCCACCGGCGGCACCACAGTCGGTGCGGGTGGTGTCACCGTCGGCGTCTCCGGCACCACGGTGATCGGCTGCCGACCGCTGCTGCTCGTCTCCGCACCGGTGGACTGCCGGGCGGCCTGGAGCTTGTCGGCCGCCTGGCCGCTCAGCCGATCCAGCCTGGACAGGGCCTGCTCCGTGAGGCGCCTGACCTCGGGCCGCTGCCGCCACCGCCTGGCCGCCTCGACGAGCTGCTCGTACCGCCCCCGGCCGGCCTTGGCCCCCAGCACATACCCGGCGGCCCCACCGACGGCCATGCCCAAGGTTCCCCCCCATCGCTTCCTCCGGCGACCCGGCCGAACGCGGCTGGCACCCTGGCTGATCGCCTTGCCGGTCGCCTGGCCGGCGGCCCGCGCCCGCCGACCACCCTGCACGGCAGCGGTCACCGGCAACAGGGCCGTGCCGGAAACCAGCCGGGTCAGCGCCCGGGCCAGCGCCGCGGTCTGCTGGGTCGCGCCGGTCACCGCCTGGTTGAGGGCCTTGGTCCGGCGCCGCCGACGCCGCCGACGGCTGACCGTTGCCGGGACGGCCCCAAGCCGGCCGACCGCCGTGCTCACCTGCCGACCGATCGTCTCCCGCCGCCAGATCCCAACCGCCACGGCAAGCGCGGCGGCGCCAGCACCGACCCGTGGGTCGGTGACTCGCAACTTCCTGGTCGCTACCAGGCCATCGTTGGTCGCAGATGCCTCAGAGACTGGCTCATCGACCGGCCCGGGTGCTGGCGCAACAGCGGAGGTGGGGATCGGCGCCGATTCGGGGACCGCAGCCTCAGGCGGGGCACCGCCGCCGGCCGGCAGCGGCTCTTCGGGGGCCGTGGTTGGCTCCTCAGCAGTCACCTGGGGCTTCCCCCCGGCCACCGCCATATCAGGTGTGCTGACCGACACCGGCTCCTCAGCAGGCTGAGATTCACCAGCCGCCAGAGCGGGTTCGGCGGGCTCGGGTTCGCCGGCGGGGAGGCCGCTTGACGAGTCGGCCCGGGAGTAGGGGACCCCGTAGTGGCGGTACAGCTCCCCCTCCTGCTCCTCGGACAGCTCCCGTTCGGCCGGCATCGAAGGCGCTCCCTCGACCAGGGTCTTGGCGAAGGGGACGCGGACGGTGTCGCCTTCCTCGCCGGCGCTGACCAAGGGAAGGAAGGTTCGGGCGGGGCCGGTGGCGCCGGCCTCCAGCAGGGCCCACTCCGGCTGGTTGGTGACCTTGTCCAGGTAGATGATCTCGATACGGCCCAGCGGCTCGCCGTTGTGGTCGACAAGCGTGCGGCCCTGCCAGCGGTGGGTCGCCTCTGGTCCAGGAAGCGTCATGGGGATCTCCAACTCAAAAGCAAGGGCGGCCGTGCGGAATCGCGGCTGGTCCGCGACCGAACGCCCGCGGTGGTTGGCGGTTTTCTACCCGTGCTGGCTGACCGTCGGGCCATCCCGTAAACCGGCCGTCAGTGTCAAGGTCGCCTACCGATCCATCGACGAGCCCTCGGCGGAGTTGCCCGAAGTCCGCGAGAGCCGACGGTCAAACCGCCGTAGCTGCCCCGGGTGGGACGGACGCGTCCGCGCGGCGAAGTCCGGAGGAATGCAAGCGACATGGTGGGCATTCCCTGCAACGAGGCGAACACCCCGGCCGCGGGGTGGGTCAAGCGACCGGGGCGCCCACCGTCCATGGCGCGCGTAGCACTCCAAAGAACGCCGTGGCTTCCTCGGGTGTTACGTCGGAGCGCGATCCTGCCCCGGCGGACCAAGCGTCGACACCAGCCGGTAGGCCGCATCCCAGCCACGGTCCATGCCGGTCGCCTGCTCGACCAGCCGCCACTCCTCCTCGGTCGGCTCGACCGGGTCGAGCATCTGTCGGGCCGCCAGGGTGGCCTGGTCAAGCTGCCGCAGCGCTTCAGTGACGGCCGGGCCATGTTGTTCAAGCACCGCGACCGCGACCGCCAACTCGGCCCGGACACCGTTTGGGATCAGGTCGGTCAGGTCCCGCAGCTCCCTCACGCCAGTACCTCCTCCACCAGAGAACGTCCACCCGGACGAGCGCGTTTCGCCATCCCGGAACGCCACGCCGGTCGGCAGAGAAGGACTCGTGGGCCTTCGGGAGGCCGCTGACTTCGGCGGCGACTAGGGTGAGCTGCCGTGGTAACACGGCGCGGCGGGTTCATGCTGTCATCCGACAGGCCGACGGCACTCAAGAGCTTGAAGAGCTGGCGCCCGAGAAGGCCTGGCCGAAGCAGCTGCTGCTGGCCGTGGTCGAGCTGGAGAAGGACACCGCGCAGGAGCTGACCAAGGGAAGCCTCTAAGCCGAGCTCAGGCTGTTCGACGAGCCGATCTCCGCGCTGGATCCAGAATTGGTCGGCGACGTGCTCGCCGTCATGCGTAAGCTGGCCATCGAGGGCATGACCATGCTGGTCGTCACCCATGAGATGAGTTTCGCCCGCGAGGTCGCCGACCGGGTCATGGTCATGGACGAGGGCGTGATCGTGGAGCATGGCGTCGCCGCCCAGGTGATCGGCAGCCCCGAGCATGCCCGCACCTGCGCCTTCCTCCAGCGCATCCTCAACCCCGCCGCCACCCTCGGCGAGGTCCCCGACACCGGACCCGCTCCTCGCGTCGACCGCGAGCGCGCCGGAGCTCCCGCACCCTCACGGGCCGGGCACCTGACCCAATTACACAGCCCACGCTCAAGGACGGTCGGCGGCGTCCACTGGGTGGTAACGCCGATGCGGCGGATCCGTTCTTTGTCTAGAAGGCGAAGAACTCCGCTCCGCCACCCTCGGACCAAAGGGGTTGCCATGCGCCGGTTCGGTTTTGCCGCCACCCTCGCCACCGTGCTCGTGTTGCTGTCGGCCTCGGCCGCATTCGCCCCTCCCACGAACAAGGACGAG
>JASLBL010000095.1 GCA_030146615.1 Actinomycetes bacterium
GCCCGGGATGTGCTACGGCATCGGCTGGTGCTGACCTACCAGGCGTTGGCCGAGCAGGTGACCGCCGACAGCCTGTTGACCGCGGTCCTGACCGCCATCCCCCCACCCCGCATCGACCTCGCCCGAGAACAACCCGCATGAGCTTCCGCTGGCCCGAGCTGCTCTGGGCGGTACTGCTGGTACCGCTCGTGCTGCTGCTGTGGATGCGGGGCGAGCGCCGCCGCACCCAGCGGGCCGGCGTGTTCGGCAACCCGGCGCTGCTGCCCAACGTGGTCACGGCCCGGCCGGGCTGGCGGCGGGTGCTCCCGGTGATCCTCTACCTGCTGGCCGCGACCGTGCTCCTGCTCGCGCTGGCCCGGCCTGAGGCCACCGCCCAGGTGCCGCGCGACCAGGCCACCATCATGCTGGTGACGGACTACTCGGAGTCGATGCTGAACACCGACGTGTCCCCGACCCGCATCGAGGCGGCCCAGGAGGCGGCCGACGCCTTCCTGGAGAAGATCCCCGAACGGTTCCGGGTGGGCCTGGTCACCTTCGCCGGCGCTCCCAGCGTCGAGGCGCTCCCGACCACCGACAAGGAGGTGATCCGGGCCGCCCTGCGTAACGCCCCCCTCCGCCGGGGCACCGCCGTCGGCGACGCGCTGGTCCGCGCCCTCCAGGCCAGCCGCCCGCCCAACCTGGTCAACAATGAGCGCCCTCCGACCGCCGTCCTCCTGCTCACCGACGGTGAGAGCCGCAGCGGCACACCCCCCCTACAGGCCGCCCAGCAGGCCCGCGAGGAGGGGGTGCCGGTCTTCACGGTCGCCATCGCCTCCCAGCCCCCCCAGGAGCTCCAGGAGATCGCCGAGGTCAGCGGCGGCCAAGCCTTCTCCGCCCCGACCAGCGCCGAGCTCGAGGCCGTCTACCGCGACCTCGGCACCCGCCTCACCTACGTCGAGGAGAAGCGCGAGCTCACCTCGTACTTCATGGGCGGCGCGGCCCTCTTGCTCCTTCTCGGAGCCGCCGCCTCCATCACCTGGTTCCTCCGACTCCCCTGACCCGGGCCGCCCCCCGACCGTTCCGGGGCGAACGCGGCGAACCGGCAGATGAGGGACGGCTGCCCCACCACCTTGCTCAGCTCCAGGCCTGACCAGGGCGAGAGCCTGCCGCGTCCTGGGTTACGTGGTGAGCTCGATGCGGCCCTCGATCTGGCTGGTGAAGGGGGTGGGGAGGGATTCGATGTACTCGACCAGGGCATCGAGGTCGACCGGGCCGACCACGCGGTTGGTGCCGTCGCGCAGGACGGTGAAGCCGTCGCCGCCGCCGGCCAGGAACGAGTTCACCGTGACCGTGTAGGTGACGCTGGCGTCGTTGGGCACCGGCTGGGAATCGTCGCCGGGCGGGCCGACGAAGACCGCGTCGATCACCCCGGTGGTCGGTGCGGTCAGGTGGTAGCGGTAGTGGAGGCCGGACACCTCCAGGATCCGGTTCGACGGCGTCTGGAACTGCTGGCCGAGCAGGGTCCAGATCTGCGCCCCGGTCAGGTCCATCTTGACGAGGTCGTTGGCGAACGGCTGGACGGCGAACAGCTCGCCCCAGGTGACCTCGCCGGCCTGGATCCGGGCCCGGATGCCGCCCGGGTTCATGAACGCGAACTGGGTGCCCATCTCGGCCCGCTGGGCGTCGGCGATCAGGTTGCCCAGCGGCGACTCGCCGGCCGGGCTGGCCCCGCCGTCGCGACCGGCCAGTAGGTCGGTGGCCGCGGTGTTTACGACCCGGTTGACCAGCGGCGCGACCTGCTCGACGGCGTCGTCGACGATCGCCTGGACGTCCGGGTCGCCGGCCACGGCATGCGCCGGGTCGGCGATGTCAGGCGGGTTGAAGGACCACACTCCCTGGAGGGTGGCCGATGCGGCGGCAACGTCCCTGGTCTTGCGGTCGAGGGTGATCCGCACGTCCTCGAACGCGCGCCCGAACGAGGACGCCTGCACGACCAGGCGCCCGTCGACCCGCGAGTTCAGGGCGGTGTGGGAGTGGCCGGCCATGACCACGTCGACCTCGGCGTTCAGAGCACTGGTGATGTCGCTGATCCGGGGCGAGATCGTCCCGAAGGGGAACCGGTCCTGGGTCCCGCCCTCGTGGATCAGCAGCACCATCGCCTCCACGCCCTTGCGTTTGAGCTCGGGCACGTAGCTGTTGACCGCCTCGGCCTCGTCCAGGAACTCGAGGCCCTCGACCGCGCCCTGCTCGACAACGGTCGGGGTGGTGACGGTGGTGGCGCCGATGAAGGCCACCGGAACGCCCTTGATCCGCTTGATCAGGTAGGGCTCGAAGATCGGTTCCTTGGTGTCGGCGTCGACGATGTTGGCCGAGACCAGGGGGAAGTCCTGCCCCTCGAAGGTGCTGCCCGGCGGGAACTGGGACGGGCCGCCCTCGAGCAGCCGCAGCAGCTCGTCCAGGCCCTCGTCGAACTCGTGGTTGCCAGGCGCCCCGACGTCGAAGCCGATCTCGTTCAGGACGCGGATGGTCGGCTCGTCCTGGAGCAGGCCCGACTCGGGCGGGCTGGCACCGATCATGTCGCCGGAGTGGACCAGCACGGTCGTGTCGGGGTTGGCCCGCTTGCGCTCCAGCAGGTAGCGGGCGAGCACGGCCGCGCCCCCGGCCGCCCCGCGGAACCCGCTGTAGGGGTCGGTGTAGACCTGCCCGGCTCCGGTGAGGTTGCCGTGGAGGTCGTTGATCCCCAGCAGGTGGGCGTCGAAGTAGCGGCTGCCGCCCTCGAGCAGCTCGGACACGATCCGGCCCTGGGCGGTCTGGGGGGCGGGGATGCCCATGAGGAAGGCCAGCGTCGGCGCGACGTCGATCGCCCGGATGCCGCTCACCGGCCCGCGGTTGCGGATCCCGGGCCCGGCGGCCACGAAGGTGCCGTGCATGTTGAGGTTCCGGGGGACGTCGACCATGTCCGGCCGGTAGCCGTGCTGGCCGAAGAACTCCGAGGGCGCGATGGCGACGCCGGGGGTGGCCGCGTCGAACTGGTAGGGCGGCCGGGCGATCACGACCACGTCGCCGGAGCGGGTCGGGTGCTGGGAGTCGCTGCCGTCGACGTCGGTCAGCTCCTCCTTCTTGAGCACGTCGAGGACCACCTGGCGGCCGGGCGCCCTCGGGTCCTCGAGCCCCTCGAAGGCGGCGATGATCTGGTCGCGGACCTCGTCGTAGTCCTCCAGCGGGACCAGGCCGGGCTGGTCGCGGCCGGCCAGGTTCAGGTAGATCTGGGCCGTCCCGCCGGCGTAGCAGGCCTTGGCCTTGGTGGTGGTCGCGGCCGCGGCGTCGAGCCGGCAGTTGCCCGGCTGCTCGCTCGGCTGGAGCCCGATGTCGGTGAGGACCTTGCCGGCGTTGATCGCCTCCCAGGCGGCGGCGAACCCGTGGTCGGAGCTGGCCATCACGACCGCGTCGTCGGGCATGAGCCGCCTGGTCAGCCCCAGCTTGGCGTCGGCCCCGGCGTAGGAGCTGCGGATGTAGCGGGTGCGGACCCCGATCCGGTTGTCCCGCGGGCCCTCGCCGTCGACGTTGTCGAAGAACGGATTGGGCCGGCCGTCCAGGTCGGTCGGGGTGATCAGGCCGAGGAACTGGTGGCTGAACTCGTCGGTGACCGGGTAGCCGACCATGGCCAGGTCGGTCTCGGGCTGGAGCTCGCCGAGCACGAACCGGACGACCGCGTCGCCGTAGCGCCGCTGCAGGTTGCGACCCTGCTGGACATAGGTCTCCTCGTCGATGACGTGGGCCTCGAGCGGCGCGAAGTCGGCCGCGATCCAGGACGGCAGGTTGTCGGCGATGTGCTTCTCCAGCCGGTCCTCGCCCTCCCCACCGGCCGGCAGGGCCGCGCAGGCGTCGGTCCGGCAGGTGGCGTTGGCCCTGGCCACCGAGGTGAAGTAGATCTTGAAGTCCGACAGGTCGCCGGCCAGGTCGACCAGCTTGACGTAGAAGCCGGCGCTCTGGCCGGCCCTGGTGCCGATCAGGCCGTCGTCGCCGCGCAGCTTGATCTCCTCGAACCGGCCCCGGCGCAGGGTGGCCGCGGCCTGGGCGGCGTCCTTGCCGGCGGCCGACGGGACCAGCAGCACCCGGTCGTACGCGCGCCGGTTGTCGGCCCGGGAGTCGAACACGTAGACGTCGTAGACCCGGTCCGGGTTGACCGAGGCGAAGGTGGTGGCCACGGTCAGGGTGGTCTGCTGGGGCGGGGTCGCCGGATCACCCTCGGGGGCGTTGCTCCATCCGCTGGCCGGTTCGAACTCAGCCAGCTGGTAGGAGAGGCCGAACCGGGCCGCGCCCGCCTGCTCGTCGGGGTCGGCCGGGGCGGCGAGCACGCCGCGGGTCGAGAAGAAGGTGGTGAAGTCCACCGTCGGGCCGTTGATATTGGCCTGCCGGCCGCCGACCCAGTCGAGCTGCGCGACCTGGCGCCCGGCCCGCTCGGCCGCCGACGCGATCGAGTCGGCCTGGAGGACCCCGGTGGCCGAGAAGCTCGTCCCCCGGGAGAAGTCGGTGCCGGTCTGATGGAAGGTGTTGTTGGTGGAGCCATGCTTGCCCGGCCAGGCGCCGGTGGCCAGCGAGTACCAGCCGACCCCGGTGTTGGGCGGGAACCCCTGGGTGAGGCCGTTGCGGCCCTGGACCCCACGCCGCTTGAGCTCGCGCAGGTTCGGCATGGCGCCGGTGGCCGCGAAGCGGTCGACCAGGTCGGGCCGCATGCCGTCGGCGGCGAACAGAATGGCCGGCTGCTCGGCGGGCTGAGCCGCGACGGCGGCCACGGTCGACGACGGGCCCGCCGGAGCAGGCGCCGCGGTCGCAAGCAGCGCGGCCAGGACGGCGATGACCAGAGTCACTGCGGAGAGGCGGCGGGAGCGGCGGCGAGCGACCATGGGCACCTTCCTGGAACCGGCGCTGGATGCAGGCGGTGGAGCTGAACCCGGAGACGCGGTAACGCTTCCGTACCGGGCAAACCGTGTCAAGAACCCACGAACAACCCGGGCCATGCCTGGAACCGGCGGTCGAGTCGGGGCCCCGGGCCCTGACACCGGTTCACGCTGGGTCGGTGGAAGCGGTGCGCCGGGATGTCCACAGCCCTTGCGTGACGGACAGCCAGGCCGTCTGGGCGAGGTCAGGCCGGGCCAGGCGCTAGAGTGCCTAGATGACAAGGCGACCACCAGGGCGATCAGCGACGTGACCTCGACCGGGGCGTCCGGGCCGTCGCCGCCTGGCGACTCCGGCGCCGACCCCTCCTCCACCGGCCGTGTCCGGCTGCACGGCTGGCGGCACCCGGCCATCCTGGCCGTGGCCGCGGCCACCGTGGCCTCAGGCTTCGCCCAGTTCGGCGCCACCACCGCCCTCGGCGACGTGGCCCGCGCCTTCGGCGAGACCGGCGACGGCACCTCAATCGTGGCCCGGGTCGGGCTGTCGGGCACCACCATCGGGATCGGCCTGGCCATCGTCCGCCTGGCCTCCCTGGCCAGCCTTCCCCTGTCCGCCCTGGCCGACAGCCACGGCCGCCGCCGGATGCTGCTCGGCTGCGTGAGCGGCGGCCTGGCCGTCACCGCCCTGGCCGCCCTGAGCCCCGGGTACTGGTGGTTCGTGGCCCTGTTCGCCATCGGCCGGCCGATGCTCTCGGCCACCAACGCCATCGCCGTGGTGGTCGCCGCCGAGGAGACCGAGACCCGCGACCGGGCCAAGGCGGTCGCCCTCATGACCGCCGGCTACGGCGTCGGAGCCGGACTGACAGCGCTGATCCGTGGGGCCGCTGGCGAAGGGCTCGGGTTCCGGGGCCTGTTCGCCCTCGCTCTGGTGCCCCTGGCCGCGGTCCCCCTGCTCGCCCGCCGCCTCGAGGAGCCCGACCGCTACCAGCGCCTCCGGGCCGCCGCGGACCCGGAGCTGGCCGCCGCCCGACCCGCCGTCCTCGGAAGGGTCCGGGTCGACCTGCGCGCCCGCCTGTGGCTGCTGGCCGTGCTCGCGTTCGCGATCGCGTTCGTCACCGGCCCGATGAACACCTTCCTGTTCGTCTACGCCGAGAACGCGCTCGGGATGTCCCGCTCCTCCACCGCCGCCATGGTCCTGGCCGCCGGTCCCATCGGCCTGACCGGGCTGCTGATCGGGCGGTGGGCGGCCGACCGGCTGGGCCGCCGCGTCACCGCCGCCGGCGCCCAGGCGCTGGTCGCGCTGGCCGGGATGCTCACCTATAGCGGGTCGCGGGCCGCCGTGGCCGCCGGCTACCTGGCCTCGGTCCTGGTCGCCTCGGCGTACGCGCCGTCGTTCGGCGCCCTCGGCTCGGAGCTGTTCCCGACCAGCGTGCGAGCCACCGCCGCCGGGTGGCTGGTGGCCGCCGGGGTGCTCGGCGCGGTGGCCGGGCTGGTCGCGTTCGGCCTGCTCACCGACGCCATGGACAGCTTCGCGACCGCCGCCGTGCTCATCTGCGCGCCCGTGATCGTGGTCAGCGTGCTGTTCGCCCGCCTGCCCGAGACCCGCGGGCTGGAGCTGGAGCAGTCGGCACCCGACTGACCGGCCCGGCCGGGGGCGCGCGGCCGCCCGCCGTCTCGTATCCTCCTGTCCTGCGGCTTTGCCCGGTTAGGCGGATCCACTCGCCGGGCAGTGAGGGTGGGCGCGGCCACAGCGGCGAGGATAGGCGAGTGCAAGGAGGAAGACCATGGCGGCCTTCGACCCGGCGACTCTCGACCGCTGGCGGGCCCTCGCCATCGTCGACCGAGACGGAGCCACGGTCGGCACCATCAGCGAGTTCTACCTGGACCGCGAGACCGGCTACCCCACCTGGGCCCTGGTCAATACCGGCCTCTTCGGCGCCACCCAGACCTTCGTCCCCCTGGTCCACGCGACCGAGATCAGCGACGGCCTCCAGGTCCCCTACGAGAAGCGCCACATCAAGGACACCCCCAGGATCGACACCCACGACGAGCTCAGCCCCCAAGAGGAGGCCGAGCTGTTCGCCCACTACGGGGTGAGCTACCAGCCGGTAGCGGAGCCTGGGTCGGGCGAGGGGCCAGCGGCCGGTTCGGGAGAGGCGAGGTCCGGGGACGCGGGTGCCGCCGGTGTCGCCGATTCGTCGACAGTGGCTGGCGACGAGGGACCGGGGCCGGTTCGAGCCGACCGGGAGACCGCTGGTTCGCCGACAGTGGCGCAGGCGGGGCCGGGGTTGGCCGCGGTCGACGCCGAAGTCGGAGCGGGTGACCGGTCCGTCGAGGACGGGACGGCGGCCGAGTCGAGCGAGCGACCGGCGGTGGCCGACGGCGGGCCCGGGACTGAGCGGACACCCGGAGCGGTTCCGGGCGAACCCGGATCGGTCGACGCGCCCGAGACCGTCAGCGACCACGCGAGTTCCGTTCCCGCCGGAGCGACCGAGGCGGTTCCGGCCGGGTCGAGTTCGGGCGAGGCCACCACCGGCCACCACGACTCCGACGCCGAAGCGGTCCCCGAAGAGCCGGGAACGACCGAACCGGACGACGCAACACGAGTGAATGCACAGCGGTCCAGATCGGATGCGGGCGGGTCGGACGGGTTCGAGTCATCGGTCGGGCACCCCGAGGACCGGACCGGCCACGACCGTTCCCAGACCACGCCGATCCACACTGACCGCAACCCCTCTGTCTCCACCCCGCTGAGCCCCGGCCCGGCCCGCTCCGAGACCGCGCCCCCCGACATCGGTCCCGCCAACGAGCGCACCCAAGCCGCAGGCCATGACCCCGACCTGGCCCGGACCGCCCCGGTGGAGCCGGGCCTCCCGGGGTCGACCGCGGCATCGCCGTACGGCCCAGGCTCGGCGACGATCGACAAGGCCGCCCACCCGTCCGAGACCTCGGCGGAGGAGCCGCCGAGGGCACCGGATGAGGCCGGCTGGGCCCCAGGTGCCGCCGGGAGCTTCGAGGAACAGCGGCCGTTCGACCGCCCAACAGGCGCCAGCGACCGTTGGCGCGAAGCGAAGCTCGCCGCCGAACGCGACCGGATCGCCCGCACGGCCGCGGCCCAGCACGAGGAGCGGTCCCCTCTCGAACGTGCCCGGCGACGCCTCGAGCGCCTCGTCGGCGTCGGCCAGGACGACTCCGACGAGACCTCCCCCGCCGACCGGGATGCCGCCGAACGCGCCCGACGGGCCCGCCTCGGCCTGGATGAGGACGACCGACACCGCTGAGGCCCGGGTCCGGGCCGCCGGCCCCGCCGTAGAGGCGGCCGCTAGAACTGGACCCGAACCGGGCCCCGCTCCTCCCCGCCGGCCTGGAAGTACTCGCGGGTCCGGAACTTGAAGATGGCCGCGAAGATGCTCTGGGGGACCGTGGTGACGGCGTTGTTGTAGGTCAGGACGGCGTCGTTGTAGTACTGGCGCGCGTAGGCGGCGCGGTCCTCAGTGGCCGAAAGCTCCTGCTGCAGCTCCAGGAAGTTGTGGCTGGCCCGCAGGTCCGGGTAGGACTCGGCCACCGCGAACAGGCTCTTCAGCGCACCGGTGAGCACGTTCTCGGCTGAAGCCTGATCCGCCGGGCCCTGGGCGCTGATAGCCCTCGCCCGCGCCTCGGTGACCGCCTCCAGCGTGCCCTGCTCGTGGCCGGCATAGCCCTTGACCGTCTCAACCAGGTTGGGGATCAGGTCGTAGCGTCGCTTCAGCTGCACGTCGATCTGGCTCCAGGCGTTGTCGACCTGGTTCCGCCGCCGCACGAGCCCGTTGTAGATGAGCACCGAGACGACCAGTAGCACGACGACGACCGCGAGAACGATGAGGGTGGCGGTCACGAGCAGTCCTTTCACCGGCCAGAAGGGACCACGGCTCAACCCCGGCCATGCCACTGTCCCCCGAACAAGGACACCCCAACCGGGACCGGTTCACCGCAGGCTATCCCAAAGCAAGCCAGCCAAGGAACACCTCACCCAGTCAGCACCGTCCGCAACTCCGCCACCGGATAGGTCGTCTGCGCCCGAGACACCAGATCGTCTACCTCCCCCACACGCCTCCCATCCAGATACGCCTCAGCCACCCACATCACCGTGACCCCAACCCGATAGAACCCCCTCCTCGAGAACGTGGTCCGAACCTCACTCTCCAGCCCCGGACTCCCCGGCCCCTCCGTCACCAGCGGCTCTCCCCCATCAAAGCTCCACCGGTACTCCACCACCCGAAACTCCGCATGCACCGTCGACCCACCCACCTGCAGATCGACCGGAGCCTGGTTCACTCCCTCCACCCAAAAGAACGACTCGAGGTTCGCCAACCCCCTAACACCGGGCTCCACGCCAATCTCCCCACCCGGCAGCTTCACCCTGCGCACCGCTTCAAACACCTGCGCGACAGTGACCCCGGGGGTCGCTTCAGCCTGCTCCAGACTCACACAGGAGAACCCCGCCGGCGCACTACTCCCATCAGGACGATGAATCGTGCGAAACGCAAAGAACCGCCCAAAGTCAGGACAGGGCGTTGTGGAACACAGCCCTTGGGCTGCAGCTTGTCGATCAGTCGAGCAGGCAACTTCATAGGTGAAATATGGCTGCGGCGGCCGACCTCCGATTGGGCTAACTTCATCTGGAGAACAGTCCGAGGTTCCTTGTCCGGCAAGAGTTGCAACGTCTCTCGTTCCATACAGGGTTGCGGTGGCCGCAAGGTTGCACGGTTCCGCTAGGGCTTGACTTGACGACGAAGCAAGACTTACTGCGATCAGGCACATACAGAGCGCTACCCGTAAGGACGATGCGAATCGCATTCAACCTCGCCCCTGTATGACTGATGCCTGTCCAAGCAACCAATCCTGTTGGCCAACCGGTCGTGCTAGAGCGAAACGAGAAAGCTCCTGGCCTTGGGGAATCCTTCGTACTGAAGCGCCTGACTCCTTAACTATTTCGAAAGAACTAGTCGTTACCACCGCACTGACTGTCCAAAGTCGGTCGTTTACTCGCTCGAGTTCCTGTACATCTAGAGAAACCTTGATGCCGCGCCATAGGAGTTGATCCTGTCTGAGTTGTGCAATTAGCTTTTTATCCCCCTCCAGGCAGGGGCAGTCCACTGTATAGATTTCCTCCAACAGGTCGGCGTCCCTCGTTCGAATTGCATTGTCTCGAATCCGAAAAATTTGATGAAGCCTTTCTTCTAATTCGTCCCGAGCAACAGTTGTCGGGGTTGGCCTTGGGGACGGCTGCTCCTGATCTGAAGGCCGCGTCGAGGGCGAGACAGCCCCGACATCGGATTGGGGAAGCTGAGAGATCGCGAAGACCGCCGCCATCACGAGCCCGGCCACCACGAGCCCGACCAGGACGAGTCGGTTCCGGCGATTTCCTGAAGCCGATCGCTTTGCTATCCGCATCTTCATCCTCTTGTGAGGGCCGGATGGTAAGGGACCAGCGAAGCACCTACAACCGGCAATGATGATCTTGTGGACAAACGATCCACTCATCAAGAGGGCTATCTGAAGCGGGTGCCTGATTGAACGGTTGGGGTCCCACGAATAGGCAGGTCAGATGCGGTGCTATCGCCGGAAGCCGCGCTCGAACGGTGAAGCGACGATCGGTCCAACGGCGTTACGTCACACCAAAGGTGTGGCGTGTCGCTGGAATACTGACGGACGGCTGGGCGCTGGGGTTGCTGAGTCGGTGGACGGACCCTGGGGGTTGTGGAGATGGAGTACTGGACGCCGGAGCGGGCGTTGGTGGTGGTGGCGCATCCGGATGACATTGAGTTTGGGTGTGCTGGGACTGTGGCTCGTTGGGTGCGGGAGGGGGCGCAGGTTACGTATGCGCTTGTGACCAATGGGGCGGCGGGGTCGAGTGACCCGGAGATGACTCGCGAGCGGCTGGCGGAGTTGCGGGAGGCGGAGGCGAGGGCGTCGGCCAAGGTGGTGGGGGTCGACCAGGTGGAGTTCCTGGGGTATGAGGACGGACTGCTGGAACCGACGCTGGAGGTTCGGGAGCAGATCGTTCGGCTGATTCGGCGGGTGCGGCCGGAGGTGGTGGTGACCACTGATCCGACGACTCGGTACTTCGGGGATCGGTACATCAACCATCCAGATCATCGGGCTGCGGGGGAGGCGACGCTGGCGGCGGTGATCCCGGGATCGGACACGCGGCTCGCGTACCCGGAGCTGATCGAGGAAGGGCTGGAGCCGGTCAAGCTGACTGCGGTCTGGCTGATGATGAACATGGAGCCGAACGTGGTCGTGGACATCGGCGAGTTCATCGACAAGAAGATCGAGAGCTTGGCCTGTCATGTCACGCAGGTCGGGGACGACCTGGGCGAGGATGGGGGGTTCGTTCGGGGCATGGCGGAGTTCTCGGCGGCCGACCAGCCGTTCCAGTACGGGGAGGCGTTCCGGGTGTTCCGGTTCGACCTGCCGTGGGAGCCGCCCCGGTCCGACCCTGAAGCGCCGCTCAGCGAGGCGTAGCCCGTCCCCGGGCGGACAGCGGGCCAAGGGACCTAGCGACCGAGCAGCCAGGCACACGACCAGCTGGGAATCCGGGGAACGGGACGGTATGGCCCGGCCAGCTTGACCCAGCCCTAGGCACCCCAGGGGATCCCTGGGACCCGGACCCCGCGGCCCGGTGGGACCCGCGGGCCCGCGGCCGGTGGGACCCGGGCCCTCCCTGACCGGCCCCTACACCAACGTCAGGCGGACCCCGATGTTGCCGCGTGTTGCTCTGGAGTACGGGCAGCGCTTATGGGCCTTGGCGAGGAGGTCTTCGGCCTGGTCGCGGGGAAGGTCGGGGATCGCGACCCGGAGCTCGACGTCGAGGGCGAAGCCGCCCTCGGGGTGCTTGGCCAGGGCGACCAGGGCGGTGACCGTGGTCTGGCCGGGCGTGAGCTTCTCCATGCGGGCCACGCTGGCGAGGGCGTTGTCGAAGCAGGCGGCGTAGCCGGCGGCGAACAGCTGCTCGGGGTTGGTGCCCTCGCCGGAGCCGCCGACTTCCTTGGGAGGGTTGATCCGGACGTCGATGGCGCCGTCCGAGGACCAGGCGCGGCCGTTCTTGCGGCCGCCGGTGGCGGTCGCCTCGGCGGTGTAGAGCACCTCCATGGGTCCCTCCTGGGGGGTCGTCGTCCGGGCCCCCTGGCCAATCATGACGGAGGGAGGCCTCCGTTGCCGTTCGAGGGTGGCGGGAGGGGGTCGCCGGCGACGACCTCGGCGGCGACCTCGCTGACGCGGCGGCGGCGGGCGCGGGCGGCCTTGCGGAGGCGGTCGAAGGCTCCGGCCGGGTCGAGCTGCTCACGTTCCATCAGGATGCCCTTGGCCTGCTCGATCACGACCCGGTGGTGGAGGGCGTACTCGAGCTGGCCGATGAGCTGGGCGTCGCGCTCGGCGTCGGCGGCCGCCCTGACCAGGGAGGCGACCACGCCGGCGTAGGCGTGCAGGGACTCGACCTCCTGGGCCAGCCACGGGCGGTTGGGGCGCCGGACCGCGGTGAGGGTGCCGGCGGGGCCGGCCGGGCCCTCGACGGGGACGCAGAGCAGGCTGCTGACGCCGGCCAGGGCGGGCAGCCGGGCCAGGGCGGGCCAGCGGCCGTCGCCTCGCAGGTTGCTCGTGCGAACCGGCTCGCCGCCGGCCAGGACCTCCAGGGACGGGCCGGACCAGAGCTGGGGGGCGGCGTCCTCGAGGGCCTGGGCCAGGTCGCCGGCGGCGACCGCGCCGCGCAGCTCGCCGGTCTCGTCGACCTGCACAAGGGCGACCCCGGCGACCAGGAACAGCCGGGTCGCCGCGACCAGGGCGGGGCGCACCACCGAATCCAGCGCGTCGCCGCCGGGGGGCGGGGACGGCGCCGACGCCGCCTGCTCCAGTCCGTCCTCGTAGTCCTCCATGCCCTCTCCTGCCGGCCTTGGGTGCCGCCTGGGACGGCGGCGGTGACCTCGTCCCCCACGCGAGGCCCCCCGGCCGCCGCCCCAGGTCCTGGATGCTCTCGGGTTCGCGCCGGCGGACCGGCGCCGTCCTCTACTGAATGGAACGCCCGACGGCCCCTTGCATTACGCACGCTGGTCCCGGGCAAGAATGATGGCAAGACATGACATCCGCGACGCAAGGGGCCGACCATGCGGTTGCGGGCATCGACCACCGACGCCCGGCACGAGGACATCCTGGAGCTGGAACCGCTGCTCCGGCGGGTCGTGGGCGCTCGCGTCCGCGACCCGGACACGGTCGACGACCTGGTCCAGGAGGCGCTGGCCCGGGTCATCGCCGTGCGCGGGCGGCTCGACGACGAGGCCGTCACCCCCTACGCCATCGTGACCGCCCGCAACCTGGTCACCTCCCTGACCAGGGAGGAGGAGCGGGCCCGGCGCCACCGGCCGCGGCTGGTCGACCCGAGCGAGCCCGAGCGGCCCGAGGACGCCGCCCTGCGCAGCGAGGAGGCGGCCGCCGTCGAGGCCGCACTGGCGAATCTGCCCGACCACGAGCGGGACGCGGTGGTGGCCCACGAGGTCGAGGGGGTCGATACCGCCACCCTGGCCGAGGCGAGGCGTTCGACTCCGGGCGCGGTCGGCGTCCAGCTGGCCAGGACGCGGGCCCGGCTGCGCCTCGACTATCTGCTGGCCCTGCGCCGGGTCGAGCTGCCGACGGCGCGCTGCCGGCCGGTGCTGCTGGCGCTGTCCGCGGGCGACCGGCGCCGCCAGCTCGCCCTGGATGCTGGCGGCCACCTCATGCAGTGCCCGACCTGCGCGTCGCTCAGCCGGCCGCTGGTGGAGCGCCGTCGCTCGATCGCGGTGCTGCTGCCGCTGCTGGCCCTGTGGTGGCTGTGGCGGCGGATCCAGGCCTGGGCACAGCGCAGGCCGGTCCTGGCCTCCTTGACGGCGGTGTCGGCGGCCACCGTGACCGGCCTGGTGCTGGTGCCGCCGCTGGTGGAGCGCGATCAGGCACCGCGGCCCGCGCCGACCACGACCACCCTGCCGCCCTCCGCGGCCGCTCCCGGTGCGGCCAGCCCGGGCGGCGGCGGGTCGGGGGTGCGGCTGGTCGTGCCCGGGCGCTCGCTGCTGCCCGTTCCGGGCCGGGCGGTCCTGGCCAGGCATGCCGGGCAGCGGGTCAGAGGGGTGAACGTCCCGGTCAGAGGCGTGTACGCCGACGAGGGGTTCTGGGTCGGGACCGGCGGCGGCGACCAGCTGTGGGTGCGGCTGGTCGGTCAGGGCGAGTCGCCGTTCCGGGTGCGGCCAGGGCAGCGGGTGAGCTTCACCGGCCGGCTGGTCCCCAACCCCCCGGGGTTCGCCCGGCAGGTCGGCATCGTGCCGGAAGAGGGCGCGGCTCTGGCCGAGCGCCAGGCCCACCACATCGAGGTCGCCTACGCCGACATCACCCTGGATCTCTGACCGGTTCGGGGGGCCGGCCCGGCGAGCTATATCTCGGGCGACCCGCCGGCGTCGACCTTGGGGACGTCGGGGGGCGAGGACCCTTCCTCGAGGGCGACGACCTTGCTGAGGGCCTCGTCCTCGTTTTCGAGGAGGAACTGGCGAGCCGCGGTCCTGGCCTGCCCCTCGTCGTCGGCGTCCACTTCGACGTTCCAGGTCACCCGATAGCGCATCACAGCCTCCGGAGTCGTCGGGAACGCCGGACCGGCCGGGCCGGCGCTGTCACGACCGGCCATGTTCCACGTGGAACACCGGGGCAAACCAAGCCGGCTAGAGCGGCCCCGTCCCAGCGGTCGGCTCGGCCCGCAGCCGCCCGGTGGACTCGATGACCACCAGCACGACCAGCATCAGGTCGAGGACCACGAGGAGCCCGACCGGGAGCCCGAGCGGCCAGACCAGCCCGATGGCCAGGGCCAGCACCGCCGCGCCGAGCGCCAGCCACCGCACCCGGTCGGCGGTGCGGCGGACGGCCAGCCCGATGACCACGGTGGCGAGCAGGTACAGCGCCGTGCCGGCCCCCAGCGACAGGGCGGTCGCCCGCTCCAGCTGGCCGGTGGACGCCTCGATGACCGCGGACTCGGTGCCCACCGCCACCGAGACCAGACCGGCCAGCAGCGGCAGGTGGGCGTAGTTCCAGACCAGTCCCTGGAGCACGCTGCGGATTGCGGCGTCCTCGAGGCGGTCGAAGTACAGCCACCACAGGCAGGCCACGGCGACGAACCCGCCGACCGCGGCGGCCACCGTCGCGGCCGTCCAGTCGACGTCGGCCGCGCCCTGGGCGACCGAGATCACCGACTCCCCGAGCACGATAAGGGTGAAGAGCCCGAACCGCTCGACCAGATGGCTGGCGTGGATCGGGGCCCTGGCGATCTGGTGGCGGCCGACCCAGGGAGCGGACAGCTCGATGAGCAGCGCCACCCCCCAGAGCACGTAGCGGGCCGGCTCGGGCACGAACACCGAGACCAGCCAGAGCGACGCCCCGATGGTGAAGGCGACGAGGTACAGGTTCAGCAGCGGGCGGGCCGCGGCCGCGTGGCGCCGGGCCCGCGCGTTGAGCAGCAGGACGATGCCGCGGACGGCCACGAAGGTCAGGGCGAACTGGGCCGCCCCGCCATGGAGTGCATCGTGGACGCTGAGGGCCATGGCGATGACGGCCAGCATCCCGGCCAGGACCAGGGCCCGGTGGAGCAGGTCGTCGGTGTCGAACCGGTCGGCGTAGACGGTGTAGCCGACCCAGGCCCACCAGACGGCCACGAACAGCCCGGCCGTGCCCAGGAAGTCGCCGAGGCTGCGGTAGTCCTCCAGGGTGTGGACGACCTCGGCGATCGAGATGACGAACACCAGGTCGAAGAACAGCTCGAGCCAGGTCGCGTGCCGCTCGCCCTGGTCGTCCAGCGTCCGCAGCTGGGGCGGGCGCAGCCACGGTCGCCGTGTGGTCGTCGCCATCGGACCTCCGATTACATGATTACCGGTCACTTGCCCGCACCGAACATCCACCTGGCGTCCGGCATTCCCGCCCCGGCCCGGATCGGCGGTCCGGCGCGGGTGTAGCGTCCTTTCCGGGACCCAGGATCGGCCCTGGGTCCCGGGCCAGCTACGGGAAGGAGACCGCTGGTGGGCGTCGAGCCGATGTGGACGCCGTCGCCGGAGCGGGTCGAGCGCGCGAACATCACCCGCTACCTGCACTGGCTGCGCGACCGGCGAGGGCTGCGGTTCGCATCCTACGACGAGCTGTGGCGCTGGTCGGTGGACGACCTGGACGGGTTCTGGACCTCGATCTGGGAGTTCTTCGAGGTCGGCGGGCCGGCCCCTGGCCCGGCCCTGGCCGAGCGGCGGATGCCGGGGGCGCGCTGGTTCCCGGAGGCGACCCTCAACCACGCCGAGCTGTCCCTGCGGCGCCACGACGACCACCCGGCACTGCTGTTCGGCAACGAGGCCGGCGAGCTGGGCACGATCAGCTACGCCGAGCTGGGCCGGCGGGTGGCGGCGGCCGCGGCTGGGCTGCGCCGGCTCGGGGTCGCCAAGGGCGACCGGGTGGTCGCCTACCTGCCCAACGTGCCCGAGACCGTGATCGCCATGCTGGCAACGGCCAGCATCGGCGCCATCTGGTCGAGCTGTGCCCCGGAGTTCGGCGTCTCCAGCGTGGTCGACCGCTTCGCCCAGATCGAGCCCAAGGTGCTGGTCGCGGTCGACCGCTACCGCTACAACGGCGCCTGGCACGACCGGCGCGACGCCCTGGCCGAGATCCGCCGCCGGCTCCCCACCCTGGAGGCCACCGTCCTGGTCGGTGGGGACGAACCGGAGGTCCCCGGGACCCGGGAGGCCCGGAGCGCGACCCGCCCGAACACCACCGTCGCCTGGGACCGGCTGCTGGAGGACGGGGCCGGGGCCGAGCTGACCTTCGAGCCGGTGGCCTTCGACCATCCGCTGTGGGTGCTGTACTCCTCGGGCACGACCGGGCTGCCCAAGGCGATCGTCCACGGGCACGGCGGAATCGCCCTTGAGCTGCTGAAGTCGACCTCACTGCACCTCGACCTGGGGCCGGACGACCGCTTCTTCTGGTTCACCACCACCGGCTGGATGATGTGGAACTTCCTCGTCGGCGGCCTGCTGCTCGGCTCGACGGTGGTGCTGTACGACGGCAGCCCGGGTCACCCGGACATGGGCGTCCTGTGGCGCTTCGCCGAGCGCAGCGGCATGACCTACCTGGGGACCAGCGCCGCCTTCGTGCTGGCCAGCATGAAGGCCGGGGTCGAGCCGGCCGGCGAGGTGAACCTGTCGGCCCTGCACTCGATCGGCTCGACCGGCTCCCCCCTGCCCCCCGAGGGCTTCGCCTGGCTGTACGAGCACGTCGCCCCCGACGTGCTCGTCGGCTCGACCAGCGGCGGCACCGACGTCTGCACCTCGTTCGTGACCTCCTGCCCGCTCCTGCCCGTCCACCCGGGCGAGATCCAGTGCCGTGCCCTGGGGGCCAAGGTGGAGAGCTTCGACGAGCACGGCCGCCCGGTGGTCGGCCAGGTCGGCGAGCTGGTCGTCACCGAGCCGCTGCCCAGCATGCCGCTGTTCTTCTGGAACGACCCCGACGGCGAGCGCTACCGCGACAGCTACTTCGCCACCTGGCCGGGGGTGTGGCGCCACGGCGACTGGCTCGAGATCACCGAGCGGGGCAGCTGCATCATCAGCGGTCGCTCGGACTCGACCCTCAACCGGGGCGGGGTCCGGATGGGCACGGCCGAGTTCTACCGGGTGGTGGAGGCCCTCGACGAGGTTGTGGACAGCCTGGTCGTCGACGCCAGCGACCCGGGCGGCGAGGGCCGGCTGCTGCTGTTCGTGGTCCTACGCGAGGGGGCCGAGCTGGACGACGGCCTCCGGGACCGGATCCGGGCCGCGGTCAGGGCCGAGCTCTCCCCTCGCCACGTCCCCGACCGGATCGCGGTCATCGCCGAGGTCCCCCGGACCCTGTCCGGCAAGAAGCTGGAGGTGCCGGTCAAGCGGGTGCTGTCCGGCGTCCCGCTCGACCAGGCGGTCAGCGAGGGCGCCCTGGCCAACCCGGACGCCATCCACCAGGTGGTGGCCCTGGCCCGCGAGCCCGCCTAGCGGCCGTTCCCGGCCAGGCGGGGCTGCACGTGGTTGCGCAGATTTCCGCTTCGCGTGGGATGCTTACCTGTGGCCGACGTGGCGAGCAGGTACCAAACGGCCACTCAGGGTAGTGCGCTCTTGACACGATGCTCTCTTCGCGGCAGCAGGTGCCGCGACGAGGCGTCGTCGACCCGGGCGGAGGCGAGTGCGCGAACCGGATGTGCTGCCCCCCGGCAGCAGCGGCGCCAGCTCGGTCTGGTGGGGCTCGCAGGAGCCCCCGGGCCGGCCACCCCAGCGCGAGCGGCGGGGGCGGCCGCTGATCGCGGCGCTGCTCTCCTGCCTCCTGCCCGGCGCCGGCCAGCTGTACCTCGGATACCGACGCCGGGGCACGGCGATGCTGGTGGTCACCGTCCTGTGCCTGGCCGTGGCGATCGGGCTGTGGAGCGAGCCGACGGCCGTCTCCCGCATGCTGGTGCAGCCCCGGTCCCTGCTGGCCCTGCTGGTGGCCGACGCCGGCCTGCTGGTGTTCCGGGTGGTGGCGGTGCTCGACGCCTATCTGCTGGCCTCGCGGGACGACGACCGGCCGGTGGCCACCGGCGGCTGGCGCAAGGGGGCGGCCGCCGGGATGGTGGCGCTGCTCACCCTGACCGCGGCCCCGCACGCCGCCGCCGCCTACTACGACCTCCAGGCCTATGACCTGCTGACCTCGGTCTTCGCGGGCGAGGACCCCCAGTGGCACGCCCGCGAGCGCGACCGCCACCAGACGGGCAACGGGCTGGTCACGGCCATCCCCGGCCGGGTCACGGTGCTGCTGCTGGGCGGCGACGCCGGTCCGGGTCGCAGCGGCCGGCGCACCGACACCATGATGGTGGCCAGCTTCGAGCTGGCCAGCGGCAAGGTGTCGCTGTTCGGGCTGCCCCGCAACCTGGTCCAGGTGCCCCTGCCCGACGGGCCGGCGGCCGACTACTTCGGCGAGTGCCGCTGCTTCCCGCGGCTGCTCAACGAGCTCTACGCCTTTGCCGAGGACGAGCGGCCCGACCTGTTCCCCAACAGCCGCCGGCCGGGCATCGCCGCCGTCGCCGGGGTCGCCGAGGAGCTGCTCGGGCTGCCCATCGACCACTACGCCCTGGTCGACCTGCTCGGGTTCGTGGACGTGGTCGACGCCCTCGGCGGGGTCACCGTCAACAACCTCAAGCCCCTGCGCGTCGAGATCGACCGCCTCGGCCGCGAGGGTGGCCAGCCAGCCTTCGAGATCCAGCTCGGGCTGAAGAAGCTCAACGGCTTCACCGCCCTCGCCTACTCCCGGTCCCGGGAGACGACCAGCGACTACGACCGCATGCAGCGCCAGCGGTGCGTGATCGGCTCGCTGGCCAGGCAGACCGAGCCGGCCGAGGTCCTGGCCGCCTTCCCCAGGCTGGTCAAGGTGCTCAAGCGCAGCGTGGCCACCGACATCCCGGCCAACCGGCTGCCCGCCCTGATCGAGGCGGCCGGCGGCACACCGGTCAAGGTGGCGACGATCGGGTTCACGCCCCCGACCTACAACAGCGGCTGGTCATGGGGCTACCCGATCCCGGACGTGGAAAAGATCCAGAGCGCCGTCCGCCGCATGACCCGGCCGGCACCCGTCACTCCCACGACCGGGGCCGAACTCGACGGACTCGGCGGCGTGACCTCCACGACCAGGGCCCCGACCAACCGCCCCTCCGGCTCGGCCCAGCGCAAGCCGGCCTGCGGCACGGCCGCCTGACCCGGCGGGACGGCTCCAGGCATGGACGGCCACGGCCGGCCGGTCGCCGGCCGCCCCCAGCAGGTGCACGTGACCGGGCGGGAACAGGGTGGTGGCCCCGGCCCGCCAGGTGGTCCGGCGGCCGGTGGTCCAGATGGTCGGGTCGAGGCACTCCTCGCTGAGCGTGCCGTCGACCACCGTGACGGCCACGGTGGCGCCGCCGTGGTCGTGGGCCGGGGTGACCAGGCCGGCCGGCCACCCGAGGAGCCAGGCCTCGGCCTCCGGGGTGACCAGCAGCGGGACCGACCAGGGCCGGTCGGCCGGCCCGGTGGCGGCGGGCGGGGCCTCAAGGGCCAGGTGGGCGGTGAGCCGGACCAGCTCGGCCGGAAGGTCGGTGGTGGCGAGGGAGCGCATGCGGGCGTCCTTTGCTGCGGAAGAGGGAAGGACGGACGACCGGCCCGGGCGGGCGGCTCGCCTCAGCAGCTGGGCGAAGCCGGACGCCGGGCCCGGGGACACGCGCAGGACCCCTTCAGCCTCGGGGTGAGGCGGGGGTCGCGGTCCTGGGCGGCGGTCCGGTGCGGCATGGCAATGCGGGAGGGTGCCCGCACCGCCGCCGTCTGTCAAGCCGAGCGGCGCGATCCGGTCGCCTTTATCGGATCGCAACCATCCCGTGCTGCTGCGGTTGCCTGATCACCCGAGTTGATTAGGCCGCTTCGGCTATGGTTTCGCCACCTTTGGTGCCTGCGTCCCCCGGAGTACGGCCCTGCTGGCACCCGACAAGCGCCTGACCCGGCTGGGGTCGCTGGCTTGCCGCTTTCTCCCGGTCGTACCGAAAGGAGCACGACAGCATGAGGACCCGCCTCCGCCTCGGAGCGGCCGCTTCCATCGGCCTTGGAGCCCTGCTCCTGGCCACGGTGCTGGCCTCTCCCGCCCTTGCCTGGCACTCCAACGTCACCGTCAACGCCCGCTGCCTCGACGACGGCAAGGTCCGGATCCACTACAAGGTGGAAGCCTGGGAGAAGGACCATACGGCGACCGTCGACGTCTCCTACGTGCTCAACGGCGAGAAGACCGAGCTGGAGTCCGAGGAGCACTTCTTCGCGCCGCACCACAACCAGTTCTCCGACCACTTCGACCTGCCCGCCGGCACCACCGGGAAGATCACCTTCATCGCGGTGGCCCACTGGGAGAACGGCGAGAAGTCGCACGACAAGGGCAGTGACGAGCTCCCGCCGGCCGACAAGTGCGGCGGGGACTCGGGGTCGACCACCACCATGGCGCCGACGACCACCGCGGCGCCGACGACCACCGCGCCCTCGACCACCGAGGCCCCGACGACCACGGCTCCCAGCTCCACCGTCGCGCCGTCGAGCACCCAGCAGCCGACCACCACCGTCGCGGTCGGCGCGGCCACCAGCACCACTGGTGGAGGCCAGCTGCCATTCACCGGGGCCGGCTCTTCCCAGCCGATGCTGCTGGCCGGGATCGCGCTGGTTGGCGGGGGCGCCCTGTTCCTCCTGCTCAGCCGGGAGCGCCGCGCAACCCGGTAAGGCTTCCCTGACGAAGGGCCCCCGATCGGGGGGCCCTTCGCGTATCCGGAGGCCGAGGCCTCCATCCACCGGAGGCTCTGCGTGAGCCCCGGACCTCTCAGCGCTCGGCCTGCTGCTTGAGGCCGTTGGCGAACTGGCGGAACGAGGGGCCCAGGTCGGGCATGGAGCGCAAGATCAGGGGCAGGAGGGGGCCGGTGTACTCCTCGCGCATGGTGAACCGGGTGGCGCCGTCGGTGCCGGGGGCCAGGGTGAAGGTGCGCACGCCCTTGAACAGGCCCAGCGGCATGCCGCCGGTCCAGGTCATGCGCTGGCCGGGGGTGAACTCGGTCACCTTGACCGGGAAGGCGCGGCCCGGGTTGACCTTGGACACCACCTTGATCTTCTCGCCGGGGGCGATGGTCCCCTCGACGCGCTCGACGCCCGAGTCCCACGCCTGGTAGCCGGGGGCGTCGGTCAGGATGGCCCAGATTGCTCCCGGGCTGGCCTTGATCTCCGCGGCGGCGTCGTAGGCCTTCATGTAGGGCCGGTCCTCCTTCGAGTCGGTAACAGGTGTGTTACGGTAACAGTTCTGTTACTCTGAGGCAATGCCGCTGCACGCCCTGCCCGGAGACCCGTTCGGCGCACTGGGGGACCCGAACCGCCGGGCGATCGTCGAGCTGCTGCGCGGCGGCGACCGGTCGGTCAGCGAGCTGGCCCGGGACCTCCCTATCAGCCGGCCCGCCGTGTCGCGGCACCTGCGGCTGCTCAAGGAGGCCCGGCTGGTGGCCGACCGGGCCGAGGGCACCCGCCGGCTCTACCGGCTCGACGACGAAGGGATCGCCGCCGTGCGAGAGTACCTGGAGCATGTCTGGGGGGAAGCCGCGGCCCGGTTCCGGCTCCTCGCCGAGAACACCAGCGAACGGAGACGGGACGACACGTGACCGAGCCGGTCGAGCCGATCGAGATCCAGTTCGAGGTCGCCTGCTCGCCCGAGCACGCCTTCGACACCTGGGCGAGGAAGACCTCGGCGTGGTGGCCGCCGAGCCACTCCATGACCTCGGCCCCGGGCCTGATGGTGACCATCGAGCCCCGCGCCGGCGGCCGCATCTTCGAGCGCACCCCCCAAGGGGCCGAGCACGACTGGGGCGAGGTCCTGGCCTGGGAGCCCCCGAACCGCCTCGCCTACCTCTGGCACCTGGGCACCGACCGCAGCCGGGCCACCGAGGTCGACATCTCCTTCACCGGCGGCGCCTCGGCCACCACCGTCACCATCACCCACCGCGGCTGGGAGCGCCTGGGCGCCGACGCCCCGGCCTGGCGCCAGCGCAACCTGGGCGGCTGGAGCGGCCTGCTCCCCCACTACCGGCAGGCGATTGGCCCACCCGCCGCTGCCGACCCCACACGTGCGGCATCCGGGCCCGCCGCTGCCGGGTCCCCGGTGGGGGAGCGTAGCCGACCCGGCGCGGGCATGCCTGGGGTTGTCCACAGCCCCAACTAGGTCCGGGTGGCCAGGACCTCGGTGGCGTCGACCAGCTGGTAGGCGTAGCCCTGCTCGGCCAGGAAGCGCTGGCGGCGCTGAGCGTACTCGGTGTCGTTGGTGTCGCGGCTGACCACGGTGTAGAAGCGGGCGCGGCCGCCGTCGGCCTTGGGGCGGAGGATACGGCCGAGGCGCTGGGCCTCCTCCTGGCGGCTCCCGAAGGTGCCGGAGACCTGGATGGCCACGTTCGCCTCGGGCAGGTCGATGGAGAAGTTGGCCACCTTGGACACGACCAGGCGCCCGAGCTCCCCCGTCCGGAAGGCCGCGAACAGGGCCTCGCGTTCCTTGACCGGGGTGTCGCCGGTGATCACCGGGGCCTCGAGCAGCTCGCCGAGGGTCCGGAGCTGGTCGAGGTACTGGCCGATGACCAGGACCCGGTCGGCCCGGTGGGCCTCGGCCAGACTGGCCACCACCGGGAGCTTGGAGCGGGCGGTGGCCGCCCGGCGGTAGCGCTCCTCGGGCTCGGCCAGGGCGTAGTCCATCCGCTCCTCGTCGGTCAGGTCGACCCGGACCTCGACGCAGTCGGCGGCCGCCACCCAGCCCTGGGCCTCCAGGTCGCGCCAGGGAACGTCGTAGCGCTTGGGCCCGATCAGGCTGAACACGTCGGCCTCGCGACCGTCCTCGCGGACCAGGGTCGCGGTCAGACCGAGTCGCCGCCTGGCCTGGATCTCGGCCGTCATCCGGAACACCGGGGCCGGCAGCAGGTGGACCTCGTCGTAGACGATCAGGCCCCAGTCCTCGCGCCCGAGCAGGTCCAGGTGCGGGTGGCGGCCGCCCCGCCTGGTGATCAGCACCTGGTAGGTGGCGATGGTCACCGGGGCGACCTCCTTGCGCGCCCCCGAGTACTCCCCCACCTGGGCCGGCTGGAGGTCGGTGCGGGCCAGCAGCTCCTCGCGCCACTGGCGCGCGGCCAGGGTCGAGGTGACCAGGATGAGGGTCCGGGCGCCGACCGCGGCCATGGCGCCGAGCCCGACCAGGGTCTTGCCGGCCCCGCAGGGCAGCACGATCACCCCGGAGCCGGCGGCGGCGAAGGCGGCCACCGACTCGCGCTGGTAGCGCCGGAGCCCGAACCGCTCGCCGGTGCCGGCGTGGGCGGCCAGCAGCTCGATCGGGAGCGGCGCCCCCTCGACGTAGCCGGCCTGGTCGTCGGCGGGCCAGCCGAGCGCCAGCAGGGCCTGCTTGAGCCGGCCCCGCTCGGCCAGCGGCACCGCCACCCGGTCCGGCCCGAGCCGCTCGCCGAGATGGGGGGCGACCTTGCGGCTGCGGAGAACCTCTTCCAGCACGGCCGGGTCGGAGGAGGTCAGCACCAGGCCGTCGTCACCGGCGCGCAGGACCAGGCGGCCGTAGCGGCCCATGGTCTCGACCAGGTCGGTCAGCAGCCCGGGCGGCACCGGGTAGCGCGAGTGCTCGCGCAGGGCGTCGCTGACCTGGGCCGGGGTCAGCCCGGCGGCCCGTGCGTTCCAGAGGGCGAGGGGCGTCAGCCGGTAGGTGTGGACGTGCTCCGGGCTCTTCTCCAGCTCGGCGAACGGCGCGATGGCCGCCCTGGCCGCAGCCGCCTTGGGGTGGTCGACCTCGAGCAGCACACTGCGGTCGCTCTGGACGATGAGGGCGCCGTCAGCCATGCGCCGCCCACCGGTCGGTTCCTGGGTGCTCGGGCTGGTCGTGGTCGCCCGGGCTGGGCTGGGCCCGTGGGTCGATCTCAGGCTGGGCGGCCTCCGGGCGGTGGGTCCGGGGGCCGAGATCCAGCTGGCCTGGCTCCACGCGGCGGCCCTGCGGTGCGCGACCCGGCTGCCCGGTGGGCGGGCGGCGGCCGCGGAGGCGGGCGACGGCGGTGGCCGGGTCGAGCTCGGGCTCCCGGTCGGCGGCGTGGCCGTTGGGGGTGGCCGCGGCCCGGCCGAGGCGGTCGGGGACGACCCGCTGCACGTGCCGGACGGGGCGGGAGCCCTCGGGGCGGGGGCTGCCGTCGGCCTCCTCGGCCAGCGGGGCCTCGCCAGCCTTGCGGAGGGCGGCCAGCAGCTCGCGCTCGCTGCGCCCGGTGACAGCCACTCCCGGGGCGAGCTCACGCAGGCCGAGACGCCGCCCGGCGGCCGAGCGGACCGCGCCCGCCACGGCGGCCGGATCGCCACGCAGGTAGGTGGTAGCCCCGCCGACCCGCAGCCGCCCGTGGCGCCGAGCCACGTCGGCGACCAGGTACTCAAGGGCCTGGGGCAGCGGGGTCGAGGAGTGCCGGCGCAGGAACTCCAGCACCTCGTCGGCCGTGCCGCCCTCGTCGAAGGCACGCCGCAGGCTGGCGTCATGGATCCGCCAGGTCCCCGACCCGGCCGCCTCCCGGTCGGCCAGCCCGGCCAGCCGGGTCTCCACCCCCGGCGCCAGCCCGCCCGGCGCCACGACGGTTAGGTCCCCGGCCAGCAGGAACCGGTCAGGCCCGTCCGGCAGCGCTTCCGCCGCCAGGTCGGCCAGTCCTTCGGACCCCATACCGGCAAGCCATCCGTCGGCCGCCAGCCCGGCCTGCGCGCGCCCTCCCTCGACCACCGCGGTCCCGAGGAAGGCCGCCGTCTCCAGCACCGCCCGGACCGTCGCCTCCAGGTCGTCCGGCCCGGCACCCGCGGGGTCCGGCCACACCATCGGCTGCCGCCAGGCCAGCACGCGGGCTAGTGCAGCGGTTCCGACGGCTGCGGGCGAAGCCTCGGCTGGCTGGAGGGCACGCGGGAACCCGCCCTCCCGGTGCGAGGCCCTCCGGAGGGGGAGCGTAGCCGAACCAGCATCGGGGTGCCCCGCGTTGTCCACAGCCCCGGCGGCGTCATTGGTCGCGCCACTGGCGACATCCCCCGCGGCGGGGGTGACGAGCGCCAGGAGCAGCCCGCGGCGGCGGGCGGCTGCGGCGGCGAGGCGTCGGCCGGCGAGGGGGCGGGCGCGGTCGGAGGTGGTGGGTTCGCGGCGCGAGGAACTGGGGTGGTCCCCGGTTGGCCCCTCCGATCGGGGGGTGGTGGTGACCAGGTGGTCTTCAAGGGCGAGATCGGCGGAGCGCCAGGCGGTGACGAGGTCGGCCCACCGGCGGGAGCGGGGGGCGGTGAGCCAGGCGTCGGCCTCGGGGCGCAGGCCGAGGGAGCGCTGGCCGAAGGGGCCGCCGACGGCGAGGATGCCACCCTCGATCAGGAGGTCGACCAGGAGGGCGAGCTCCTCGTCGGTGAGGTCGAGGTCGCGGGCCAGGCGGCCGAGGTCGCGGACGGCGACGGTGCCGGCTCGGACCAGGGACAGTGGGTCGCGGTCGAGGCGGGCGCAGATGCCCTCGGCGGCGACCACGGCTCGGGTGGCGGCGGCGGCCGCGCGGGCGGGGGCGTCGGCGAGCGGGTCGAGGAGCTCGGCGGCGGGCGGCTCGGGCCATGACGCGAACACCAGGCCCCCGCGCAGGCCGAGGGCGGCCTCTCTCGGGACCACCAGCTGGCTGTAGGTGACCGGGAGCAGCAGCCCGCGCTCCAGCAGCCAGCTGGCCGGCTCGGCGTCGGGGTAGCCGGCGAAGCGGCCGTAGCCGACGCCCATCACGGTGATCGGGCCGGTCGCGGCCAGGGCCTCGTCGAGCAGCCGGCGGGCGTCCTGGTCGGCCTCGGCCGCCGCCCGACCCACCACCTCGGGGTCGGCCAGGGCGGTGCTCACCGCCCGCACCAGGCCCGCCTTGCCGGCCCGGGACGGCCGGGGGGCGCCGAGGTTGACCAGGATGCGCTCGAGTCGCTCGGCGCTCACCCCGACCTTGGCCAGCTCGGCCACGGGCGGGCCGAGGCCGCCCGGGCGGCCGAACGGCGCCCCCAGCCCGGGCGGGCCGGAGATGGTCCCGTCCGGGCCGGGCAGGGCGATGCCCAGCTCGGCCAGGGTGGCCAGGCCGGCCTCGAGGCGTTCCCGGCGCAGCTCCGGGCCGGCCGCCTCGGCCAGGGCGGGGACGGTCGAAGGCAGGCCCAGCACGGCCAGCAGTTCGGCCAGGCGGAGGGTGCCCAGGTCGAGGGTGCGCAGGGCGGGGGCGAGCGATGCCGGGGTTCCCGCCCGGCCGGCCAGCTCCGGGAACGACGTCGGGGCAGGCGGGGTCAGGAGGTCTGGCCGGCGCTCGAGCAGACGTTGCAGCTCGGCGTCGGGGAGGCCGGCAAGAGCGGCCGCGTAACCCGGCAGCGGGTCCTCCTCGGAACGGGGCTGAGGACAGGCGGCTCGCCGCCAAGGAGGCGAGCCCGAACCACCCAGGGTAGCGGCTTCCAGCGCCCCGGTCATGCCACGAGCCCGCCCTCGAGGAGGACCCGCGACCCGGTGCCTCGGGAACGGCTGCCAGGCGCGTCAACCGCGGGAACGGCCGGCCAAGCGCAGCAAGCTCAGGAACGGGTGGCCAGGCGAGTCACCAGGTCGCGTTCGTCGGGCCCGAACCACGGTGGGTCGCCGGCGGCGGCGTTCTCGGTCATGCGGCCGGGGCGGGAGGTGGCCGGGATCGAGACGGTGCAGCGCGGGTCGGACAGGCCCCACTTGAGGAGGGCCTGGGCCCAGGTGGTGACCCCGAACGGCTCCAGGGGGGCCAGGTCGGCCGGGGCCGGCCAGCGGCGCAGGACCGAGCCGCGGCCGAAGGGCCGCATCAGCATCACGCCAAGGCCCAGCTCCTCGGCCAGTGGGAGGACGGCTCGCTCGACGTCGCGCTCGAGCGGGTTGTAGGGGATCTGGACGAAGCCGATGCGGCCGGTGCCCATCACCGTCATCAGCTCGTCGAAGGCGGCCGGGTCGTAGTGGGTGGCCCCGATGACGTCGATCAGGCCCTCGTCGCGGAGCTGCTCCAGCCGGTCCAGCCGGGCCGGCCAGGCGACCAGGTTGTGGACCTGGTACAGCTCGACCCGGCCGTGGGCGTGGTGCAGCGAGGCCTCGATCTGCCGCTCGGCCAGGTCGTCGTCGACGGTCCACACCTTGGTGGCGACGACCGCCTCGGCGCGGCGGCCGTCCAGGGCGAGACCGAGGACCCGCTCGGCCTCGCCGTACATGGGCGAGGAGTCGAACAGGTTGGCCCCGGCGTCCAGCGCCTCCTCGACGATCCGGCGGCTGGTCGCCTCGGCCGCACGGCCGCGGACGTCGAAGGTGCGCGAGGTGCCCATGCCGACCACCGGCACCTCGAAGCCGTCCGGTCCGAGCGCTCGCCGCTCCATCTGCCGCCTCGCCGCCCTTCTGCTCCGAAGGCGGAAGCCTACCGCGCCCGTCCAGCCCAGCCACCAGCCGCGGCGGGTGCCGAATCGAACCGGGGGCCCGGCTAGCCCATATGGACCCGGCGGCGGAAGGCCAGGGCGGTCAGGGCGAAGGTCAGCGCGCTGAAGAGGGCGGCGGCCAGGAACCCCTTGGCGACGACGGCGCCGTCGAAGCCGAACAGGAAGCTGCGGGCCGCCTCGATCACATAGGTCATGGGGTTGATGCTCACCGCGGTCTCGAACCAGCCGGTCATCAGCTCCCGCGGCAGAGCGCTGGGCGTCAGGAACAGCAGCGGGAAGAAGATGATGAAGGCGGACTGGGTGGCCCGGACCGACCCCGTGGCCAGGGCGATGGCGATGCTGACGGCGGCGAACCCGATCCCGAACAGTAGCGTCAGCGTGAGCAGCCCCAACGACCCGAGGAGAGTGTTCTCGGCGAAGCGGACCCCGATCACGAACCCGAAGATCAGCAGGACCAGGCTGTAGCCGAGCACGGCGAACATCTCGCCGAACAGGTTGCCGATCACCAGCGAGGCGCGGTGGGCCGGGGTGAGCGACAGCTTGTCCCAGTAGCCGCCGGCGATGTCCAGGACCAGGGCGTTGCCGCCCGAGGTGCTGGCCGCCGCGAACAGGATCGAGATCGGCAGCTGGAAGGTGGCGTAGTTGGCGATCCCGAGCTGCTGCTCGGCCACGTCGCCGAGGGCACCGATCTGCACCACGAAGAAGAACACAGGGATGATCAGCGCGAAGATGAACAGCTCGGGCTCGCGCAGGATCCCGCGGATCGCCCGGCCGGTGATGGCCAGGACGTCCGAGACCAGCCCGGCCGGGGCGGCCAGGGTCTGCGGCTCGCCGGAGCGGCTCGGCCCGGGCACGCGCCCGGCGTCAGGTGCGGCGGCGGTCATCGCGCCCTCCTTCCGGTGCTGGCTGCGGCGGCGCTCACGACGCCCTCCTTCCGCTGCCGGCGGGCTCGGGCTCGCGATCCTTGGCGTCCTCACCCTGGCCGTCCTGGTCGGCGGCGGACATGCGCCCGCCGGTGGCGGCCAGGAACACGTCGTCGAGGGTCGGGCGCGACACGCTGACCGCCCCGAAGCGGACGCCGGCCTTGTCCAGGCCGCGGATGAGCACGGCGAGGTTCTCCGGCCCGTCGGGCACGAACAGGGTGTAGCCGTCACTGGTGCCGCGCAGCTCGCCCATGGGGAGCTCGCCGCTGGCCTGGAGCTCGGTGATGGCGGCCCTGGCGGCGCCGGACTCGCGCTCCTCGACGGCGACGTCGATCACGTCGGCCCCGACCTCGGCCTTGAGCGCCGCCGGGGTGCCCTGCCGGACGATCCGCCCGTGGTCGATGATCGCCACCCGGTCGGCCAGCTCGTCGGCCTCCTCCAGGTACTGGGTGGTGAGGAAGATGGTGGCCCCGAACCGCTCGCGGAGCTCGCGGATGCGGTCCCAGATCAGGGCCCGGGACAGCGGGTCGAGGCCGGTGGTCGGCTCGTCCAGGAACAGCACCCGCGGGCGGTGCAGCAGCGCCGAGGCCAGGTCGAGGCGGCGCTTCATGCCGCCCGAGTAGGTCTGGATGCGCCGGTCGACGGCGTCGGTCAGCCCGACCAGCTCGGTCACCTCGGTGACCTGGTCGGTCAGGACCTTGCCCTTCAGGCCGTACAGCTTGCCCTGGAGGGCCAGGAGCTCGCGGCCGGTCTGCTTGGGGTCGAGACCGGCTTCCTGGAGCGCGACCCCGATGAGGCGGCGCACCGTTGTCGGCTCCTTGACCACGTCGTGGCCGAGGACCGAGCCCGACCCGCTGGTCGGCTGGAGGAGGGTGGTCAGGATGCGGACGATGGTCGACTTGCCCGCCCCGTTGGGGCCGAGGAAGCCGTAGATCTCGCCCTCGGCGACCTCGAGGCTGACGCCGCGGACAGCCTCGACCTCGCCGAACCGGCGGACCAGGTCAGTTGCTTGGATTGCAGACATGCGGCGAGTGTAAGGGAACCCCCCGACATTGCCACATGGTTATCAGCAGCGCTGCTCAGGGCCTTGCGCGCACAGTGTTGTCGAGCTGGCCGAGGCCGTCGATCTCGACCCGCATCCGGTCGCCGGGGCGAAGGAACCGGGGCGGGTCGGCGGCCATGCCGACGCCCGACGGGGTGCCGGTGACGACCAGGTCGCCCGGCTCGAGGGTGATGGTCCGGCTGATGAAGCTGACCAGCTCGGCCACTCCGAACACCATCTGCCCGGTGTCGGACGACTGGAGGACCTCGTCGTTGACCAGGCAGCGGATGCCGAGGGCCTGGGGGTCGGGCACCTCGTCGGCCGTGACCATGAAGGGGCCGAGCGGCAGGAAGGTGTCGATCGCCTTGCCGAGCAGCCACTGGCCGGAGCGGAACTGGAGCGAGCGCGAGGAGACGTCGTTGGCGCAGGCGTAGCCGGCGACGTGGACGAGGGCGTCGGCCACCGGCACCGAGGTCGCCCTCCGGCCGATGACCACGGCCAGCTCGGCCTCGTAGTCGATCTTCTCGGCCTCGGGCGGGACCACCACGTCGGCCCCCGGGCCGACCACCGAGTTGGCGAACTTGGAGAACAGGACCGGCTCGGTGGGGATCTCCTGGCCGGTCTCGCGGGCGTGGTCGCGGTAGTTGAGGCCGACGCAGATGATCTTGCCCGGCCGGGGCACCGGGGCCAGGAGCTTGACGTCGGCCAGGGGGCGCGGCGGGGCGGTGGCCACGCCCTGGGTGCCGTAGGCCAGCCAGTCGACCAGCGACGGGCCCATGGGCACCACCGCGTCGTCCTCGACACGCCCGAATCCGCCATCGAACGAGACCAGCCGCACGGTTCCTCCTAGGTCGACGGAGCCGGCGTCAGCCGGTCGGTGGCGGTGCCGGAGCCCGCCACGAGGGCTCGGGGCCGGCGAAGGCGGGCGCGACCTCCCTGGCCACCCGCTCCAGGTTCTCGCAGGCGGCCTCGTGGCTGGTGCCGGGGGGACGGCTCCACAGGCTCACGTGGGTGAAGGGGAGCTGCTCCTGGAACTGGCTGAGGGCGGCCACGATCCCCTCGGGGGTGTCGCAGAACACGGCCGAGCGCTTGAGGCGGCCGGGGTCGATCGGGTCGGGCCGGGGCTGGTCGCGGTCGGTGGCCCAGTCGCCATAGCGGTCGAGCTGGTAGGCGACGGCCGGGGCCAGCTCGGTGGCCCAGGTGCGCTCGGGGTCGTCGCTGACCCGCAGGTGGACGCCGACCACGACCGGGAAGCCGTCGGCCGGGCGGCCGGCCCGCTCCAGCGCCTCGGCGACCACCGGCCAGGCCTCGGCCGTCTTCTGCCAGCGGTAATGGGCCAGGGCGAACCAGCCGTCGCCCAGCCTGGCCACCCGGTCCAGGGCCTTGGGGGCCGTGCCGCCGAGGTAGAGAGGCGGCCCGCCGGGCTGGGGCGAGGGAGGGCCAACGGGCAGGTCGACGCCGTCGGGGCCGTCGCCGACCACGCCCTCGGCCAGGGCCCGGCGCACCACGCCCAGCTTCTCCTCCAGCAGGCGGCCACGGTGGGAGCGGTCGACCCCGAAGGCGTCGAACTCGCGCTCCACCCAGCCGCCGCCGAAGCCGAGGATCAGCCGGCCGCCGGCCAGCAGGTCGACCACCCCGGCCTGCTCGGCGACCTCCCGGGGCCGGTACAGGGGCAGCAGCAGCACACCCGTGCCCAGCCGGATCCGGGAGGTCCTGGCGGCCACGGCGGCCAGGAACGGGAGCTGCTGGGAGAGGTGGCCGTCCTCGACCGCGTGGTGCTCGCTCCCCCACACCGCGGCCAGCCCCAGCTGCTCGGCCAGGACCGCCTCCTCCAGGCGCTCGGCGTAGAAGCCCGGGTCGGGCTGGCGGCCGTTGCCTGGCCGGAGCTCGGTCCAGGTCCCGAAGGTCGCTGGTCGTGGCATGCCGAGACCCTACCCCAACCACGCCGGGTCCAGACCAATCCTCCGAGCCGGTGGTGGTCGTCGACCTCGAAGCCCGAGCCGGGTCAGGGGCCGTCGGCCCGCTGCTGGAGCTTGCGGAGGATCTCCTCCTGGGCGGCCGGGTCGGGCTCGGGGAACTGGGCGGCCAGGCGGACCAGGAAGGCGTCGACTTCGCTGGTGGCGTAGCCGCGGGGGCCGAGCGGGAAGCGCTGGCGCAGCACGTCCCACCGGGTCATGGTCTCCCCGTCCCGGCCGGCCAGGGCGCGGGCCGCCTTGGCCAGGAACAGGTCGACGTGGGTGGGCAGGTAGCCGGGGGCGCCCCGGTCGAAGCTCCGGGTCTCCACCTCCGAGGGGGTCAGCGGCCGCGCCGGCGAGACGGGCGGCGGCCGCTGGGCCGACGGCGGAGGAGGGGGTGGAGGCGCCGGCGCCGCCGACGGCGGCACCGACGGCGGCGGGAAGAACCCCTCGTCCGGCCCCACCGGTGCCGACGGCGGAGGCGGTGTCGGCTGGAGCCATCCGGTCGCGGCCGGGTCCTCCGCGGGAGCCGGCGGCGGAGGACCCGCCAGCGGGTCCGGTTCCGGTTCCGGAACCGGAGGCGACCCGACGGGCGGCCGCGAGGCCGGAGGCGGCCCGGCCGGAGACTGGGGTGGCCGCGCGGCTGGAGCGGGATCGGCCGGCGGCGGCTGGGCGGCGGGCAACGGCCCGGCCCCCGACCGCGGCTGGGAGGCCGGGAACGGCCCGCCGGACGGCGGCTGGCGCGCGACCATCGGAGGCTCCGCCCCAGGACCCACCTCTGTCCGCTGATCGGCCGGGAGGTCGACAGCAGGGCCAGCTCCCGGCCGCGGCTCCCGACCCGCCGTTGGCTCCGCGGCTGGACCGGCGACGGGACCCATCGACAGTACGGCGGCGGGCTCGTCGGCTGGGGCGGCGGGGACCTCGGTGTCCCGGCCCGGCGCGTCCTCCTCCCCGGCGCCGGCGGGGCGGAACCCGTGGGCGGGGGGGAACAGGCCCGGGCGGCGGGGAGGGGCGGGGAGGGCGGAGGGGGGGCGGAGGGGCTCGTGGGCGGCGCGTTCCAGCTCGATCACGAGCCGGTCCAGGAACTGGTCGACCTCGTCCATCTCGTAGCCGCCGAGGGAGGGCTGGAACCGGGCCTCCTCGACCTCCTCGGGGGTGAGGGGCAGCTGGTCGTCCGGGCCGTTGGTGGTGAGGCCGTTGCGCAGGCGGGCCAGGTCGGTGGCGGCCCGTTCGAGCAGGCGACGGACCTCGCGACGCTTGTACCCACGGACGACCCTGGTGAAGGTCCGCGTCCGGACCTCTTCGGGCGCGAGCCGGCCTTCGGTCATGGCGCCAGGTTCCCCGGTGCGTGGGCGGTCATGGCGACCAGCAGCGTGCTCCTTGACCCGGTAGGTTGGCAAACGGGAACCACCGGCGCGGCCGCACGGTTCTCATGGTGGCCGTCGTCCAAGGAGGTCCTTCCGGTGCGCCGCACCCTCACGATCCTGGTCCTGGTGACCGCCGCGGCGCTCGTGGCCGCCGGCTGCGCCGGCGACGACGGGGGTGATGGCGATGGCCAGGCGGCCGTCGTCCCGGCCGCCGCCTCCTCGAGCAGCAGCCGCGCGAGCGCTTCCGGCGACGCCGGCACCGACGGCGTGCGCATCGTGGACTTCGCCTTCGCCCCGAGGACGATCGCCGCCAAGGTCGGCCAGACGGTCAGGTGGGAGCACCAGGACGCCGGCGTGACCCATACCGTCACCGCCCTGGACAAGGCGTTCGACTCCGGCGACCTCGAGGAGGGCGAGGAGTTCTCGCACCCGTTCCGGACGGCCGGGACCTTCGCCTACCGCTGCTCCATCCACACCGACATGCGGGGAACGGTCAAGGTCGGCGGGTAACGGACCGCGACCCGAACCGGCCGGAGACCCATCGGGGATGCGCCCGAGATGACGCCGATCGGGTTTCGTGACCGGGTAGGGCGACCATGGAGATCGACCGCTCCCAGCGAGGGAGCGTCGACCGGGGGGTCAGCAATGCGTCCAGCTCACATCCGCCTCGCCGCCGCCGCCGGCGTGCTCGCCGTCGTTGTCGGGGTCGCCACCGCCTTCGTGGTCGGCCGCGACAACCCCGCCCAGCCCGCCGCCGTGGCCAGCCCCACCACCACCTCCGTTCTCCCCGCCACCGAGACCGACGCCGCGCCCGACGCGCCCAGGGACGTCGGCGGCCCGGCGCCGACCACGAAGCCCAAGCCTCCTGCCGGCCAGCCCGACCGCGCCGCCAAGGCCGCCGCCGTGGCCTTCATGCGCGAGCTCGGCATGCGCGACCCGGTGGCCGCGACCTACCGAAAGACCGGCGCCGCCACCGCCGAGGTCGGCATCCACCCGCGGGCCGGCGAGGGTGGCCGCCCGCTCGACAAGATCACCACCCAGGTCCAGCTGCACCGCTACACCAACGGCTGGGTCGCCACCGGGGCCAAGGCCGGCGCCATCGAGGTCGACCAGCCGCTGCCCTTCTCCCGCATCCTCTCGCCGGTGCCCGTGAGCGGCATGTCCCTCGCCTACGAGGGCACCGTCCACGTGACCGTCACCGAGGACCGGCGCGGCGCCGACCGCGAGCTCGGCAAGGGCTTCGTGAACGGCGGGGCGGACACCCTGGCCCCCTTCCGCGGCCAGGTCCGGTTCACCCGTCCCACCGGCGACGCCGGCTGGGCCGTCTTCACCCCCGACTCCGGCGCCGACCTCGGAGTCTTCGCCGCCACCGCGGTGCGGGTCCGGTTCGTCAACGGCGACCACCAGCCCCAGATCCTGAGCGTGGTCACCGACCCGCGCCCGGCCGCCTCGAGCCAGCTCGTGACCCTCACCGGGTCCGGGACCCTCACCGTGAGCGTCAAGGCGTTCGCCGCCGGCGAGGTCCGCGTGCTGCTGGTGCCCGGCGGCACCGGCGGGCGGCCCCACGCCAAGCTGCTCGGGATCGACCGCAGCGGCGAGGACGGCGAGCGCTGGTCGGTCTCCTGGCGCTACCCGGACGAGTCGTTCAAGGGCCACCTGCTCATCCAGGCCAACGGCCGGGGCGGCACGGTCGAGCACGACGGGATCGCCGTGGTCCACGCCTGAGCACCCAGCACGATCCGAAAGGGGGAGCCGGCTGGCTCCCCCTTTCTTGCGTCCCTCTTGACATGAGTGAGCGCCCACTCATGCCCTCCAGGGCGTTATGAATGAGCACTCACTCAGTTCCCTGCCCACCGGGACCAGGGCCCGGCTGGTCGACGCGGCCGAGCGGGTCCTGCGAACCAAGGGCCTGGCCAGGGCCACCACCAAGGAGATCGCCCGGGAGGCCGGGTATGCCGAGGGCACGCTGTACCTGCACTTCGCCGACAAGCTCGACCTGGTCCGGGCCGTGCACGAGAAGCTCCTTCCCGCCTTCATCGAGGTCGTCCGGGACCTGCCGGGACGGGCCGGCACCGGCACCGTGCAGGGCAACCTGACCGAGCTGGCCGGCAGCGCCCTGCGGATGTACCGGGACCTGCTGCCGCTCGGGTCCTCGCTGTTCGCCGACCCCGAGCTGCTGGGCCGGTTCCGGTCGCTGCTGGCCGAGCGGGGCGGCGGGCCGCACCGGGCCTGGGAGCCGGTGGTCGCCTACCTCCGGGCCGAGCAGGCCCTCGGCCGGGTCGCCCCGGACGCCGACCCGGCGGCGGCCGCGCTGCTGCTGCTCGGCGCCTGCCAGCAGCTCGTCTTCGTCGAGCTGATGACCGGGCCGGAGACGCTCCCATTCCGCGGCCGGCCCGACCCGGCGGCCGAGCTGGTCGCGACCCTGCTGGCCGGCCTCGCCCCAAGGAGTGCCGATGAGTAGCCCGACCGCGACCGCCGAGCCCGGACGGGCACCGGGCGGCGCCGACCCCCGGCGCTGGGTCGCCCTCGCCGTCGTGCTGATCGCCGGGTTCATGCAGCTGGTCGACATCAGCATCGTCAACGTGGCCATCCCTCGATCCAGCAGGACCTGGACGCCACCTACTCCCAGATCCAGTGGGTGCTGGCCGGCTACCAGCTGGCCTTCGCGGTCATGCTCATCACCGGCGGCCGCCTCGGGGACATCTTCGGCCGCAAGCGGCTGTTCATGGCCGGCATGGCCGGGTTCACCCTGGCCTCGGCCCTGTGCGGGCTGGCCCAGACGCCGTCCATGCTGATCGGCTCCCGTGTCCTCCAGGGGCTGATGGAGGCGGTCATGTTCCCCCAGATCCTCTCGGTCATCCAGGTCACCTTCCCGCCACGGGAGCGGGCGGGGGCCTTCGGGATGTTCGGGGCCACCATCGGGCTCGCCACCATCACCGGGCCGCTGGTCGGCGGGCTGCTGATCGAGGCCGACCTGCTCGGGCTCGGGTGGCGCCCCATCTTCCTGGTCAACGTGCCCATCGGGATCGCCGCCCTGGCCGTGGCGGCTCGCTTCCTGGTCGAGTCGAAGGCCCCACGGGCGCTGCGGCCCGACCCGGTCGGCGTGGCCATCGTCACCACCGGGCTGCTGCTGCTCGTCTACCCGCTGGTCCAGGGCCGCGACCTGGGCTGGCCCCTGTGGACGTTCGTGTCGATGGCCGCCGCCCTGCCCGTGCTGGCCGGCTTCGCCGTCCACGAGCGGCGGAAGAAGGCGCGCGACGGGTCGCCCCTGGTCGACCTCGACCTGTTCCGCCAGCGGCCGTTCGTCGCCGGGCTGGCGGTGGCCGGCATCTTCTTCATGGGCGTGCCGGCGTTCTTCCTCACCTTCTCGCTGTGGCTCCAGATCGGCCTGGGGTTCAGCGCGCTGCACGCCGGCCTGACCGGGGCGCCGTTCGCGGTCGGGTCGGCGCTGGCCTCGGCCGCCTCGGTCCGGCTGGCCCCCACCTTCGGCCGGAGGATCCTCAGCGCGGGCTCGCTGCTGCTGGTCGCGGGCATGGCCGCGCTCATCTGGAACGGTGGACCGCTACGGCGGGACCGTCCACTCCTGGCAGCTGACCCCGGCCCTGCTGGTCTGCGGGCTCGGCCTCGGCAGCGTTGTCGCCCCGCTGGTCAACGTGGTCCTGGCCGGCATCAGGGGCCAGGACGCGGGCGCCGCCTCGGGCGTGCTCACCACCGTCCAGCAGGTCGGCGGGGCCGTCGGGGTGGCGGTGATCGGGGTCGTCTTCTTCGGCCTGCTGGGCAGCCAGGCCGCCGGGGTGGCCGCCGACGCCCTCCCCGGCCTCCAGCGCGACCTCCAGGCCGCCGGGCTCCCGCCGGCGGCGACCCAGCAGGTGGCGGCCGGCTTCCGGACCTGCTTCGAGGACCGGGCCAACGCCGAGGACCCGTCGGCCGTCCCTGCCAACTGCGCCCGGGCCGGGTCCCAGGGACAGGGGCAGGAGCAGGTCGGCCGGGTCGTGGCCGCCACCGCCGACACGGCCCGGCGGGCCAACTTCTCCGAGGCCTTCCAGCGCACCCTGCTGTTCGAGGTGGCCGTGTTCCTGCCTGCTTCCTGCTGGTGTTCCTGCTCCCGGACGCCCGTGGTGACGGGGCGGACCAGCACGCCGGGGCGGCGGCCCCGGTCTAGACCCGGTCGAGGCGGGCCAGCTCGTCGTCGCTCAGGCGCAGCCCGGTGGCGGCGGCGCTGTCGACGATCGTCTCGGGGCGGCTGGACCCGGGGATGGGGATGACCACCGGGGCCTTGGCCAGCTGCCAGGCCAGGGCGACCTGCTGGGGCGAGACCCCGTGGGCCTCGGCGACCTCGGCGAAGGCGCGGTGACGGCCGCCGAGGTCGCGGCCCCGGCCGATCCCGCCGAGCGGGCTCCAGGGCAGGAAGGCGATCCGCTCGGCGGCGCAGAAGGCCAGCTCGCCCTCGGAGCGGCGGAAGCGGGGCGAGAACTCGTTCTGCACGCTGGCCACCTGGACCAGCTGGCGGGCCTGCCGGATCTGGTCGACGCTGACGTTGGAGAGGCCGACCAGCCGGACCTTGCCGGCCTCCTTGAGCTCGGCCAAGGCCCCGACCGACTCGGCGAACGGCACCTTGGGGTCGGGCCGGTGGAACTGGTAGAGGCCGATGGCCTCGACCCCGAGGGCGCGCAGGCTGGCCTCGCAGGCCCGGCGCAGGTACTCGGGCCGCCCGTCCAGGCCCCACTCGCGGCCGGGCCGGGTGTGACCGCCCTTGGTCGCCACCAGCACCCGGTCGGCGTCGCCCGGCCAGGCGGCCAGCGCCTTGGCGACCAGGCGCTCGCCGTGGCCCAGCTCGGACCCGTCGATGCAGTAGGCGTCGGCGGTGTCGATCAGGGCCACGCCGGCGTCAAGGGCGGCGTGGATGGTCCGGATCGAGCGGGCCTCGTCGGGCCGGCCGGCGAGCGACATCGGCATCTCGCCGAGCCCGATGGCGCTGACCTGGAGCCCGCCCAGGCGGCGGGTCGGCATGGTCACCGGTGGGTCGCTCCCTCGTGGCCGCGGTGCTCGGGCTGCTCGAGCTGGAAGGTGGAGTGCTCGATGTCGAAGTGGCCGGCCAGGCACTCGCCGAGGCCGTCGAGGACCCGGCCGGCGTCGGCGTCGCGTTCCAGGACCACGTGGACCGAGAGCATCGGCAGGCCGCTGGTGATGGTCCAGGCGTGCAGGTCGTGGACGTCGGTCACGCCCGGGGTCTCGAGCAGGTGCCGGCGGACCTCGTCCAGGTCGACCCCCTTGGGGGCCGCCTCCAGCAGGACGTCGACCGCCTCGCGGAGCAGCCGCCAGGTGCGGGGCAGGATGGCCAGGCCGATCACCGCCGAGGCGATCGGGTCGGCGGCCTGGAAGCCGGTGACGGCGATCACCGCGGCGGCGGCCAGCACCGCCACCGAGCCCAGCAGGTCGCCCCAGACCTCCAGGTAGACGCCCCGCAGGTTGAGGCTGTGGCGCTGGCCGCCGCGCAGCAGCCACAGCGAGAGGGCGTTGGCGGCCAGCCCGGCGGCGGCCACGCCCAGCATCAGCCCGCTTGCCACCTCCGGCGGCTCGGACATGCGCCGCCAGGCCTCGACCAGCACGAACCCGGCCACCCCGAACAGGAGCACGGCGTTGACCACGGCGGCCAGGATCTCGAGCCGGTAGTACCCGAAGGTCCGCTGCGGGGTTGCCGGTCGGGCCGCGAACCGGATGGCCAGTAGGGCCAGGCCGATCCCGGCCCCGTCGGCCAGCACGTGGCCGGCGTCGGCGAGCAGGGCCAGGCTGCCGCTGAGGGCCGCGCCCACGACCTCGACCAGGAGCACGACCACGGTGATGACGAACACCACCGCGAGCCGGCCACGCTGGGCGGCGGTGGCGCTGTGGTGGTGGTCGTGGGCCATGTCGTCACTCTGCCACAGGAACACCAGACGGCCCGGGCGATCGCCCGGGCCGTCAGGGTCGTTGCGCGTCAGCGCCTCGGCGCCAGCCCCGAAGCCTCGTCGAGAGCCTCGTAGAGCTCGCGGGTGGCGACCGAGTCGAACGCGACTCGCCCCTCCCGGGCCGTCCTGCGCTGCTGCCACCAGACGGTGAGTTCCTTGAGCTGCATGTCCCCCTCCTGCTGCCCCGGACGCGAACCCCCCAGCCCGCGTCCCCCTCGCCGCCTGTCTTGCGGCGCATCGACAGGGCGTAGTCTCGCCGCTGTAGGTAACGAACCGGCATGCTGCCGGTCACCGTTGCGCCCAAGATCCATCACGGAACGGTCTCGGGCCGCCGGGCCGGGGGTGTGGACAACCGCCAGCACCCCCCACCGCCACCGGCTACGCTCCCCCACCGGGGGACTCGGCGCCGGGCCGGGCTTGTTCGGCGCGGCTTAGCGGCTGCTGAAGGCGCTCTCGCCGGTGATCTCGCGGCCGACAATGAGGCTCTGGATGGCGTCGGTGCCCTCGTAGGTGTAGACGGCCTCCATGTCGGCGTGGTGGCGGGCGACGTGGTTCTCGAGCAGGATGCCGTTGCCGCCGAGGATGTCGCGGGCGTCGGCCACGACCTGGCGGGCCTTGGCGGCGTTGTTCATCTTGGCCAGCGAGGCCATGCCGGCGGTCATCTGGCCGGCCTCGGTGAGCTGGGCCAGGCGTAGGCAGAGCAGCTGCATGGTGGTGACCTCGGCGAGCATCTTGGCCAGCCGGTACTGGACGAGCTGGAAGCTGGCCAGCGGGGTGCCGAACTGCTCCCGGTCCCGCACGTAGGTGAGGGCGGCCTCATACGCGGCCTGGGCGTGGCCGGCCGCCTCCCAGGCGACCCCGGAGCGGGTGGCGGTGAGGACCCGGGCGGTGTCGCCGAAGCCGCGCGAGTTGGCCAGCCGGTTGCCGGCCGGGACCCGGACCCCGTCCAGGGTGATCTCGGCCTGCCAGACGGCCCGCTTGGCCGTCTTGCCGGACATCACGCTGGCCGCGTAGCCGGGGGTGCCCTTCTCGACCACGAAGCCGCCGACCTTGCCGTCGTCGTCGCGGGCCCAGACGATCACCAGGTCGGCGAAGGAGGCGTTGCCGATCCAGCGCTTGGCCCCGTCCAGCACCCAGTGGTCGCCGTCCCGGCGGGCCCTGGTCTCGAGCGCGACCGCGTCCGAGCCGTGGTCTGGCTCGGTCAGGCCGAAGGCGCCGATCTGCTCCATCCGGGCCATGGGGGGCAGCCAGCGCCGCTTCTGCTCCTCGGACCCGAGCAGGGCGATCGAGGTCATGGCGAGGCCGGAGTGGACCCCGAAGAAGGTGCAGATGCTGCCGTCGCCCCGGCCCAGCTCCATGCCGACCAGGCCGGTGGCCACCGTGCTCAGCCCCGGGCAGCCGTAGCCCTTGATGGTCCCGCCGGCCAGGTTCAGGGCGGCCAGCTTGGGCACCAGCTCGAAGGGGAACTCGGCCCGCTCCCAATAGTCGTTGATGACCGGGGTGACCTCCTTGTCGCAGAAGGCCCTGACCCGGTCCCGGACTTCGCGCTCGCCGTCGGCGAGGAGGCCGTCGATGCGGTAGAAGTCGGTGGACGCCGGGTTGTGCTCGCTCATGGCCGGGGTTCCCTCCGCTGGGTTGACTCCGCTTCGAGCGTACCCTCGGAAGGCCGATCTCCCTGGAGGTGCGTCCTTGACCAACGACATCCGTCGCGTGGCCGTGCTCGGTGCCGGGACCATGGGGGCGGCCATCGCCGCCCATGCCGCCAACGCCGGCCTGGCCGTCGACCTGCTCGACCTGGACCGCGAGACCGTGGAGGGCGGGTTCGAGCGCATGCTGGCCGCCCGCCCGGCCGCCCTGGCCAGCCCCCGGCTGGCCGAGCGCATCCGCCTGGGGACCTTCGTGGAGGACCTGGAGCGGCTCGCCGACGCCGACTGGGTCGTCGAGGCCATCGTCGAGCGCCTCGAGCCCAAGCAGGAGCTGCTGGCCCGGGTCGAGAAGATCGTCGGGCCCCAGGCGGTGGTCACCTCCAACACCTCGGGGCTGCCGCTGGCCAGCCTGGCCGAGGGCCGCTCGGACGACTTCCGGCGCCGGTTCCTGGGCACCCACTTCTTCAACCCGCCCCGCTACCTCAAGCTGGTCGAGCTGATCCCGACCGCCGACACCGACCCCGAAGTCCTGGAGGGCATGCGGGGGTTCGTGGAGCGGGCCCTCGGCAAGGGGGCGGTGGTGGCCAAGGACACCCCCAACTTCATCGCCAACCGCCTCGGCAGCTTCGCCGGCATGCACGACGTCCGCTACGCCCTGGAGCAGGGCTACTCGATCGAGGAGGTCGACGCCCTCACCGGGCCGCTGGTGGGCCGGCCCAAGACGGCCACCTTCCGGCTGTTCGACCAGGTGGGGCTGGACGTGATGGTCGGGGTGGCCGGCAACCTGCACGAGCTGGCCCCCACCGACGAGAGCCGCGACGTCCTGCCGGCCCCGGAGCCGCTGAAGCGGATGCTGGCGGCGGGCAGGCTCGGGAACAAGACCGGCGGCGGTTTCTACCGCCGCGGCAAGCGCGACGGGCAGACCGTGTTCGACGTGCTCGACCTGGACACGCTGGAGTACCGGCCGGCCGCCAAGCCGGAGCTGCCGATCGTCGCCGCCGCCCGCGACCACGACGACCTCGGCGCCCGGCTGCGGTTCCTGCTCGACAAGGCCGACGAGGACCGCGGCGCCCGCTACCTGCGCGACACCCTGCTGCCGTCGCTGGCCTACGCCGCCCGCCGGGTGCCCGAGATCGCCGACACCCTGGTCGAGGTCGACCACGCCGTCGAGTGGGGCTTCGGCTACGAGCTGGGGCCGTTCCGGGCCTGGGACGCCATCGGGGTCGCCGACGGGGTGGCCCGCATGGAGGCCCTCGGCATCCAGGTGCCGGACTGGGTGACCGGGATGCTGGCCGCCGGCCACCAGTCCTTCTACCGCGACGGGCAGGTCTACAGCCCCTTGACCCGCGACTACCAGCCGGTCCCGGCCGACCCCGACGTCATCGACCTCGACCGGCTCAAGGCCGACGGGGCCGAGGTGGCCGGCAACGGCTCGGCCAGCCTGGTCGACCTGGGCGACGGGGTGCTCTGCTTCGAGCTCCACGCCCCGGCCAGCGCGATCGACGCCGCCGTGGTCGAGCTCGGGGCCAGGGCGGTACAGGAGCTGGAGAGCGGCCGCTGGGCCGGCCTGGTGATCGCCAGCCAGGCCCGCAACTTCTGCGTCGGGGCCAACCTGGGCGAGGTCGGCATGGCCGCCTACCAGGGCCTGTATGACCAGGTGGGCGAGGCCGTCAAGGGCCTCCAGGACGTGCTCATGGGACTGCGCCACGCGCCCCGGCCGGTGGTCGCCGCCGCCCACGGCCAGACCCTGGGCGGCGGGGCCGAGATCGTGCTGCACGCCGACCGGGTGGTGGCCGCCCTCGAGACCTACATCGGGCTGGTCGAGGTCGGGGTCGGGATCGTCCCGGCCGGTGGCGGCTGCAAGGAGCTGCTGCGCCGGGTCGTGGCTCCGGCCGTGCGGGCCGCGCCCGACGCCCCGGTGCTGCCGTTCGTGCAGCGGGTGTTCGAGACCATCGGCCTGGCCAAGGTCGCCACCTCGGCCGTCGAGGCCCAGGAGCTGGGGTTCCTTGAGGAGCACGACGTGATCGTGCTGAACGCCGAGCACCAGCTGGCCGCGGCCAAACAGGAGGTCCTGGACCTGGCCGACGCCTACCGGCCCCCGGCCCGGGAGGCGAACATCTACGCGGCCGGGCTGCCGGTCCTGGCCGCCCTCGAGCTGGGCGTGCAGACCCTCCAGTGGGCCGGCCAGGCGAGCGAGCACGATGGCGTGGTCGCCCGCCACCTGGCCCGGGTCCTGTGCGGCGGCGAGCTGTCGCTCGGCCAGTGGGTGACCGAGCAGCACATCCTCGACCTGGAACGCGAGGCCTTCCTGGCCCTGCTCCGCGAGCCCAAGACCATGGAGCGGATCCAGGGCTTTCTGATGACCGGCAAGGTGGTCCGGAACTGAAGGGATCGACGAGATGAAGGAAGCAGTCATTGTTTCCGGGGCCCGGACCGCGGTCGGGCGGGCGCCCCGGGGGAGCCTGCGGGCCAGCCGGCCCGACGACATGGCCGGGGCGGCCATCGCCGAGGCCCTGCGCCGGGCCGAGGGCCTCGACCCGGCCGAGGTCGAGGACGTCCTGCTCGGCTGCGCCATCACCGAGGGCAGCCAGGGCCTGAACGTCGCCCGGATCGCCGCCCAGCGGGCCGGCCTGCCCGAGACCGTGCCCGCCCAGACCGTGAACCGCTTCTGCTCCTCGGGCCTCCAGACGATCGCCAGCGCGGCCGAGCGGATCATGGCCGGGTTCGCCACCACCATCGTGGCCGGCG
>JASLBL010000118.1 GCA_030146615.1 Actinomycetes bacterium
AGCGTCATCCGGCCGTGAGGCAGGTTCCTGGGAGCTTGCTGGGAGCGGGGATAATGCGCATCGACGTCGCCGCCGCCTGACCCGGGGGTGCCCATGGCCGATACCGACGGCTCCGCGGGCTTCGGCCCGCTCGAGAGCTCAACGACCGCCCTGCTGACGACCTTCCGGCGCGGCGGGGAGGCGGTGGGCACCCCCGGGTCAGGCGGCGGCGACGTCGATGCGCATTATCCCCCGCTTCCACCTCACGGCCGGATGACGCTCACCACCAGCCCTGGCGCTTCGCCCAGCGCAGCAGGGTCGCCGAGATGGTCGCCATCACCAGCAGGACCGCGGCCAGGTGGAGGAAGTCGGTGCGGTCGTTGGCGATGATGTTCATCCCGTAGACCGAGGAGATGGCGGTGATCGGCAGGGTCACGGCGGCGATCACCGCCAGGCGCTCGGCGGCGATGGTCATCTTGGTGTTGGTCCGCGACTGGTGGAACTCGATCACCGCCTGGAGGAACTCGGTCTGGCCGTCGGCCATGCCCTTGATCCGCTCGAACTGGTCGGCGACGTCGGCGACCATCGGCTGGGCGTCGGCGGGCACGAACCGGGTCAGGGTGGCCATGCGCCCGTAGATCTCCCGGCTGAGGGCGGCCATGGTCTTGACCGCGATCAGCCCGTGCCGGGCCCGGAACAGCTCCTCCAGGAACTGCTCCGGGTCCTCGTGCTCCTCCCCCATGACCCGCTGCTCCAGCAGCCCGACCTCGAGGGCCAGGATCCCCAGGAACTCCTCCTGGTGGCGGGTCATGGCCGAGACGATCGCGTGCGACAGCTCGAACGACGAGCCGGGGCGCAGCCGCCCCGCCTGGACCCGCTTGAGGACGGCACTCGTCTCCCGGAAGGCCAGGCTGGGGATGACCTCCGGGTCGAGCGGCCCGTGCACCGTGACCAGGTAGCCACGCCCGACGAACTGGTCGAGCTCCAGGTGGTGGACGTGGCCGCCCTTGCCGAGCTCGGGCGAGTGCAGGGCGGTGAACACGTGGTCGGGGTAGACGTGCACCTTGGGGACGTGGTTACGGTTCTCGCAGTCCTGGATGGCCAGCGGGTGGAACCTGAACACCTCGGCCAGCACCCGGGCGGCCTCCCGGTCGACACGGGGGATGTCGACCCAGACCAGCCCGTCGCGGCGCTCGAGGAGGCCGGGCAGGTCCTCCACGGTGCCCTGGGACAGCCCGGCGTCGGTGATCAGGTGGACGTCCATCCAGCCGCTCCTTCCCGGCCGCCCGGCACGGCCGCGCTGCCGTATTGTCGCAGGTCAGCGGCGGCGCACGCGGCGGGCGTCGGGCCCGCGCTCCAGGTCGATCTCGCGCAGCAGCCGGTCGACGTTGGCCAGCAGGCTGCCCTGGATGTGCCAGAGCTCGAGGTCGGTGCGGGCGTCGACCAGCATCAGCTCGGCCAGCACGTCGCGGTGGGTGCGGGCGATCTCCAGCGCGATGTGGAGGGGCACGGCCTCGCGGGGCGGGCCGGCGACCTCGGGGGCGACCAGCTGGCCGAAGGCGGTCACGCCGACGCCGAGCTCGACCAGCAGCCGCCCCAGGGCGACCAGCAGCTCCGGCTCGGCCTGGCCCTTGGCCTCGACCGCCTCGGCCAGGTCGGCCAGGTCGGAGGTGATCGCCCTGACCTGCACGGCCGCGTGCTCGAGGGCGGCAAGGGCGGCCCGAAGGCTGGAGGCGCCCTCGCGGACCCGGCGCTGGCGCGGGTTGAGCCGCAGGCTCTCCTCCCCGCGGGCCAGGGCGATCCGGGCCGCCCGCAGCGGCCGGTCGAGGTCGCGGGCCCGTTCCTCCCAGGTGCGGGCCTGCTCGCTCGACCAGCCCTCGGTCAGCTCCTCCCCCATCGACGACAGCAGCTCGGCCATCTCGGCGGCCAGCTCGCCGATGGCGTCGCCGGCCGGCTGGACGTACACCGGGGGCCGGAGCATGAGGCTGACGACCATGCCGGTGGCCGCGCCGATCAGCGTCTCCACCACCCGGGACAGGGCGGCCGTCCCGGTCTGGCCGACCACGGCCAGGACCAGCATGGCGCTGATCGGGACCTCCAGGGTGTGGTCGCCCAGCCGCAGGATCGTCCCGATGACCAGCGAGGCGAAGATGGCGATGCCAAGGCTCCACCAGGTCAGCCCGACGAAGTTGGAGAGCAGCACTGCCACCAGCACGCCCGCGACCACGCTGCCGACCCGCTCGATCCCGCTCTTGACCGTCTCGAAGATGGTCAATTGGGCGACCAGCAGCGCCGTCAGGGGGGCGAGCAGCGGCGGGACCTGGTCGCCGAGCAGCAGCACGGCCAGCACGTAGGCCAGCACCGCGGCCAGGGTGGTCTTGACCGTCCGCCAGCCCGGTGGGTCGCCACGTCCCCGATACCTCGCCCGCAGCGTGCGGACGGTCATCCGCACCCGGTTCACGGCGCCAGCCTGGCCGCCAGTACCTCGGGCGAGGTCAGGTCGCGGATCTCGAGCCGCTCGAACAGGGTTATGGCCCGCTCGCGGGCGGCCGGGCGCTGCCCGGGCTCACCGTGCCGGCCCAGGATGTCGAGGGCCAGGGCCTGCTCGTAGCGCATGTCGAGCCGCTCGGCGGCGGCCAGGGCGGCCCGCCAGTCCCGCCGGGCCCGGGCCGCCCGGCCGTCGGCCCAGGCGATCAGGCCCCGGTGGAGCAGGGCCCGCGGCTGGCCGATCGGGAACACCCGGGCGTAGCGGCCGAGGTTGCCGACGCCCTGGGTGGCCATGGCCCGCCACGGCCCGGCGTCGCCCTCGCCCCGAGCCCGGCGGTCCAGCCACAGGGCCAGGGCGACCTCCGCGCTCATCGCGTACAGGTCGAACCAGTAGCACTTGACGAGCGGCCGGGCCGCCTGGTCGAGGGCCCGCCGCAGGAACTCGACCGCCGCGGCCTGGTCTCCCAGCTGGAGGGCCAGCAGAGCCTGGGGGGCGGGCGCCCGGCGCCGTCTCAGGGCCGACGCGGCCTCCTCGAGGTCGCCGGTGCGCAGCCCGGCAACGGCGTGGCCGGCCACCGCCCAGGCCCGGACCTGGGCGTCGCCGCTGTGGCGGCCCAGCCGGTCCAGCTCGGCCAGCATCGGCCGCAGGGCCGGCAGGTCGCCCTGGAAGTACCGCTCCCAGACACCGAGGCCGGTGAGCTCGGCCAGCCGGCGCGGGTCGCCCAGCCGGCGCACGATCGCGGCCGCGTCCTCCAGGTGCTCGCTCACCTCGGCCCAGCGCCCGACCCCGAGCTTGTAGAGCGCGGCCGACTGGAGCACCGACGCCCTGGCCGACGGGTCGCCGGCCCCTTCGAGGGCCGCGAAGGCATGGCGCAGGTAGCCCTCGGCGACCCGGTGGCGGCCGAGCAGGCCGGCCCCGACGGCGCAGGCGCCGGCCAGACGGGCCTCGGCCGAGGGCGACCCGGCCGCCTCGGCCAGGTTGAGGCCCTTGACCGCCTGGTGCACCGCCTGGGCCCGCTGGCTGGCGTGGTAGTCGACCAGAAACAGGCGCTCGTAGACCTCGGCCGCCTCCTCGAGAGCGGCCCGGGTCTCGGCCGATTGGGCGACCAGCGGGCGCGGCCAGACCCGGTTGCGCAGCTGCTGGCCGGCCTGCCAGGCCAGCTTGCCCGGGAGCCGGCGGCCGCTGGCCGGGGTCCGGCGGCCCAGGAGGGCGAGGGCGGCGTGCAGGTGCTCCTGCTCGGGCGCGAGCTGGCCGAGGCCGAGGTAGGCGTCGCCCAGCTGGTGCTCCCAGCGGGCCCGGCGGATGGCCGCGGCGTCCGGGGCGCCCTGGCCACGCCCGCCCCGGCGGCGGCCGGAGGACTGGGCGTCGTCGATCTCGAGCAGGGCGGTGAAGAACCGGACGGCCTCGGCGTAGGCCCCTTCCCGCAGCGCCTCGGTGCCGGCCTGCTCCAGGTAGCGGACGGCCTTGGCCGGCACCTCGGCCTGCCGCCAGTGGTGGGCCAGCAGGGCCAGGTCGCCGCCGCCGGCGCGCTCGTACCACTCGGCCACCGACTGGTGCAGCTGGCGCCGCTGGGACAGCAGCATCAGGTTGTAGGCGGCCTCCTGGACGATCACATGCTTGAACAGGTAGCTGAGGTCAGGCTCGGGGCGGTCGAGCACGGTCAGGTCGGCCCGCTCGATCTCGGTCAGGTCGGCCATCAGGGTCAGGGCGACCGCCTGGCGGAGGGGGTGGACGTCGCGCAGGATGCCGACGGCGAACACCCGGCCGATCACGCTGGCCACCTTGACGGTGAGCTGCTGGGTCGGGGTGAGCCGGTCGATCCGGCTGGTGACGGCGCCGTGGACGGTGTGGGGGAGGCGCCGGGCCAGGACGTCGGGGACGTCCGAGGCCAGCTCGACCTGGCCGTCGACCACCCGGACCAGGCCGGCGTCGCGCAGGGCGAGGGTCAGTTCCTCGGTGAACAGCGGGTTGCCCTCGGCCTTCTCCTCGACCAGCCGGGTGAGGACCTCGGGGACGGCGGCGGTGCCGAGCCGCTGGGCGACCAGGGCCTCGACCGCCGCCGCCGGCAGCCGGTCCAGGACCAGCAGCTCGAGGTTCGGCGCCCGGAGCAGCCGCCGGTAGGCGGCCCAGGCCAGCTGGTCCTCGACCGTCCCGCCCTCGCTCCGGGAGCGGGTGGCCACCACCAGCAGCAGCGGCAGCCGCTCGCGGCTGAGGGCCAGGACCAGCGCGGTCGAGGCCGAGTCGAGCCAGTGGGCGTCCTCGACCACCAGCACGGTCGGCTTGTCCCCGACCACCGCCCGCAGCAGCAGCACCAGCAGGTCCCTGGTCCGGC
>JASLBL010000265.1 GCA_030146615.1 Actinomycetes bacterium
GCATCCCAGATGTCGTCAGGGACCAGCTGCTCGGCCATGGGAGGAGGCGTGAGCTTGGGCTTCATCCCCCAAGCCTCTCACCCCGACCAGCCCCTTATGAAACCGCCCTCTTAGGCAAGGCCACTTTCACAACCGAGGCCCGGTAGGGAGCGGGTCGCCATCGATGATGAGATGCGATGGGATAAGAGCAATGTGCTCGCGCCTTCAGCACCGCTTGTTAGAGGCAGCCGCCTTCGCCGGCTGGGTCGATGAAGATAGTGATGCCGTCCTCGTAGTGGCCGAGTTGGCCGTCTTCGGTGTATGAGACGCTGTGCGACCCGACGGCCAGTTCGCTTGGCGACAGTAACGTGCCCTGAACGTCGCCCACGCCCCCGACCGGCTGGCCGCCCAGCTCTTCGCCGCCCTGCCACTGGTCGCGCTCCTGGGGGCGCTGGAGCTGCTGATGAGCGTGGCCCGCACCGGCCTGCCGCACACCAGCCGCACCCCAGGCCCGACGGTCGGCACCGGCGCGGCCGCCACCGCTCTTGACCTCGCGGGCGCCAACGGCCACCGCACCCCGACCACGCTCGCCCTGCCGCAGGACCGCACACCGGGTGCGGACCAGGACCCAGCGGCCGCAGCGGATGCGCGCCAGCAGGTGCGGGCGCTGGTCGCCCGCGAACGCTCAGGCGGCCCCAAGGTCACCGCCGCCGAGGTCGTCGCGGTCACCGGCCGCAGCCGCCGCCGCGCCTACGAACTGCTCCGCGACGCCCGCACCGAGCACGAGCAGGGGTGAGCGGCCATGGACGTGCGCGTCATCTACCGCACCTGCCCGGCCTGCGGGCGTCGCTTCGGCCAGCCCGACGACCCGGGTCACGGCGTGACGGCAAGTCGGGTGAGCGCCGAGGCCACGCTCAGCACGGGAGGCGGTCGGGATCCAGTCGATACACCAACGACCCGCGGCGGTCGGCGACCCAGACGGCGCCGCCGCCAACGGCCAGCTCTCCCAGGGCGGGCTGCAGGGTCATGCCTGAGGGGGTTGCGCCCGGCTGGATGCATTCCAGCGCCCCGCCAACAGTGTCCGGCTCGGTGACCAAGACGGCACCGGCGTCGGCCGCCAGGCCGATCGGGAGGCCAGTTGGGACGATCTCCCGGACACGGCCGGTGGCGGCGTCGATCCGGGCCACCGCACCAGCGATCTCAACAATCGGGTCGGTCGTTGGGCCACCGACCCAGATCGCCCCGCCGCCGGCAGCCACCCGCTCGGCGTAGAGGTCGAGCCGAATGGTCCCAAGCAGCCGGTTGGTGGCCGCCTCGATCCGGGCCACGCCATCGCCGCCCGCGGCGACCCAGACGTTGCGGCCGGCGACCGCGATGCCCGCGGGACTCGCAGGGAGGAGCTTGATCACCGCGACCACGCGGTTGCTGGCCAGGTCGATGCGGGCCACCGCACCGCGACCGGTGGCAACCCATCCGGCACCCGCGCCGACCGCCACCAGCGACGGCAGGAAGCGGTGATCACCGGGCGCGACCTGGAACGGCAGCCGACCAAGCTTGATCCTGGCCACGACCCGGCCGGTCCCGGGGTCAAGGCGCACCACCTCATCGGTGTCGGGATGCACCACCCAGATCGTCCCGGCGCCGACCGCCAGGCCGGCCGGATTCCGCCCCCCGGCTGGGAAGCGGGCGACGACTCGGTTGGAGCGCGGATCGACCCGCGCGACCTGGTGGTCTCGCCACGCGCCCACCCACAGGCTGCCGGCGCCGAACACCAGCGGGCCACCGCCATGGCCGACCTCGATCTGTGCTGTCGCCCAGCGATCCGGCAGGGGGACATGCTGGAGAGGCGCCGGTGTCGTGGGGGGCGTCGGCTGCGACCGTGACGCAGGCGCTTCGGGGCTGGTGAGGCGCCCCACGATGGCGAGCACTGCGACCGCCCCGAGCACGGCGGCGCCGACTCGCAGCCTGTCACGCTGTGAGGCCATGGGGTCGACCTCGCCGGTTACCAGCCCGCAGAGCCATCGGCTGCACGCCATCCCAGAGGCCCAGCGGCCCGTACTGCTTCCTACAAGGCCATCCTAACCGCTCGCCCACCCGGGAGCCGGTCGATCGCTCCCGTACGCACGTGAATCCGGACGGACACAAGCTCACACCTGGGACGTCCCGAGGCGCTCGACCGACGAGTGGCTGCCACGATCGAAGCTTGACAACCATAGAAGCTTCGCGCTGCCCCGGACTGACCTCGGAGGAGGGGGGGTCCGGGGGGGCCCTCCCCCCGGCTTGCTGGCTCGGCCATGAGGAGCCGGCGGCCCCAGTAGACTTCCCGGATGGACACCGACGGCCGCTCCGCCGACCGGGGCTATGCCGCCGGCGCCCGCGCTGGGCTGCCGTTCGCGGTGGCCACCGTCGTGCTCGGCGTGTCGTTCGGGGTGCTGGCCCGCCAGCTCGGCTGGGGCGTCGCCGCGCCGATCATCTGCTCGGCGGTGGTGCTGTCCGGGTCGGCCCAGTTCGCCACCGCCTCGATCCTCGGCGCCGGCGGCGGGGTCGGGGCGGCCACCCTGGCGGCGGTGTTCGTCAACGCCCGGTTCCTGCCGATGGGGCTGGCCCTCGCCCCCTCCCTGGTCGGAGGCCGGCTGCGCCGGGCGGCCGAGGGGCAGCTGGTGATCGACGCCTCCTGGGCGCTGGCCAACCGCGGGGATGGCACCTTCGAGCGCAAATACCTCATCGGCGCGACCCTGCCCCAGCTCAGCGCGTGGATCGGCGGCACGGCGGTGGGCGCCCTGGGCGGTGGGCTGCTCGGCGACCCCGAGGCCCTCGGCCTGGACGTGGTGTTCCCGGCGTTCTTCCTGATCCTGCTGGCCGAGGAGCTACGCGACCGGCAGTCGGTGGCCGTGGCGGTGGCCGGCGGGCTGGTGGCCCTGGCCCTGGTGCCGTTCGCGCCGCCGGGCATCCCGGTGGTGGCGGCGTGCGGGGCGGCGCTGCTCGGCTTGTGGAGGCGCCGGTGAGCGCGGTCTGGCTGACGATCATCCTGGTCGCGGTGGCCAGCGCCGCCATCAAGGCGGCCGGGCCGCTGCTGCTCGGCGACCGCCAGCTCGGCCCGCGCGCCACCGTGGTCGTCGCCGCGCTCGCGCCCGCGCTACTGACCGCGCTGGTGCTGGTCGACACCATCACCGCCGGGCGGCGCCTGGTGGTGGACGCGCGCCTAGCCGGCGTGGCCGCGGCCGGGATCGCGCTGCTGCTGCGCGCCCCGATGCTGCTGGTGCTGGCCGTGGCGATCGCCACCACCGCGCTGCTGCGCTTACTGGTCGCCTAGAGACTGCCGGTCGATTCTCACGCCAGGATCTTGCGGCCCCGATGCTCGCCCGCGACCTGGGCGACCTGGGACCTGCACAGCGCTCAGGCGGCCATCGTCCGCGACTACCTGGAGCCGCCGCCGCAGCTGACGTGGCGTTGGTACATGGCCCCCCTGGGGGAGTGGAGCGGCCGCGCCGGGTGGTGCGCTTCGCGCGTTTGATTCATCGGCGCACCCGCGCGCTGGGGTGCCGTTGGCCGGCGCCGCCTTCGGCGGCGATCTCCGCCTGACCTGGTTGCCACGCAGGGTGATCCGGCATGGCTGAGCTGGTCCTGGCTGCCGGCTCGGGGCCACTGGACCGTGACGGCCGCTCTCAAGCCCTCGATCGGGTGTGCCGACCACCTGACTGCGGACTCGTTCCGTTTGTCCATACGCTCGACAGGATGGGAATGGGATGAGCAGCATCCTGGCTGACGGCGGGTTCCTGCAGCCAGCCGATGCGATGGACTTCATTGAGACCATCCTTGAGGCATCAACCGAATACTCGATCATCGGCAAGGGCGTCGACGGCACCATCCTGTTGTGGAACGAAGGCGCACGCCGGCTCTACGGCTATGAGCCCCGGGAGATCGTCGGCAAGGCCAACGCCGACCTGCTCCACACCCCAGAGGCCATCGCCGCAGGACTGCCCCAGACGATGCGCCAGGCGGCCCTGGCCTTCGGCAAGTGGGAAGGCACCGTGACCCGAGTGCGCCGCGACCAGAGTCGCTTCACGGCCAGGGTCGTCATCACGCCCAGACGGAACCGGCATGGGGAATGGATCGGCTTCCTGCTCATCTCCAAGGACATCTCCGAGGAGATCCGGCTGGACTCGACCCCCGACGCCATGGTGATCGTCGACCAGGACGGGCGCATCGCCGTGGTCAACCGCCAGACCGAGGAGCTGTTCGGCTACCAGCGTGAGGAACTGGTCGGCCAACCGATCGAGATCCTGGTTCCCCATCGGTTCCACGCCGCCCATCGCCGGGACCGCAGCGGTTATCTGGCCGAGCCCGAGGTGCGGCCCATGGGCGCCGGGATGGAGGTGTACGGGCGGCGCAAGGACCACAGCGAGTTCCCCGTTGAGATCAGCCTCAGTCCTATGGAGACCCAGCAGGGCACCTTGGTGTCGGCCGCGGTGCGTGACATCACCGCCCGCAAGCAGGCCGAGGAGGCCCTGGCCCAGGCCAGGCTGGCTGCCGAGCAGGCCAACCAGGCCAAGAGCGAGTACGTATCGCGCATGAGCCATGAGCTACGGACCCCCCTCAACGCGATCCTGGGCTTCGCCCAGCTGTTGGAGCTGGACGGGCTCCGGGACGACCAGCGCGGCAGCGTCGGCTACATCCTGTCGGGGGCGCGGCACCTGCTCGGGCTGATCAACGAGGTCCTGGATATCGCCGCCATCGAGTCCGGCCGGCTGTCGCTGTCGCTGGAGCCGGTCGATGTGGCCGACCTGCTCACCGAGGCCAGCAGCCTGATCCGGCCGCTGGCCGACCGGCAGGGCATCCTGGTGGTCGACCAACCACCGACCGGCAACCACCACGTCCTGGGCGACCGTCAGCGGCTCAAGCAGATCCTGCTCAACTTGCTGTCCAACGCGGTCAAGTACAACCGCCACGGCGGCAGCGTGCAGCTCGACTGCGAGCCGGTGGTAGGCGAGCGGCTGCGGGTCAAGGTCACCGACACCGGACCTGGCATCCCCCCGGAGTCGATCCAGTGGCTGTTCGTACCCTTCGACCGCCTGGGGAGCGAACAGACCTCGATCGAGGGCACCGGCCTGGGTCTGCCCCTGACCAAGTGCCTGGTCGAGGCGATGGGGGGTGCTCTGGGGGTGGCCAGTGTCGTCGGCCAGGGCAGCACCTTCCGGGTTGAGCTCCCCCTGACCCAACCCACGAGCGAGCGCCCCACTGCCGCCCTGTTGCTGCCAGCCCAGGCTCAACCCGAGCGGCAGCACCCGGCCATGACGGTGCTCTACATTGAGGACAATCTGTCCAACCTGCAGCTGGTTGAGCGCCTCATGAGCCGCCGGCCGGGCGTCACGCTGATCTCAGCCGTACGGCCCCAACTCGGCCTGGACCTCGCCGGCGAGCACCAGCCCGACCTGATCCTGCTCGACCTGGACCTTCCCGACATGCCCGGCCAGGAGGTCCTCCGCCGCCTGCGCGCCAACTCCAATACCGCCCACGTGCCGATCGTGATCCTCAGCGCCGACGCCAGGCCGGCCCTGATCGCGCGGCTGCTGGAGGAAGGCGCAAGGGCGTTTCTGACCAAGCCGCTGGACATCAAGGAACTGCTCGCCCTGCTGGATACCATCACAGCCGAACAACACCAAGCAGGCGCCTCGGCCGCCGGCTCCTAGGCGCAGGTCGCCACCGCCATCTCAACCATGCTTGGGCGCAGCCCGGCGCGCCATCGCCTCGCCCAGACCGACCCGACCGGAGAGCATGGCGACCCGTTGCGGTCAGGTGTGATGACACCTTCGACGGTCGCCTGGTGAGGTAGTGAACAGTGTTCTTGACAGGTGAACAGTGTTCAATGTAGGGTGAAGGTACTCGGCAAGTGCACCCGTTGCACGCACCCGGACTGCGTGGTCCCCGAGCCGGCGGCCGCCGATGCGGCCCAGCGCGAGGGAGAACCAGATGATGCTCAGAACCCAGTGGTACCCGTTCCAGGACCTGCGCAGCGCGCAGGAGGAGCGGGCCCAGGACCAGATGGACAGGCTGTTCGCCCACGCACTTGGCCTGCACGGCCAGTGGCAGGGCGCGACCGGGGCCAGCACCCGGGCCTGGGTGCCAGCGCTGGACATCTCCGAACGCAAGGACGCCTACCTGGTGACCGTCGAGCTGCCCGGGGTCAAGCTCGACGACCTCGAGATCACCCTCGAGGACGGCCTGTTGACCATCCAGGGCGAGCGGCACTTCGCCAATGACTCCTCCGAGGAGCAGTTCCACCGAGTCGAGCGCTCCTCCGGCGCCTTCCGCCGCTCGATCACCCTGCCCGCCCATGTCGAGGCCGACGCGGTCGAGGCTTCGATGGAGGACGGCGTGCTGCGCATCATGGTGCCCAAGGCCGAAGAGGCTAAGCCCAAGCGCATCCAGGTCAACCCCGGCGGCCAGATGGAGGCCATCGCGGGCAGCTCGCGCGCTAGCTGACTATCCCAGAGTTGCTCGCGGAACCTCCGACGCATCCGCCTGGCAACGGCCCCCGGCGGTACCGCCGGGGGCCTACAAAGCTGCCGAACCCGCTCGAGAGAGGACTGCGCGTTGGCTGCCACCGTGCTCGTGGCCGACGATGACGCCGACATCGTTCGCTTCGTGGAGATTTACCGGCGAATGGAAGGCTTTGAGGTCGTCACCGCCCGGGACGGCCCCGATGTGTTCGCCAAGGCCGTTGCCGTCCGACCCGACCTGGTGCTGCTCGACGAGGCCAAGGCCTTACTCAGCTAGGGCGGGCGGCAGTCTCACCGAACCT
>JASLBL010000297.1 GCA_030146615.1 Actinomycetes bacterium
ACCCTGCTGGCCCCCGCTCCGAGCTTCCAGGGACGGTTCGTGGCCGTTGCCGCCGAGCAGGGAGTTCCCCTGGAGGAGGCGGCCGTCGACGCCGCCATCGCGGCCGCCGTGCGGGCCGCGGCCTGGCCCGACGACTGGACCGACCCAGCCACCCAGCGGGACTTCTGGATCGGGTTCTACCAGGAGGTCCTGGCCCGCCTCGGCCACGCCGACGACGGCCCGGAGGGGTCCGGGGAACCCCAGAGGGGTGCCCCGGTGGATCGGAAGGGGTCCGGGGAACCCCGGAGGGGTGCCCCGGTGGACGGGATGGAACTGGCCGAGGCCCTGTTCGCCTCCTTCAGCGACCCGGCCTCCTACCAGCTGTTCGACGACGTCCGCCCGGCCCTCGACGAGCTGGCCGGGCGCGGCATCACCCTGGGCGTGGTGTCCAACTTCGAGCCCTGGCTGGCCGACATCCTCGCCCTCCAGGGGATCGACCACCTGTTCGCGACCGTGGCCATCTCCGGGGTGCTGGGGGTGGCCAAGCCCGACCCACAGATCTTCGAGGCCGCCCTGGCCGAGGCCGGGGCCGACCCCTCGGCGACCGTGCACGTCGGCGACCAGCCGGCCAACGACGTGGCCGCGGCCCGGGCGGTGGGCATCACCCCGGTGCTGATCGACCGCTTCGCCCGCTACCCCGAACCCGACGACGCCCACCGGGTCGAGGACCTGCTGGGGTTGGTGAAGCTGGTGAACGGGCGGGGGATGGGCTGATGGACCGGAGCTTCTGGCGGGTCATCGCCAACGACGAGAACGCCCTTCCCCAAGGCGAGTGGGTGGCCGAGCTCACCCCCGAGCTGCTCGGCTGGCTCGGCTCGACCGACCCCGAGCTGCGGGACGAGTTCGCCTACCGGATCCTGGCCGCCTGGATCGAGCGCGGCCAGTACGGCGCCGACCAGCTGCGGACCATGGCCAAGCAGATGACCGCCAACCTGGAGGCCGGTCTCGGCGAGCAGGGCACCGACTCGGTCTACCTGCGCACCTACTCGGTGCTGATCCTGATGGAGATCGTCGCCTTCGACAACGCCAACCCGTTCCTGGACCAGGCCGACCTGGACGGCTACCTGGAGGCGGCCCTCGGCTACCTGCTGCGCGAGCGGGACCTGCGCAGCTGGGTCCCGGGGCCAGGCTGGGCCAACGCCATCGGCCACGCCGCCGACCTGTTCATGATGCTGGCCCGCAGCCCCCACCTGGGCGCGACCGAGCTCCAGCGGATCCTCGACGCGATCGCCGACCGGCTGCTCACCCCGGCTCCGGCAGTGTTCGTCCACCACGAGGACGAGCGCCTGGCGTATGCCACCCTCAACGTGCTCCGGCGCAACCTGGTCGACCGGGCCTGGCTGGTCGCCTGGCTGGACCGCTTCACCGCCGCCCCCGGCCAGGAGTCCTGGCGCTCGGCCTACGCCAGCGAGGCCGAGTCGGCGGCCAGGGCGAACGTCACCGCGTTCCTGCGCAGCCTCTATTTCCAGCTGATCCTCACCGAGAGCCCACCCCCCGACGCCCAGCGCACCTCGGACGCGGTCCTGGTCACCATCCGCCGCGCCGACATCGGGTTCTACGATCTGGCTTGAGGGAATCCGGGACGACGGAGCCGTCCCCACGCCGTCCTTGATCCATGTGGGGGGAGCGAGCTCCCCCCACGGCCCCCCAAGAGCGCCTGTGCCATGTCAAGGCTCGAGGGTCGCTGCGGCCCAGCAGGCCAGGGCGGCGGCGGCGAGCAGGTGCCAGGCGGCGTGGCCCTGGAGGAGGCTGTCCGGGTCGCACCAGGGGCTGGCCGTTCGGCCCAGCCACCAGCAGGCCCCGCCGGCGGCCGCCGCGGCCAGGGCGGCCCGGTAGGCGGTCCGGCGGCGCGGGTTCCAGCCCACCCAGGGCGTCCCGGCCCGCGCTCGGCGGGACCGGCCGACCCGCCCGGCGACCTCTCGCCAGGCGACGAACCCGACCACCACGTACAAGGTGCCGTCGTGCAGCAGCCGGGCCGTGGGGGAGCCGGGTCCGTGGTAGTCGACGCTGCCGACCCCGGCGGCGGCCACCGCCACCCCGAACCAGGTTCGGCGTCGACCGATCAGCCAGGCCCCCACGGCTACCAAGGCCAGGGCCGATGCGGTGTTGACCGGCTGGGTGATCAGGCCGTCGTGGAGCCGCTCGCAGTCGCCGGCTCCCAGGGCCACCCCGCCCGCCCCCAGCCTCAGCCGGTGCGCTCGATGTTGGCCCCGAGCGCCCGCAGCCGCTCGTCGATACGCTCGTAGCCCCGGTCGATCTGGCCGACGTTGCCGATGATCGACTCGCCGTCGGCGGCCAGGGCGGCCAGCAGCAGGGCCATCCCGGCGCGGATGTCGGGCGACTCCAGCCGCTCCCCGTACAGCTGGGTGGGGCCGTTGACGACCACCCGGTGGGGGTCGCAGACGATGATCCTGGCCCCCATGCCGACCAGCTTGTCCACGAACACCAGCCGGTTCTCGAACATCTTCTCGAAGATCAGCACCGTGCCCCTGGCCTGGGTGGCGACCGCGACCGCGATCGAGGTGAGGTCGGCCGGGAACGCCGGCCAGGGCCCGTCGTCGATCTTGGGGATGGCCTGGCCGAGGTCGTCCTCGACCTCGAGGCTCTGGTCGCGGGGCACCCGCAGGCGGTCCCCGTCCAGCTCCCAGGTCAGCCCGAGGCGGCTGAAGCCGACCTCGACCGGGCGCAGGTCGTCCTCGATCACGCCCTCGACCACCAGCTCGCCCCCGGTGACCGCGGCCAGGCCGACGAAGCTGGCCACCTCGATGTAGTCAGTGCCGATGGTGTGCTCACCCCCGCCGAGCCGGTCGACCCCCTCGATCCGGAGCAGGTTGGAGCCGATCCCCGAGATGCGGGCGCCCAGGCCGACCAGGAACCGGCACAGGTCCTGGACGTGGGGCTCGCAGGCGGCGTTGCCGATGGTGGTCTCGCCCTCGGCCAGCACCGCCGCCATGATCGCGTTCTCGGTGGCCGTCACCGACGCCTCGTCGAGGAACATCGACGCCCCCCGGAGCCGGCCCACCTCCAGCTCGAGAGCCCGGTCGAAGGTGGCGTGGACGCCGAGGCTGCGGAAGGCCAGCAGGTGGGTGTCGAGCCGCCGCCGGCCGATCACGTCGCCGCCGGGAGGCGGGAGCAGGCAGTGGCCGGTCCTGGCGACCAGCGGCGCCGCCAGCAGCACCGAGGCCCGGATGCGGGTGCACAGGGCCGGGTCGAGCGACGCCCGGCGCAGGCCACGAGGGTCGATGCGGACCTCGTTGGGGCCGGTCCGCTCGACCGTCGCCCCGGTCGAGGCGACCAGCTCCAGCATCGTCTCGACGTCCAGGATGGGAGGGACGTTGCGCAGCACCACCGGCTCGTCGGCCAGCAGCGAGGCGGCCACGATGGGCAGCGCGGCGTTCTTGTTCCCGGCCGGGCGGATGGTGCCGCTCAGCGGCTGCCCGCCCTTGATGACGAAGCTCTCCATGACGCTCCCAGCTCGCGGCCGTTCGGGGGCACGGCCGCCTACTCTACCCCTGCCGGATCTCGGCCTGGTCAAGCTCCGGCCACGACGGCTGTCGCGGCCGGCTCGTACACTGGAAGTTCCGGTTCAGTTTCAGCGTTCAGCGACGGAGAGTTCCCCCCGATGCCCGCCTTCAAGCTCATCAGCGACATGCCCGCCGCCGGCGACCAGCCGGCGGCGATCGACGCCCTGGCCGGTGCCCTGGAGGCCGGCGAGCAGGGCGTCACCCTGCTGGGCGTGACCGGCTCGGGCAAGACCCGCTCGATGGCCGGGGTGATCGAGCGGCTCAACCGGCCGGCTCTGGTCATGGCCCCCAACAAGACGCTCGCGGCCCAGCTCACCAACGAGTTCAAGGAGCTGTTCCCCGACAACGCCGTCGAGTACTTCGTCTCCTACTACGACTACTACCAGCCCTAGGCCTACATCCCCCAGACCGACACCTACATCGAGAAGGACTCCTCAATGAACGAGGAGATCGACCGGCTACGCCACTCGGCCACGCTGTCCCTGCTGACCCGCCGGGACGTGATCGTGGTGGCCTCGGTGTCGGCGATCTACGGCCTCGGCTCGCCCCAGGAGTACCGCGACCAGATGCTGTGGCTCAAGCGTGGTGAGAGCTACGACCGTGACGGGGTGCTGCGCAAGCTGGTCGACATCCACTACGACCGCAACGACCTCAGCTTCGTCCGGGGCAAGTTCCGGGTCAGGGGCGACACCCTGGAGGTCTACCCGGCGTACGAGGAGCGGGCCATGCGCCTGGAGTTCTTCGGCGACGAGGTCGAGCGGATCCTGGTCATGGACCCGGTCACCGGCGAAATCGTCGGCGAGCGGGACGAGCTGTACGTGTTCCCGGCCACCCACTATGTGGCCGGGTCGGACCGGATGCGCCGGGCCATCGCCGCCATCGAGGCCGAGCTGGCGGAGCGCCTGGCCGAGTTGGAGCGCGAGGGCATGCTGCTGGAGGCCCAGCGGCTGCGCATGCGGACCAACTACGACCTGGAGATGCTGCGTGAGGTCGGCACCTGCAACGGGATCGAGAACTACTCGCGGCCGATCGACGGCCGCGCCCCGGGCAGCCCGCCGTTCACCCTGATCGACTACTTCCCCGACGACTTCGTGCTGTTCCTGGACGAGTCGCACGTCACCGTGCCCCAGCTCCAGGGCCAGTACGAGGGCGACCACAGCCGCAAGGTGACCCTGGTCGAGCACGGTTTCCGGCTGCCGTCGGCGATGGACAACCGGCCGCTGCGCTTCGACGAGTTCTGGGAGCGGATCGGCCAGCGGGTGTTCGTCTCGGCCACCCCGGGGCCGTACGAGCGGCGCGAGTCGGGCGCGGTGGTCGAGCAGATCATCCGCCCCACCGGGCTGGCCGACCCCGAGGTGATCGTCCGCCCGACCAAGGGCCAGATCGACGACCTGATTCACGAGGTCCGCTCCCGGGTCGAGCGCGACCAGCGGGTCCTGGTCACCACCCTGACCAAGAAGATGGCCGAGGACCTGACGGACTACCTGCTGGAGATGGGCCTGCGGGTCCGCTACCTGCACTCCGAGATCGACACCGTGCAGCGGATCGAGATCCTGCGCGACCTGCGCCTGGGCGAGTTCGACACCCTGGTCGGGATCAACCTGCTGCGCGAGGGGCTCGACCTGCCCGAGGTGACCCTGGTGGCCATCCTGGACGCCGACAAGGAGGGCTTCCTGCGCTCGGAGACCTCCCTGGTCCAGACCATCGGCCGGGCCGCCCGCAACGTCGACGGCCAGGTGATCATGTACGCCGACCAGGTCACCCCGTCGATGCAGCGGGCCATCGAGGAGACCAACCGGCGCCGCAAGCTCCAGATCGACTACAACGCGGCCAACGGGATCGACCCCCAGACCGTCCGCAAGCGGGTCACCGACATCATCCAGTCGCTGCGCGGCGAGGAGGAGGGCACCGCCATCGGCGGCCGGGCCCGCAAGGGCCGCGCCCCCACCCCGGCCCGGGGCCGGGCCGCTCGCCGCGGCGGCGAGCCGGCCGTCTCGGGCATGCCCCGGGCCGACCTCGAGCGGCTGATCGCCTCCCTCGAGGAGGAGATGCACGAGGCCGCCAAGGAGCTCCGGTTCGAGTACGCCGCCCGCATCCGCGACGAGGTCGGCGACCTCCGCCGCGAGCTCCGGGCCATGGCCGACGCCGGCGTGGGCTAAACTCCGCCGATGCGCCGCTGGGTGATCGTGGCCGTGGTGGCCGCGCTCGTGCTCGGGGCGGCCGGTGCCGGGGCGTGGTGGCTGCTGCGGCCCAAGGCCCGGCCCGAGCCAGTCGCGGCCGCCTACCTGGAGGCCTGGGGGCGCAAGGACTGGGCGGCCATGCAGGCGCAGGTGGCGGCGCCACCGGCCGACTTCGCCAAACGCCACACCGACATGGCCGACGCCCTACGGGTCACCGAGGCCAGCTTCACCCCGGGGACGGCGACGGTCACCGACGACCGGGCCGAGCTGCCGTTCCAGGCCAGGCTTCAGCTGCGGGCGCTGGGCGAGTGGCCCTATGACGGGGTGTTGCGGCTGGTCCGGCGGGACGGCCGCTGGCGGGTCGACTGGTCGCCGGCCACCCTGCACCCCGACGTGGCTGAGGGCCTGCGGTTCCAGCGGACCCGGACCTGGCCGGACCGGGCGCCGATCCTGGCCGCCGACGGCTCCGAGCTGGCCGGGCCCGGCCCGGTGGTGACGATCAACGTCGTCGGCGAGCGGGTCAAGGACCCCGCCGAGGTGGTCGCGGCCCTGGTCACCCACGTCGAGGTCCCCCGGGCGGCGGCCCGGCGGGCCCTGGCCGACGCCGAGCGCCGCCCCAACCAGGCGGTCGCCGTCGCCACCGTGCCCGAGGCCGACTACCAAGCGGTCAAGGACGAGATCTATCCGGTGGCGGGCCTGTCGTTCGAGGCCGGGGTGGGCCGGGAGTACAACGGCCCGGCCTCGACCCGGATGCTGCTCGGCTCGGTCGACCCGGTGACCGCCGACGACCTCAAGAAGCTGGGCGCCCCCTACCAGACGGGCGACGAGACCGGCCACGGCAACGGCCTCGAGGCGGCCTTCGAGCGCCAGCTCGCCGGCACCCCGTCGGGCGAGGTCCGCCTGGCCGGCGGGGACGGGGAGGACGCCAGGGTCCTGCACCGGTTCCCCGGCAAGGATGGCCAGGCGGTGGAGACGACCCTGGACCCGCGGGTCCAGGAGGCGGCCGAGGCGGCCCTCGACCCCCTCACCAAGCCGGCCGCACTGGTCGCGGTGCGGCCGTCCACGGGCGAGCTGGTGGCCGTGGTCAACAGCCCGTTCAACGGCTACAACCGGGCCCTGCTGGGCCGCTACCCGCCCGGGTCGACCTTCAAGGTGGTCACCGCCGGGGCCCTGCTGGAGAGCGGCCTGCGGCCCGCCGACCCGGTCGGCTGCCCCAAGGAGGCCAAGGTCGGCGGCCGCACCTTCGGCAACTTCGAGGACGAGGTGCTGGGCCGGGTCCCGTTCTCCAGCGCCTTCGCCCACTCCTGCAACACCGCCTTCGTCCAGCAGGCGGCCAGGCGGCTGGACGGCGACGAGCTGGTGGCGGCCGCGGCTCGGTACGGCTTCGGCCTCGACCCGTCCCCCAGCATCCCCGCCGTGACCAGCCGGGTCCCGGCCCCCTCGGACGAGGCCGACCTGGCCGCCGAGGCCTTCGGCCAGGGCCGGGTCACGGCCAGCCCCCTCCAGATGGCCCTGGTCGCCGCCACGGTCGCCGAAGGCCGCTGGCGCCAACCCAAGCTGGTGTCGGGAGGGGCGCCGGAATCCGCTGGGTCCGCGGCCGAGGCCCCCGAACCCCTCGACGCCAAGGTGGCCGGCACCCTGCGGACCCTGATGCGCCAGGTCGTCACCGAGGGTACCGCCGCCTCGGCCGGCCTCCCCGGCAAGGTCGCCGGCAAGACCGGCACGGCCGAGTTCGGCACCGGCGACCCCCTCCCGACCCACGCCTGGTTCATCGGCTTCCGCGGCGACCTGGCCTTCTCGGTGGTGGTCGAAGACGGCGGCGTCGGTGGCCGGGTCGCCGCCCCGGTCGCCGCCCGGTTCCTCCGCGGCCTGTAGCCGCTAGGCGCCGACCTGGTCGACGTTGACGCCGCAGGTGCTGGCCAGGCGGCGGGCGGCCGCCTCGACGTCGGCCAGGGCCTGCTGGGCCTCGGCCGCGCTGGCGTTGCGGGCGGCGTCGGCGAGCTCGCGGACCCGGTCCCGCAGGGCCTCGCCGGCCTGCTTGACGTCGGCGTCGTCGACCTCGCGGAGGCGCTCGTCGAGCTTCTGGGCGGCCTGCTCGGCCTCGGCCGGGGCCTGCTGCACGTCGCTCCAGTTGATCCCGGTCAGCTCGCCGACCAGGGCGGCGCAGTCGGCCGCCTTGTCGACCCCCTGGCCGATGTCCTGGGCCTGCTGGGCGGCCTCGCAGCCGGCCAGGAGGGGCACGGCCAGGACGAGGGCCACGGCGGTGGCGCGCCACCAGCGGTGGGCCCCGGTCACCAGCCCCTCGCCTTCCACTCGTCGAGCTGGGGGACTTCCCGCTCGACCAGGGTGTCGTCGCCGTGCCCGGGGGAGATGCGGGTCTCGCCGGGCAGTGACAGCAGGTGCCGCTCGGCCGAGCGGATCGCCTGCTGGAACGCGTCCGGGCCCTCGGTCCTGCCGACCCCGCCCGGGAACAGGGCGTCGCCGGTCAGGACCATGCTGGACGGCAGCTTGAAGGAGATGCTGCCCTCGGTGTGCCCGGGGGTGTGCAGCACGGTGACGGCGTAGCGGCCGACGGTCAGGGTGTCGCCGTGCTCCAGCACCCGGTCGGGGGTGACCCCGACCTGGTCGGCGATGGCGTCGGCGTCGGCCCCATGGGCGCCGTTCCAGACGTCGTGGGCCTTGAGCACCTCGGCCAGGGCCTGGATGTGGTCGCTGTGCCGGTGGGTGGTGACGATCCCGGTCAGGGTCACCCCCTCGAGCAGCTCCAGCAGCCGCTCGGGCTCGTTGGCCGCGTCGACCAGCAGGGCGTCGTTGCTCTCGGGGTCGCGCAGCAGGTAGGCGTTGTTCTCGTAGGGGCCGACGTGCAGCTTGGTCACTTCAAGGGGCCCGCCGGGGTAGCGGTGCGGCGGCCCGCCCTGGTCGACGTGGGCGGGGTCGAAGTCCGGCATGTGCGCCTCCTGTGGAATGTCGGAGCGTCGGGAGACATTGTTGTCACAGGCGTCCATACAATGTGGGGGCCAGCCGAGCTTCCCCCTGAACCGAGGAAGGGAACCTGAGCGTCACCGACCGCCTCGTCATCCGGGGCGCACGCGAGCACAACCTCAAGAACATCCATCTTGACCTGCCCCGCAACGCCCTGATCGTGTTCACGGGCCTCTCCGGGTCGGGCAAGTCCTCGCTTGCCTTCGACACCATCTACGCCGAGGGCCAGCGCCGCTACGTCGAGTCGCTGTCGGCGTATGCCCGCCAGTTCCTCGGCCTGATGGAGAAGCCCGACGTCGACTTCATCGAGGGCCTGTCCCCGGCCATCTCGATCGACCAGAAGTCGACCTCCAAGAACCCCCGCTCCACCGTCGGCACCATCACCGAGGTCTACGACTACCTGCGGCTGCTGTACGCCCGCATCGGCCAGCCCCACTGCCCCAAGTGCGGCCGGCCCATCTCTCGCCAGACCCCCGACCAGATCGTCGACCAGATCCTGGAGCTGCCCGCCGGCACCCGCTTCCAGCTGCTGGCCCCGGTGGTCCGGGGCCGCAAGGGCGAGTACGAGGCGCTGCTGCGCAGCTTCTCGGCCAAGGGCTTCGCCCGGGCCAGGGTGGACGGGGAGGTCCGCGACCTGTCGGAGCCGATCCGGCTGGCCAAGACCTACAAGCACGACATCGAGATCGTGGTCGACCGCCTGGTCGCCCGCGGCCCCGAGGCCGACGAGAAGGCCCGGCGCCGCCTGGCCGACTCGGTCGAGACGGCCGTCGGCCTGTCCGAGGGGCTGGTGCTGGTCGAGCTGGTCGACGAGGGCCGCGAGCTCCAGTTCTCGACCCACCTGGCCTGCCTGTACGACAACCTGTCGTTCGAGGAGCTGGCTCCGCGCAACTTCTCGTTCAACGCCCCCTACGGGGCCTGCCCGGACTGCACCGGCCTGGGGGTCAAGCAGGAGGTCGACCCCGAGCTGGTCGTGCCCAACCCGAGCCTGCCCGTGACCGGCGGGGCCATCCAGCCCTGGCAGGGGACCCGGGGGTCCAGCGAGTACTTCGACCGGCTGCTGATCGCGGTGGCCGAGGCGGCTGGGTTCGACCCCGGCAGCCCCTGGGAGGACCTGACCGAGGAGCAGCAGCGGGTCGTCCTGTACGGCGCCGACGAGCAGGTGTACGTCCGCTACAAGAACCGCTACGGCCGCACCCGGGCCTACCACACCACCTTCGAGGGGGTCGTCTCCTACCTCAACCGCCGCTACGCCGAGGCCGAGTCCGACACCGTCCGCGAGCGGGTCGAGTCCTACATGCGGGAGGTGCCCTGCCCGACCTGCAAGGGCACCCGCCTGCGGTCCGAGAGCCTGGCCGTGACCGTCGCCGGCCGCAACATCGCCGAGGTCGCGGCCATGTCGGTGGGGGACGCGGCCGCCTTCTTCACCGACCTCCAGCTGTCCGACCGCGACGCCTTCATCGCCGCCCGGGTCCTCAAGGAGATCAACGCCCGGCTCGGGTTCCTGCTCGACGTCGGCCTCGACTACCTGAGCGTCGACCGGGCCTCGGCCACCCTGGCCGGCGGGGAGGCCCAGCGGATCCGGCTGGCCACCCAGATCGGCTCCGGACTCACCGGGGTGCTGTACGTGCTCGACGAGCCCTCGATCGGGCTCCACCAGCGCGACAACCACCGCCTGATCGAGACCCTGGTCCGCCTCCGCGACCTCGGCAACACCCTGATCGTGGTCGAGCACGACGAGTCCACCATCCGGACCGCCGACTACCTGGTGGACATCGGCCCCGGGGCCGGCGAGCACGGCGGGGCCATCGTGGCCGAGGGCGCGCTGGCCGACCTGGAGCGGGTCGAGGCGTCCCTCACCGGGCAGTACATGGCCGGCAAGCGCTCGATCGCGGTCCCGGCCACCCGGCGCAAGCCGGGGGAGCGGTGGCTGGAGCTGGAGGGGGTGCGCGAGCACAACCTCAAGGCGCTCACCGTCCGCTTCCCCCTCGGGGTGTTCACCGCCGTCACCGGGGTGTCCGGGTCGGGCAAGTCCACCTTGGTCAACGACGTCCTGCTCAAGGCGCTGATGGCGGCCGTGTACCGGTCGCGGACCTCGCCAGGCCGGTTCCGGTCCCTGGCCGGGGCCGAGCACCTGGACAAGGTGATCGACGTCGACCAGTCCCCGATCGGCCGCACCCCGCGGTCCAACCCGGCCACCTACACCGGGGTGTTCGACCACGTCCGGCGGCTGTTCGCGGCCACCAACGAGGCGAAGGTCCGTGGCTACCTGCCTGGCCGGTTCTCGTTCAACGTCCGCGGGGGCCGCTGCGAGGCCTGCGCCGGCGACGGGACGATCAAGATCGACATGCAGTTCCTGCCCGACATCTACGTGCCCTGTGAGGTCTGCAAGGGCAAGCGCTACAACCGCGAGACACTGGAGGTCCACTACAAGGGCCACACCATCGCCGACGTGCTCGACATGTCGGTCGAGGAGGCCCTTGGGCTGTTCGCCAACATCCCGCCGATCGCCCGCCACCTGGTCACCCTGAACGACGTCGGCCTCGGCTACATCAAGCTCGGCCAGCCGGCCCCGACCCTGTCCGGGGGCGAGGCCCAGCGGGTCAAGCTGGCCAGCGAGCTGGCCAAGCGAGCCACCGGCCGGACCCTGTACGTGCTCGACGAGCCGACCACCGGCCTCCACTTCGAGGACGTCAGCAAGCTGCTGGGGGTGCTGCACCGGCTGGTCGACGCCGGCAACTCGGTGATCGTGATCGAGCACAACCTGGACGTGGTCAAGACGGCCGACTGGGTGGTCGACCTCGGCCCCGAGGGCGGCCACCGCGGCGGTGAGGTCGTCGCCCAGGGCCCGCCCGAGCGGGTCGCCCGGACCCCGGGCTCCTACACCGGCCAGTTCCTGGCCGAGTCGCTCGGGCTGGAGCCGGTCCCGTTCGCCGCCCCCCCGGCCGCCAACGGCACCACGGGGGGCAACGGGTCCACGGCCAAGCGGCCCCGGCGCGCCAAGGCGACCAGGGCGGCCAAGGCCGGCTAGGGTCGGCGTCGTCGACGCGGGAGGGCGAGGAGGTCTGACGGCGTTCCTCCCGGCCGACCTCGAGGCCCCGACGCTGCTCGAGACCGACCGCTTCCGGCTCCGCCCCATCAGCGGCGGGTCGCCTACCCGGGCCGGGAGCCCTAGCCGGACTGGCCTGGCGCAGGACCTGCTCGGGGTCGGCGCCGGCTCGCGGCACCGGCTCGTTCAGCAGCCCGGCCAGCTCCTTGGGACCGGCCCGCCGGGACGGCGGCCGGTCCGGCAGCCCGGCCAGGGCGTCCACGACCAGGTCGACGACCTGGCGACGGCCGTCCCGCCCGCGTCGTATGCTGAAGCGGACGTACCCCGCCGATGGAGCAATGCTGTCATGGACCAGGAACGGCGGCCCGAGAGCCTGCCCGGGGTCGTGCTCGACGCCTACTGGACGTCGCTGGCCCACGACCCGCTGTCCACCCTGCTGCTGACCGGCCTGCTGTCGCTCGGCGGGGTGCTGGTCGTCCTCCTCGGCCACATCGTCGCCGACCTGGTCGGCCAGCTGGTCCGGCTGCTGTCCTGACCCCGGTCGGCGACGGCCCCACGTTGGTGGCGCTGGACAAGGGCTTCGCCGAGCTCGTCAGCGGCGGCCTCGCCGAGCGGCAACCGCGACTGGTCGGGGTGCGGGCCGACCGCTGCCAGCCCCTGGTGCGGGCCTGGCTCGGCGCGCCCGCCGGGCCGGCTGGCCGCTGGCCCGTCGGCGCCGTCGCTAGAATTGCGGGATGACCGTCGCGACCAGCCCAAGACCGAAGCCTGAGGCGATTCCCGACCATCCAGGCGTCTACCTGTTCCGGGACCGGAACGGGCGGGTGATCTATGTCGGCAAGGCGATCTCGCTGCGCAAGCGGACCGCCAGCTACTTCCAGCCGATGCGCAACCTGCACCCGCGCACCGCGGCCATGGTCGAGGCGTCGGCGTCGCTGGAGTGGATGCTCGTCCAGAGCGAGGTCGAGGCCCTCCAGCTCGAGTACAACCTGATCAAGCAGCACCGGCCCCGGTACAACGTCCGCTACCGCGACGACAAGTCATACCCGTGGCTGGCCGTGCCCCTGGCCGAGGAGATCCCCCGGCCGCGGGTCGAGCGCGGGCCCAAGCGCAAGGGGACGAAGTACTTCGGGCCGTATGCCCATGCCTACGCGATCCGCGAGACCCTGGACCTCCTGCTGCGCACCTTCCCCATGCGGACCTGCTCCAAGGGGGTGTTCGACCGGCACCGGCGCCTCGGCCGGCCCTGCATCCTGTTCGACATCAACAAGTGCTCGGGGCCGTGCGTGGGCAACATCTCGCCCGAGGACCACCGCAGGATCGTCGAGGACTTCGTGGCCTTCATGGACGGCCGCACCCGGCCGACCCTCCAGCGCCTCGATGCCGAGATGCGCCAGGCCGCCGAGCAGCTCAACTTCGAGCTGGCGGCCCGGCTCCGCGACCAGCTGGGCAGCGTCCGCAAGGCCATGGAGCGCCAGCAGATGGTCTCCTCGACCCCCGAGGACTTCGACATCGCCGCCTTCGCCGAGGACGACCTGGAGGCGGCGGTGCAGGTGTTCTTCGTCCGCCGGGGCCGGGTGGTGGGCCGGCGGGGGTTCGTGGTCGACAAGGTCGAGGCCCTCGACACCGCCGCCCTGGCCGCGACCTTCGTCCAGCAGCTCTACGGCGACCGGTCCGACGAGGTCCCCCGCGAGGTGTTCCTGCCCGTGCCGCCCGAGGGCGCCGACGCGCTCCGGGCGTGGCTGGCCGGGCTGCGCGGCGGGCCGGTCGACTTCCGGGTGCCCCGGCGGGGCGAGAAGCGGGCCCTGCTGGAGACGGTGGCGGCCAACGCCCGCGAGGCCTTCGCCACCCACAAGCTGAAGCGGGCCAGCGACTTCGACGCCCGGGCCCGCGGGCTCAAGGAGCTCCAGGAGGCCCTCGACCTGCCCGAGGCCCCGCTGCGGATCGAGTGCTACGACATCTCCAACCTCCAGGGCAGCCAGGTGGTCGGCTCGATGGTGGTGTTCGAGGACGGCCTGGCCCGCAAGAGCGAGTACCGGCGCTTCGAGATCCGCTCGGTCGAGGGCCAGGACGACGTTGCCTCCCTGCGCGAGGTCCTGACCCGCCGCCTGGCCCGCCTGGCCACCGAGCGCGACCAGCCGGAGGACGAGAATGGGCGGCGGCGGAAGTTCGCCTACCCGCCGAACCTGATCGTGGTCGACGGCGGTCGCCCCCAGCTGGCCGCCGCCCTGGAGGCGGTGCGGGCCTCGGCCAGCCCCGACCTGCCGGTGGTGTCGCTGGCCAAGCGGATGGAGGAGGTCTACGTCCCGGGCATGCCCGACCCGGTGGTCATCCCCCGGACCAGCGAGGCCCTGTACCTGCTGCAGCGGGTCCGCGACGAGGCCCACCGCTTCGCCATCACCTACCACCGCAAGCTGCGCGACCGGTCCATGACCCGCAGCGTGCTCGACGGCATCCCCGGGGTGGGGGAGACCCGCCGCCGCCAGCTGGTGCGCCACTTCGGGTCGGCCCGCAAGGCCGCCCAGGCCAGCCTGGCCGAGCTGGAGCAGGTTCCCGGCCTCGGCCCCCAGCTTGCTAAGGTGGTGTACGACCATCTCCATGGGGCCGCCGGCGGGGGGTCCGGGGGGCTCAAGCCTAGCCCGCCGGTGGATAGGGGGGCGACCAGGACATGACGCAAGAGCTGCGGACAGAGGACCGCCTGCGGGCGGCCGCGGTCGAGTTCGTGGTGATCACCGGGCTGTCCGGTGCCGGCCGCTCGGAGGCGGCCAAGGTCCTGGAGGACCTCGGCTACTTCGTGATCGACAACCTGCCGCCGTCGCTGATCGGGCGGGTCGCCGAGCTGGCCGTGGTCGGCCGCGACCCGACCCGGGTGGCGCTGGTCATGGACGCCCGCGGCGGCGCCTTCACCGCCGACGTCTCCGAGCTGTCGACCGCCCTCGACCAGCTCCGGGCCCAGGACATCAACCTCCGGGTGCTGTTCCTGGAGGCCTCCAACGAGGTCCTGATCCGCCGCTTCGAGGCGACCCGCCGTCGCCACCCGGTGGCCGGCGAGCGGGTCGCCGAGTCGATCGCCCTGGAGCGCGACCTGCTGCGCGAGCTGCGAGCCGACGCCGACCTGGTGGTCGACACCAGCGACCTCAACGTGCACGAGCTGCGGGCCAAGATCATGGCCGCGTTCGCCGACGAGTCGGCCGGCCTGCTGGTGACGGTGGCCTCCTTCGGCTTCAAGTACGGGCTGCCCCTGGACGCCGACATGGTGGTCGACGTCCGCTTCCTGCCCAACCCGCACTGGGTGCCGGAGCTGCGCCCGCTGCCCGGCACCGACCCGGCGGTGCGCGAGTACGTGCTCGCCCAGGACGACACCGGCCTGTTCATGGCCCGGCTGGAGGCGCTCCTGGAGACGGCCCTGCCCGGCTACGTCCAGGAGGGCAAGCACTACCTGACCGTGGCCATCGGCTGCACCGGCGGCAAGCACCGCAGCGTGGTCCTGGCCGAGGAGCTGGCCGGCTGGCTGACCGACAAGGGCTACCGGGCCCACGTCGCCCACCGGGACGTGGAGCGCGAGTGAGTGTGGTCGCGCTCGGGGGCGGCCGCGGGCTGGCCGTCACCCTGACCGCCCTGCGGCTGCTCGGGGTGGAGCCGACGGCGGTGGTGGCCGTGGCCGACGACGGCGGCTCCTCGGGGCGCCTGCGCCGCGACCTCGGGCTGCTCCCGCCGGGCGACCTGCGCAAGGCCATGCTCGCCCTGGCCGACCCGGCGGCCGAGGTCCGCGAGCTGTTCGCCTACCGGTTCGAGCGCGGCGACCTGGCCGGCCACAACCTGGGCAACCTCGCCCTGGCCGCCCTCAGCGACCTCAAGGGCGGGTTCATGGAGGCGCTCGAGGAGGCGTCCCGGTGGCTGGGCGTCCACGGGCGGGTGCTGCCGGCCACCCTGGTCCCGGTGCGGCTCTGCGGCCGGGTCGACGGCCGCCAGGTCCAGGGCCAGGTGGCCATCGGCACGGCCACCGGCCGGGTCGAGTCGGTCTGGCTGGAGCCCCGCGACCCGGCGGCGGTGCCGGCCGCCGTCCAGGCCGTCCGCGAGGCCGACCTGGTCCTGCTCGGCCCCGGCTCGACCTTCACCTCGGTGGTCCCCAACGTGCTCGTCCCCGAGCTGGCCGCGGCCCTGGCCGACGACCCCGAGCGCCTGGTCTACATCTGCAACCTGGAGGCCCAGCCGGGGGAGACCACCGGCTTCGTTCCCGAGGCCCACCTGGCTGCCATCCTCGCCCACTGCCCGGGACTGCGGGTGGCCACCGTGCTCTGCCAGCGGCCCCGGGACGCGGCCGGGGCGGCCCGGGAGCTGGCGGCCTTCGCCGAGCTCGGGGCGGCCGTGGTCCACGCCGAGCTGGCCGCCGACGACCACGCCGGCACCCACGACGCCGCCCGTCTGGCCACCGCCCTCAAGGAGCTGACGTAGGCGGCAGATGAGCAGGGGTGCGTTCACCGTCCGGGTGAAGGAGGAGCTGGCGGCGCTGCGGCCGGCCGCCCCGGCCGAGCGCCGCGCCCTGCTGGCCGGCCTGCTCCGCTTCGCGGCCACCCTCCACATCGGCGGCACCCTCGGCCCCCGCTACACCCTGGTCCTGGCCACCGGGTCGGGCGGGGTCGCCCGGCTGGCCTTCTGGCTGCTGCATGCCGGCTACGGGGTCCGGCCCGACTTCCGGGTCCGCGAGGCCGGCGCCCTGGCCCCGCGGGCCCGCTACGAGCTCGTCCTGGCCGACCGGGTCGAGCGGGTGCTGACCGACACCGGCATCCTCGACGGCGCGGGCCGCCTCAGCTTCGGGGTCGCCGGCGGCCTGGTCCGGGGCCGGGAGGCGGCCGCCTGCTTCGCCCGGGGGGCGTTCCTGGGCCGCGGCTCGGTGTCGGCCCCGACCCGCGAGCCCCACCTGGAGTTCGGCGCCCCCGAGGAGCGCACCGCCGCCGACCTGGCCGCCCTCCTGGCCCGCCTCGGCCTGCCGGCCCGGATCGGCGTCCGCGGCCCCGACGAGTACCGGGTGGTGGTCAAGGGGGGCGAGGCCATCGGCCGGGCCCTGCTGGTCATGGGGGCCCAGACCGCGTACCTGGCCCTGGAGGATGGCCGCATCCGCCGCGAGGTGCGGCGCGAGGCGGTCCGGCTGGCCAACGCCGACCAGGCCAACCTGCGCCGCAGCGTGGCCGCGGCCATGTCCCAGGTGGCGGCCGTCGAGCAGGCGGTGGCAAGGCTGGGCTGGGACGGCCTCCCGGCCGACCTGGCCGAGGTGGCCGCCCTCCGCCTGGCCCATCCGGATGCCAGCTTGGGCGAGCTAGGGGCTATGCTCGACCCACCCCGTTCCAAGGGCGGGGTACTGGGACGTCTGCGCCGAATCCAGGCGTTGACGGCACCAGTTACGGGTAGTGAAGAATGAGCCGGATCGTTCAACCTCCCAGGGAGGACACCCATGACCGTCCGCGTCGGCATCAACGGCTTCGGCCGCATCGGCCGCAACTACCTCAGGGCCGCCAGGGGCAAGGACGTCGAGATCGTCGCCGTCAACGACCTGACTGACAACAAGACCCTCGCCCACCTGCTCAAGTACGACTCGACCTTTGGCCGGCTGGACGACGAGGTGTCCTACGACGAGGAGTCGATCACCGTCGGCGGCCGGCGGATCGTGGCCAGCGCCCAGAAGGACCCGGCCGAGCTGCCCTGGGGCGACCTCGGCGCGGACGTGGTCATCGAGTCGACCGGCCGGTTCACCAAGCGCGACGACGCCGCCCTCCACCTCAAGGGCGGGGCCAGGAAGGTCATCATCTCGGCCCCGGCCAAGGACGAGGACGTCACCATCGTCATGGGGATCAACCACGACCGGTACGACCCGGCCAGCCACGACATCATCTCCAACGCCTCCTGCACCACCAACTCGGTGGTGCCCCTGGCCAAGGTCCTGCTCGACACCTTCGGGATCGAGAAGGGCTACATGACGACCATCCACGCCTATACCAACGACCAGGTCATCCTCGACTTCCCGCACAAGGACCTGCGCCGGGCCCGCTCGGCGGCGGTCAACACCATCCCCACCTCGACCGGCGCGGCCAAGGCCGCCTCCCTGGTCATCCCCGAGCTCAAGGGCAAGCTGGACGGCATCGCCCTGCGGGTCCCGGTCGAGGACGGCTCCCTCACCGACCTGGCCGTGGTGCTGAGCCGCGACACCACCGTCGAGGAGATCAACGACGCCTACCGGCAGGCCTCCGAGGGGCCGCTGCGGGGGATCATCCGCTACTCGACCGACCCGATCGTCTCCCGCGACATCGTCGGCGACGACGCCTCCTGCATCTTCGACTCGCCCCTCACCCAGTGCAACGGCAACCTGGCCAAGGTGTTCGGCTGGTACGACAACGAGTGGGGCTACTCGAGCCGGCTTGTCGACCTGACCGTGCTGGTCGGCCAGCAGCTGTAGTCCGATGGAGCTGCGCACGGTCGACCGGGCCGACGTCGCCGGCAGGCGGGTCCTGGTCCGCAACGACTTCAACGTGCCCCTGGAGGACGGCCAGGTCACCGATGATCTAAGAATCCGGGCCGCCGTCCCGACCCTGCGGTGGCTGCTCGACCACGGCGCCAAGGTGATCTGCTGCTCCCACCTCGGCCGGCCCAAGGGCAAGCCCGACCCGAAGTACTCCCTGGCGCCGGTCCGGCCGGTGCTGGCCGACCGGCTCGGCGCCGAGGTCGTGTTCGTCGACGACGTCGCCGGCGACCAGGCCCGCCAGGCCGCCGAGGCGCTCGGCGACGGGCAGGTGCTGCTGCTCCAGAACCTCCGCTACGAGCCCGGCGAGGAGAAGAACGACCCCGAGCTGGCCGACCGGCTGGCCGCCCTGGCCGAGATCTACGTCGACGACGCCTTCGGGGCCGCCCACCGGGCCCACGCCTCGGTGGTCGGGGTGGCCGAGCGCCTGCCCGCCTACGCCGGCTCCCTGCTGGCCGGCGAGGTCAAGGAGCTGTCGCGGCTGCTGGAGGACCCCGAGCGGCCGTTCGTGGCCGTGCTCGGGGGCAGCAAGGTCTCGGACAAGCTGGCCGTGCTCGACAACCTCCTCGGCCGGGTGGACAGCCTGGTCGTGGGCGGCGGCATGTGCTTCACCTTCCTGGCCGCCCAGGGCCACGAGATCGGCGACTCACTGTTCGAGCCCGAGCAGGTCGAGGCCGTCCGCCAGCTGCTGGCGACGGCCGGCAGCCAGGGCAAGCCGGTGCTGCTGCCCACCGACGTGGTCGTGGCCCGCGAGGTCAGCGAGAACGCCGAGACCCGGACCGTACCCGCCGACGGGATCGAGCCCGGCTGGAAGGGTCTGGACATCGGCCCGGCGACGGCCAAGGCGTTCGCCGCCGCCGTCGCCGACGCCCGGACGGTGTTCTGGAACGGGCCCATGGGCGTGTTCGAGCTGGAGCCGTTCGCCGCCGGCACCAAGGCGGTCGCCGAGGCGGTGGCCGCCGCCGACGGCTACACGGTGGTCGGCGGGGGCGACTCGGCCGCCGCCCTGGCCCAGCTCGGCCTGGCCGACCGGGTCGACCACCTGTCCACCGGCGGCGGGGCCAGCCTCGAGCTGCTCGAGGGCAAGACCCTGCCCGGCGTCGCCGCCATCCCCACCGTCTGAAGGAGGGCCCGCCGTGGCGCGCCGCCCGCTGATCGCCGGCAACTGGAAGATGCACAAGACCCACCTGGAGGGCGTCCAGCTCACCCAGAAGCTGGCCTGGGCGCTGTCGCGCGAGGACACCGACGCCGTCGAGGTCGCCGTCTGCCCGCCGTTCACCGCCCTGCGCAGCGTCGGCACCCTGATCGACGGCGACAAGCTGCCGATCGCCCTCGGCGCCCAGAACTGCCATCCTGAGCCTCAGGGCGCCTACACCGGCGAGATCTCGGCCCCGATGCTGGCCAAGCTGGGCGTCCGGTACGTGATCGTCGGCCACTCGGAGCGCCGACAGTACTTCGCCGAAGACGACGAGCTGGTCAACCGCAAGGCCAAGGCCGTGCTCGGCGCCGACATGCGCCCGATCGTCTGCGTCGGCGAGGTCCTTGAGGAGCGGGAGTCCGGCCGCACCGCCGAGGTCGTCCAGACCCAGGTCCGCGGCTCCCTGGCCGGCCTCGGCGGCGACCAGGTGGCCGGCCTGGTCGTCGCCTACGAGCCCGTCTGGGCCATCGGCACCGGCCGCGCCGCCACCGCCGACGACGCCCAGGAGACGATCGCCGTCATCCGGGCCACCGTCGCCGAGCTGGTCGGCCAGTCCGCCGCCGACGAGCTCCGCATCCAGTACGGCGGCAGCGTCAAGTCCAGCAACGCCGAGGAGCTGGCGGCCAAGCCTGACGTCGACGGCGCCCTGGTCGGTGGGGCCAGCCTCGACGCCGACGAGTTCACCCTGATCATCAAGGGGTCGGCCCGCCGCGCCCGCTGATACACTCGCCCGGTCTCGCCGGTCGTCTCCTCGTGCGCTAAGGACTGCCCGATGATCCCGCTGCTGATCGTCGTCGACGTGATCGCGTCGCTCACCCTAATCCTGTTCATCCTCCTCCACGCCGGCCGCGGCGGCGGCCTCTCCGACATGTTCGGCGGCGGCATGAACACCAGCCTCGGCGGCTCCACCGTGGTCGAACGCAACCTCGACCGCCTCACCGTCGCCGCCGCCACCGTGTTTGGGATCACCAGCGTCCTGCTGGCCCTCATGCTCGAGCCGTAGGCGCCGGGATCCCCGTGCTCCCGTGATCGCCGTGAGGCGGCGCACGGCGGTCCTTGCCCTCCTCGCCCTCGCCGCCGTGGCCGGGTGCACGAGCGGCGGGTCGGACGCCCCCGGCGGGTCCGGCGGGTCCGGCGGGGGAGGGGCCTACCGGGGCCGGACCGGCGGGACCCTGGCGATCGCCCTGCTCGACCCGGGCCCCCTCGACCCCGGCCGAGCCGAAGGTCTCGAGGACGAGGTCGTCCTCGGCAACCTGTTCGACGGCCTGACTACCATCGACCCTTCGGGCGCCGTCCGCCCCGCGGTCGCCGCCTCCTGGTCCAGCCACCCGGACCTGCGCCGCTGGGAGTTCCGCCTCCGCCCCGACGCCCGCTGGTCCGACGGCACCCCGCTCCGCTCCACCGACTTCACCTTCGCCTGGCACCGCCTCGCCGACCCGACGACCAGACCCCGCCCACCGGCCCGCACCCTGCTGTCCGGCGTGACCGGCTACCGGGAGTTCGCCGCCGGCCGGGCCGACTCGATCACCGGCCTCCACACTCCCGACCCGGCCACCCTGGTGGTCGAGCTCGACCACCCGTTCGCCGACCTCCCGGCCCTTGTCGCCGCCCTCCCCCTGTCCCCGCTGCCCTCGGCGGAGGTGGGCCCCGACCCAGCCGCCTACCTGACCCGACCGGTCGGCAACGGCCCCTTCCGCCTGGCCGCCCCGGCCCGCCCGGGTCGCGCCCTGACCCTGGACCGCAACCCCGCCTACTGGGGCGCCCCGGCGCTCCTCGACAAGGTCAGCGTGCACGTCGCCCCTGACGAGCAGACCGCCTGGCTGGAGCTCCAGAACGGCCAGGTCGCGTTCGCCCCCGTCCCCCCCGACCAGCTCCACGCGGCCCGCACCGTCCACGGCCCCTCCGCCGACGGCCGCACCACCCCTGGCCTCCTCCAGGGCCCAGCCCTCATCACCTGGCAGCTGACCTTCAACCGCAGGTCGACCCCGGCCCGCGACCCCGGCTGGCGCCAGGCCGTCTCCCTGGCCATCGACCGCAACCGCCTCGCCACCACCCTCGCCGGATCCCCGGCAACGGGCCTGGTTCCTCCCGGCACCCCAGGACGCGGTGCGGCCGCCTCTCCCTGCCCGGCCTGCACGCACGATCCCGCCAAGGCCCGCACCCTGCTGGCCAAGGCCAGGACGACCTCCACCCCGGTCACTCTGGCCATCCCCCCCGGCCCCGAGGCCCGCCGCGTCGCCACCCTGGTCGCCGACGACCTGACCGCGGCCGGGATCAAGCTCACCTCCACCCCGACCCCCAAGGATGAGACGCCGCTGACGCTGGTACGCGGGGTCGCCCCCTACCCCCGCCCCGACCCGTTCCTCGCTCCCTCCTCGACCACCCCCCCGGCCAAGCCCCTCCTCGAGCAGGCCCGCACCACCCCCGACGAGCCCGCCCGGGCCACCCTCTACCAGCAGGCCGAGGCCGCCATCCTGACCGACCTCACCGCAGCCCCCCTGTTCACCGAGCACCACGCCGCCGTACTGGCTCCTGGCCCTCAGGGCTTCAACCTCACCCCCTGGAACACCCTCGACCTGGCCGCCATCAGCCTCCCCGCCTGACCCGCTCGACCCGAACCCCCTTTGCTACAATCCGCCCGCACCCAGGTGCACCACGTCGGAGTGGCGGAATAGGCAGACGCGCTAGGTTGAGGGCCTAGTGTCCTGATAGGACGTGGGGGTTCAAGTCCCCCCTCCGACACCCCA
>JASLBL010000340.1 GCA_030146615.1 Actinomycetes bacterium
GGAGACGGGCGTGCCCGCCCACGTGCTCACCACCGCCCTGTACGAGCGGTTCTCCTCCCGCGGCGAGGCCGACTTCGCCGAGAAGCTGCTGTCGGCCATGCGCAAGGAGTTCGGCGGCCACGAGGAGCTCCCAACCGGTGAGTGACTGGGGGTCCGGGGGCCTCATGTCCAGGCCCCCGGTGAATAGCTCCCTCGGCATCGGGACCGTCGATGAGGAGCCGTCGGTGACCCTGGCCGCCGGCGAGCTGGAGGCGACCTTCCTGCCCGGGCTGGGGCTGCTCGGGACCAGTCTGCGCCACCGCGGCGAGGAGCTGCTGGCCCTGCCCGGCGGGGTCGCCGGCTACCGGGACGGGAACGTCACCGGCCTGCCCATCCTGGCCCCGTGGGCCAACCGGCTGCCGGCCTGGCGCTACCGCGCCGCCGGGGTCGAGGTTTCACTCGAAGGGTTGGAGCTGCCCACCGACCCGGGCGGGCTGCCGATCCACGGCACCCTGACCGCCCACCGGGGCTGGCGGCTGGAGCGCCTGGCCGCCGAGGCCGGGTCGGCCGTCCTCCAGGCCAGCCTCGACTACGCGGCGTACCCGGAGCTGCTGGCCGCCTTCCCGTTCCCGCACCGGCTGACCGTGGCCGCCACCGTCGAGGCGGCGACCCTGACGGTGGCCACGACCCTGGCCGCGACCGGCGACCGGCCGGTCCCGGTCGCCTTCGGCTGGCACCCCTACCTCCGGCTCCCCGGCGCCCGGCGGGCGGCCTGGCGGCTCCTGCTTCCCGACCGCACCCACCTGGACCTGGACGACCGCGGCCTGCCCACCGGCAAGACGGCCGACGAGCCGGCCGAAACCGACCCGGTCGGCGACCGCACCTTCGACGACCTCTACGCCCTCGGCGACGGCCCGGCCGCCCGCCGGCTCGGCCTGGAGGCGGCCGGCCGGCGGCTGCTGGTCGGCTACGGCCAGGGCTACGACCACGCCCAGGTGTTCGCCCCGCCGGGGACCGAGTTCGTCTGCCTGGAGCCGATGACCGGCCCCACCGCCGCCCTCGCCGCCGGCACCACCCCCCTGGTCGACCCCGGCGGCAGCGTCACCGCCGAGTTCACCGTCCGGGTCGAGGAGGTCTAGAACAGCGGTCATGCATCCGGCGCCGCATGCAGCGCCAAGCCGTCGTGCAGCTCAGGACCGTTGCGCGCCGCACCCGGCGACCAGGAATCCCGGTAAGCCCGGATGCGTGGCCGGTGTTCTACGCCTCAGCCGCCGACCGCGGCCGCGCGGGTCTCGGGCCCGGCGGACAGGAACCGCTCGGCGGCGTCGAGCACGGCCACGGCGTCGCGGCCCAGGCGGACGTCGCAGGGGTGGGCGGTCCCGCCGGCGGCGACCGTCGCCGCGAGCTGGCGGACGGCCTCGTCCATGGCGCCCAGGTGGTCGAGCTCGAACGGCGGGGTGGCCGAGCCGCCCTGTGGGCCCCAGACCTGGAGGCCGATCTGGTCGGCGGGCACGGGCACGGTCTGGCTCATTGTCAGGGTGCTGGAGGCGCCGCTGGCGTGGCTCAGGACCAGGTGGACGGTGTCGCGGTGGCCGGTCCCGGCGGCCACCCGCTCGACCGGGCCGAGCACGGGCAGGACCACCGACAGCACGTGGGGGCCGAGGTCCCAGAGGGCACCCTTGGCCCGCCGCCAGGGCGAGCCGGCGAACGGGCTGTCGGGATCGGTGAACACCGTCCCCAGCCAGACGCCGTCGCCGACCTGCCAGTCGCCGGCCCGCTGGGCCTGCTCGACCCAGGCGGCCGGCTCGGGCAGGAACCGCAGGGTGAAGAAGACCAGCGAGGCGACCCCGGCGTCCCGCACCGCCTTGGCCACCCGGTCGGCGCCGTCCAGCGACAGGGCCAGCGGCTTGTCGAGCAGCAGGTGGCGCCCGGCGGCGGCCGCCCGCACGGCCAGCTCGGCCTGCACGTCCGGGGGGACGGCGATGGCGACCGCGTCCACCTCGGCCAGCAGCCGGTCCAGGTCGGTGAACCCGGCGACCCCGAAACGGGCGGCGGCGGTCTCGGCCCTGGCCGGGTCGCGGCCCCAGATGCCGACCAGCTCGGCGTCGGCGGAGGCGGCCAGCGTGGCCGCGTGGTTCTCCTGGGCCCAGTAGCCGGTGCCGAGCACCCCGAACCGCAGCGCCATCAGCCGGGCAGCCTGGCCTGCTCGTCCAGCTGGAGCCAGGCCAGGCCGCGCATGTCCAGCCACCAGCGGCCCTCCCCGCGGGCGATGCGCAGCAGGTGCTGGCCGCAGCTCGGGCAGCAGGCGACCGCGCCCATGCCGTGGGCGTAGACGAGCAGGGCGCCGAGCTGGTTGGTGGCCCCGCAGCCGGCGCAGCCGCCCCGCTCCACGGTCATCTCGAAGCCGAACACCTCGGCCAGCATCCCGGCCACGGCGTTGCCGTCCAGGCGAAGGTCGGTCTCGTCCATGTCATGGCACCCCCGTTGGTCCGAACCGTTCCGTCCTGACCCGTAACGGGTCGTGGCCGAGCGCCACCAGGTCGCCGGCGACCGCCTCGACCAGCCGGGTCGGCCCGCACACGTAGGCCAGCGGGCGCTCCCCGGGCCGCCAGCCCACCTCCTCCAGCATGACCGCGTCGATCCGCCGGGCGTAGCCGGTCCAGCCGGCCGGCTGGGCCCTGGTCAGGGCGTAGGTGACGGTCAGGCCGTCGTCGGCCGGGGCCAGCCGCTCCAGCTCCTCGCGGAAGATCACGTCCTCCAGGGTGCGGGCCGAGTACAGCAGGCGGGCCGGGACCCGGCTGCCGGCGGCGGCCCGCCGGCGGAGCATGGCCATCAGCGGCACCACCCCCGACCCGCCGGCGACCAGCAGCAGCGGCCCGCCCCGGTCCGGCTCCCAGACGAAGTAGCCGCCGACCGGTCCGCGCAGCTCCAGCTGGTCACCCTTGCGAAGCTCGCCGACCAGGTACGGCGAGACCTCGCCGTCGTCCAGCCGCTCCACGGCCAGCTCGACTCGCTGCCCGTCGGGGGCCGAGGCGATCGAGTAGGCCCGCTCGGCCTGGTAGCCGTCCTCGGCGGTGAGGCGCACGTCGACGTGCTGGCCGGGCAGGTGGCTGTCCCAGCCCGGCACCTCGAGGGCCAGGGTGGCGACCCGCTCGGTCTCGGGCCGGACCTCGGCGACCTCGGCCAGCCGCCAGCTCAGTCGCCCCAATAGCGCTCCTCCCGCCAGGGGTCGCCGCGGTTGTGGTAGCCGAGACTCTCCCAGAAGCCGGGGGCGTCGTGGTCGAGCAGGCGCAGCCCGTTCAGCCACTTGGCGCTCTTCCAGAAGTACAGGTGGGGCACGAGCAGCCGCGCCGGGCCGCCGTGCTCGGCCGGCAGCGGCCTGCCCTCGTGCTCCCACACCACCCACGCCTTGCCGCCCCGGAGGTCGTCGAGGGGCAGGTTGGTGGTGTAGCCGCCGTAGCAGAAGGCGACCACGTGGCTGGCCTCGGGCAGCGGCTCGACCGCCTCCAGCAGGGTGTCGACCGAGACCCCGGTGAAGCTGGTGCCGAGCTTGCTCCAGCGGGTCACGCAGTGGATGTCGCCCTCGAAGGTCGAGGTCGGCAGCGCCTGGACCTCTTCCCAGGTCCACTCCCGCGGCCGGGCCACCAGCCCCTCGACCTTGAGGCGCCAGTCGGTGAGGTCGATGCGGGGCGTCGGCCCGGCGGTCAGGACCGGGAACCCGCGCTCGTCGTACTGCCCCGGCGGGAGCCGGGCCGCCTGCTCCTCCGGGGCCCGCCGGCGACGCCGGAACCCTCGCGACACGAACCCGCCCATCGCTCAATCTCCTCCGGACACGTGCTCCAAGTCGACCACCAAGCATGACCTGGAACAAGGGTTGACTCCAACCCTGGCATGTGGGCACTGATCGAGCTGACCGTCCGGCCGTGGTCCGGGCCGTGAGGGCCTACGCCGACCGCGTCCGGCGTCTGGGGGTCGACCCGGCCGAGGCCCTCCGGCTGGCCGGGGCCGCGCTCGGGCTGCCGGGCCGCTGAGGTAGCCTACGGCGGTCCCCGTTCGGCCGGCCGCTGTTCCGCCTCCTCGGCGTCGCCCTCGAAGCTGACCTCGATCCGTTCATCGGGGAGGCGCTCCTCCTGCTTGGCCAGTCCCTCCAGGACCCGCTCGTCGGGCCCGCCCAACGGTGGCGGGGCCAGGCTGCTGGGCCACAGCCCCCGGCTCCGGACCACGTTCAGCTCGGCCGCCAGCAAGGTCACCGTGGAGGCCAGGTACAGCCACGACAGCAGGCCGATGACCAGGGCGAAGGCGCCGTAGGTGGCGCTGGCTCGGCTGAGCTGGCGATCCACGTACCAGCCGCCCAGCCACTGGAGCAGGGCCCAGGCGAGCGCGGCCAGCACCGCCCCGGGCAGCAGCGTCCGCAGCGACACGTTCCGGACCGTCAGCACCCGGAACCCGACCAGGAACAGCAGCATGTTGACCAGGGTCGAGGCGGTCACCCCGGCCGGCCCCGACCAGGCGGTGTCGGCGGCCGCCGCGAACCCCGAGACCACGCTGGCCAGCAGGAGCCCGCCGCCGAGGATGACCAGCCAGGCCAGGCCGCGCAGGCGACGCAGGAAGAAGTTGGGGTAGCGCCGGCGGGGCACGTTCCAGATGCCGTTCATGGCCGACTGGGCGGCCTCGGCCACCCCCAGCCCGCCCCACAGGGCCAGGCCCAGCCCGACGGCCAGGGCCAGCCCGCTGCCCTGGAGCCGGCTCTGGCTGACGGTCCCGCTGATCTCGTCGCCGAGCACCGGGAACTGGGCCACCGCCGAGTCGACGATCCGCTGGCCGAGGTCCGACTCCCCCTGGAGCAGGAACCCGATTACGGTCACGGCCACCAGCAGCAGCGGGAACAGCGAGAAGAACCCGTAGTAGGCCAGCAGCGCGGCCCGCTGCCCGGCCTGGTCCTCCCCGTACTTCTTCACCACGGCCACCGGGAAGGCCAGCCACCGGTGCCGCTGCTGGAAGTCGTCGACCGCCTGCAGCAGGCGCTGAAGCTGCTCCATCGTCCTCCTTGTACCCACGAGGTACCCTGCTAGCCCGTCCCGAGCGAGGAGCCGATTGCCATGGCCGAAGCCCCGACCAGCATCGACCAGACCCCCGAGTGGCAGGCCCTGGAACGGCACCTCCAGGCGGTCAGGGACACCCACCTTCGGGAGCTGTTCGCCGCCGACCCGGGCCGGGGCGAGACGATGACGTGCGAGGCCGGCGACCTCTATCTTGACTGGTCCAAGAACCGGGTCACCGGCGAGACGGTCGGGCTGCTGGTCGCCCTGGCCGAGCGGGCCGGGCTGCGCCAGCGGATCGACGCCATGTTCGCCGGGGAGCGGATCAACGTCACCGAGAACCGGGCGGTGCTGCACGTCGCCCTGCGCGCCCCCGAGGGCAGCTCGATCCTGCTCGACGGCCACAACGTCGTCGAGGACGTCCACGAGGTCCTGCGGCGGATGCGCGGCTTCGCCGACGAGGTCCGCTCCGGCCGCTGGCTCGGCCACACCGGCCGGCGGATCCGCAACGTGGTCAACCTCGGCATCGGCGGCTCCGACCTGGGCCCGGCCATGGCGTATGAGGCGCTGCGGCCCTACAGCGACCGCTCCATGACCTTCCGGTTCGTCTCCAACGTCGACGGGGCCGACATCGCCGAGGCGACCCGCGACCTGGACCCGGCCGAGACCCTGTTCGTCGTCTGCTCCAAGACCTTCACCACCATCGAGACGCTGACCAACGCCCGCACGGCCAGGGCGTGGCTGCTGGACGCCCTCGGCGACCAGGCGGCCGTGTCCCGGCACTTCGTGGCCGTGTCCACCAATGCCGAGAAGGTTGCCGAATTCGGCATCGACCCGGCCAACATGTTCGGGTTCTGGGACTGGGTGGGAGGCCGCTACTCCTACCCGTCGGCGATCGGGCTGTCGCTGATGGTGGCCATCGGGCCCGACCGCTTCGACGAGCTGCTGGCCGGTTTCCACCTGATCGACGAGCACTTCCGCACCACCCCGTTCGAGCGCAACCTGCCCGTGCTCCTGGGGCTGCTCGGGATCTGGTACATCGACTTCTTCGGGGCCGAGACCCACGCCGTGCTCCCCTACAGCCAGTACCTCCAGCGCTTCCCGGCCTACCTCCAGCAGCTCGACATGGAGTCCAACGGCAAGTCGGTCACCCTGGAGGGGACCCCGGTCCGGGTGGACACCGGGCCGGTGGTCTGGGGCCAGCCCGGCACCAACGGCCAGCACGCCTTCTACCAGCTCATCCACCAGGGGACCCGGCTCGTCCCGAGCGACTTCATCGGCATCTGCCGGCCCGCCGAGGTCGTCGGCGACCACCACGATCTGCTGATGGCCAACTTCCTGGCCCAGACCGAGGCCCTGGCCTTCGGCAAGACCACCGAGGAGGTGCTGGCCGAGGGCGTCGCCCCCGACCTCGCCCCCCACCGGACCTTCCCCGGCAACCGGCCCACCAGCACCATCCTCGCCCCCGAGCTGACCCCGTCGGTGCTGGGGCAGCTGACCGCCCTGTACGAGCACAAGGTGTTCACCCAGGGGGTCGTCTGGAGCGTCAACTCCTTCGACCAGTGGGGGGTCGAGCTGGGCAAGGTCCTGGCTACCCGGATCGCCGCCGAGCTCGATCCGGCGGCCGGCGACGACCTGGACCACGACAGCTCGACCAACGCCCTGATCCGCCGCTACCGCCGCCTGCGCGTCGGGCGGTAGGGCGCCTGGGGTCCCGGTGCAGGGACCTGGCACGGGGTCGGGGCCCCTGGGGCCCCATGTCGTTACCTGGCACGGTGGGTGGAGGGCGGTTCGGGCCCCAGTAGCCTAATTCTCCCTGCTCAGAGGGCCTTTCTTATGATCGGATCATCCCACCACCCCAGCAAGCGCCGCGGGTGGATCCAGGCTTAGTACGGACCAGGGATCCGGGGAGCCGCCTGGTCCTGTGCGCTTCAGGCGGGGCGGCGGGCGATGTGGAGCCGAAGCGTCCCTGGGACGCCCTTCAGTTCCACGGGACCGATCTCGGTGAACGTCATCGGCCCTCCCTCCGCCGCGTCGACGACCTCCTGGCTGACCAGCACCTCACCGGGTCTAGCGTACTCGGCGATTCTGGACGCGAGGTTGACGGTCCGGCCGAAGTAGTCACCGTCCTGGAACACCACCGGCCCCGCGTGGATCCCGACATGGGCCGGTGGAAGGCCGTGGCTCCCGACCGCCTCCACCATCTCCACCGCGGCCAGGACGGCAGCTCCCGGCTCCCGGAAGAAGAACATCACCCCGTCGCCCAGCCACTTCACCGGTGTCCCCCCGTGCTCCAGCGGGGACCGCCGGACCAGGC